>NZ_JAKFGB010000014.1:600000-872434 GCF_022267515.1 Rubinisphaera margarita | reverse complement strand
TAATGAGACAGTCGTTGAGTGGCAGAAAACCCTCTGACCAATAGATCCCACATTCCAAGCCACAGGAAGCAGCTCACAGACGCAGCGGAATTCCATCCCGCTCAAGTCCCCCAGCGACGGACCACTCGGGTGGAATCATACAGCCTAAGGAGCAGGTCACCCGCATTCCCCCCTAACCCTCTCCCCCGACGGGGGCGAGGGAACAAAGAGGGACGCGGGCGTTGTTCAAGCAGTAACTACTCCGACGCCGTCTCGGCTTCCACGCGATACCGGTTCAGCGTCATCAGTGCGAACCCGGTTCCGTACGGCTGGTGGTAATCGTAGAGCGGATAGTCCCACCAGGAGCCGTCTTTCTCCTGACGTTCGAGCATCATTCGCGTAAGGGGATAAGCGAACTGAGCCCGGTCTTCTGGCGGCAGTTCCTGCAGGCACATCGAGCCATAGAAGTGGCCGTAGTAATAGAAGTAGCCGGCGACAGCAAACCACGATTCATGCGGAATCGGACGCTTACGCCCAATATCGAGCCAGCCGTTGCGAACGATCAACCGTTCAAGCCACTCTTTCAGAACTTCATCGGTGATCTCTTCATCGCCCCAGATCCGCAGCGCCAGGTTGCAGGCCTGTGAACGACCGAGACTGCCGCCGGGGCGGTTGACCGGATGCACCGGGGAGTACTTCAGATACTCGCCATAAAGGTAACTGAAATCGTTCTTCTGCTGACGTTCAATCGCGGCGATGGCTCGTTTCCGCACCGCTTCCGGCGGTTCGAACCCACGCTCACTCACTTCTTTGAACGCGACCAACACGGTCGCGGCGACAAAGCTGATCGAATCGCTGGAAGGCCGCTTGGCTCCGTAACGGAAGTCGTAGTAGCCCCAGCCCCCATCGACGGATTCATACCGGGTCAGCATGTCGAACTGCTGCTTGATCAAATCGGCGATCTGCGACTGCATCTTCTCATCGTCGGCATTTCGATCATGCATCCGGGCGAGTGCCATGAGGGCGTAAGCGTGGCCCCAGACGTTATAGATCGCGGTCTGATCGGCTCGCCTGAGATACGGGAGCTTCTCGATCATGAAGCCTTCGGCCAGATCGATCGCTTCGGTCGTCTCGGGAAACTGCGGCTCCAGTTCCAGCAGCGCGGCCAGAGCCAGCGCGGTCGTTCCCATCCGGAAGGCGTGATGGGCCCCTGGAATCGGAGCGTAGATGTTGAGCCCCTTCGTTCGGGTCGCGGAGCCCCAGGAGCCGTCTGCGTTCTGATCGGCCAGGAGATAGTCGACGCCCCGCTTAATCGAAGCGTTGATCTCTTCCTCCGAGACCGGTTCCTGCAGTTCGTCGGGAATGAAATCCTCGGCCGGAGGAGCGACGCCGAACCTGGCCTCGGGGCCTTTCGGCTTCTCGTCGACCACGGCGGCTTCGTCCGCCATGACGGGCAGCCCGAACAGTCCTGCTCCAACCAGAGCCAGCATCCATCTCGTCATCATGCGCATCGCGTACTCCAGAAGAAGTTATCCGGCGTCTCTTCCGTGGATGAGTGATTGTATCTGATCCCCAGCGGATCTGGCAGGGAAGATCGTTTTTCGCCCCACATCCTTCACAGAACCGAAGCGTGCCCCAGAAGCCGGGCCTCATGCCCCAAAAACGACACATGGCCACGCAAGAGCGTGGCCATGGCATTCGTTCGATTTACACAGTCCGCATCTTAGTAGCGGTAGTATTCCGGCTTATAGGGACCTTCAACCGGAATGTTGAGGTACTCAGCCTGATCGCTGGTCAGCTTGGTCAGTTTCACGCCGAGCTTATCCAGGTGCAGGCGGGCAACTTCCTCGTCCAGTTCCTTCGGCAGGACGTGGACGCCGACTTCGAACTTGTCGGTTTCGCTCCACAGAGCCATCTGGCCGAGCACCTGATTGGTGAAGCTGTTGGACATCACGAACGATGGGTGGCCAGTGGCACAACCCAGGTTGACCAGGCGACCTTCCGCCAGCACGAGGATGGCCTTGCCGTCCGGGTAGACGTAACGGTGAACCGGTCCACCTTCGTCTGCCGGAGTCTTGATCGACTGCTTCTCGATGTCCTTGCGGTTGTTGAGATAAGCAATTTGAATTTCGGAATCGAAGTGCCCGATGTTGCAGACGATAGCTTCGTGCTTCATCACGTCCATGTGCTCGCCACGGATAACATCGCAGCAGCCGGTCGTGGTGACGAAGATGTCGCCGCGCGAGGCAGCGTCTTCCATCGTGGTGACTTCGAAACCTTCCATCGCGGCCTGCAGAGCGCAGATCGGATCGATCTCGGTCACGATCACGCGGGCACCGAGCCCGTCCATGGCGTCCGCACAGCCCTTGCCGACATCGCCGAAACCACAGACGACAACGACCTTGCCAGCGACCATGATGTCGGTCGCCCGCTTGATGCCGTCTGCCAGCGATTCGCGGCAGCCGTAGAGGTTGTCGAACTTGCTCTTGGTGACCGAGTCGTTGACATTGATGGCCGGCACGCCGAGCTTGCCCTGCTTGTGCATGTGGTGCAGACGATGAACGCCGGTCGTGGTCTCTTCGGTCAGCCCGCGGATGTCCTTGAGCAGTTCCGGGTACTTGTTGTGGCACATGGCGGTCAGGTCGCCACCGTCGTCCAGAATCATGTTCAGAGCTTTGCCGTCCGGCCAGAACAGGGTTTGTTCGATACACCAGTCGAACTCTTCTTCGCTCATGCCCTTCCAGGCGAAGACCGGAATCCCGGCAGCGGCGATGGCGGCGGCAGCGTGATCCTGTGTCGAGAAGATGTTGCAGCTCGACCAGCGAACTTCCGCGCCCAGGGCGACCAGAGTTTCGATGAGCACGGCAGTTTGGGTGGTCATGTGGAGGCAACCGGCAATGCGGGCCCCGGCCAGCGGCTTCGATTCCCCGTACTTGCGGCGGAGCGACATCAGGCCTGGCATTTCGGTTTCTGCCAGTGAGATGTCTTTGCGGCCAGCCTCAGCTTTGGCCAGATCCTTGACCTTGTAGGGAAGAAGTTCGATTGTTGACATGAGGGAATGTTCCTGTCGGGAAATGGGCAGTCAGAAATCAGGTCCAGAGGGCGGAACGACGATCATTCGACGTCCCGGAAAGGAATCAGGGCATCTCGGAAAGGACAACCACCAGCAGGGTGGAGTCCGACGGAATGCCATTGTTCTCAGAAGGGCGGGCGACTATCACTTGTCGAAAACTGTCAAAACCGCAACGATTGGCCCGGCGTGTCTCTCGTCTCAGCACGAGGAATTGATACACTCTTCCAGAATTTTCTGAATCCGCGTAACGATAGAAGATCGCAGTCGGCATAACAAGTCGGATTTGCGATTTTCCCCGCCGGTTTTTCGCGAATCTGTTGTCGGTAAAACATTGAGTACCATCAAGATGCGGCGGAACGTCGCACTGAGTTGACCGTATGATTCCTCTCCCCCAGCTATTCCAGTCCTCCAAGCCCGTTATCTCGATTGAGATCTTCCCGCCGAAGACTCCTCGCGGCGACGAACTGCTGATCGAAACACTGGACACTTTGCGGGAACACCAGCCCGCATTCATTTCCTGCACCTATGGAGCCGGAGGCAGCACGCGAACTCGGACCATCGATCTGTGTCAACAGATTCAGGAGCGATACGACATCCCCACGACGGCTCACTTCACCTGCGTCGGTTCTTCAAAAGAGGAACTCGTCGACTGGCTGACGGCGGCCTCGAAAGCGGGCATTCAGAATATCATGGCTCTCCGGGGCGATGCCCCCAAGGGCGAGGAAACGTTCAAACCAGCCGAAGGCGGGCTCACCTACGCCAACGAGCTGGTCAGTTTGATCCGGGAGCATCATCCGGAAATGGGCATCGGCGTGGCGGCTTATCCGGAGAAGCACCCGGAGTGCCTGTCCGCCGATCTTGATCTGGAAAATCTGAAGCGAAAAATTGACGCAGGGGCGGATGCTGCTTTCACACAATTGTTCTTCGACAACAGCCGATTCTTCGGGTTCCGGGAACGTTACGACGCTTCCGGCTGCAAAATCCCGCTGGTGCCGGGAATCATGCCGATCACAGAGTTCGCCCGCATCCGCCGGATCTCGGCGATGTGCGGTTCAGACTTCCCTGCAGGGCTCGCGCACAAGCTGGAAGCCGTCCAGGACGATGCGGAGGCGCAACTCGAAATCGGCGTTCAACATGCCGTCGAACAGTGTCAGGAGCTGCTGGATCAAGGGGTGCCCGGGATTCACTTTTACGCGCTGAATAAGTCGCAAGCCTGCCAGCGAATCCTCTCCGAGCTGAAGCTGTAGACCCGTTTCCATCTGCAGCCGCAATCGTTATCGTGTGCTGTCCGGCGAACGGGGTAAATGATCCCCGGGTAAACGGTTCTTCGATCGAAGAATGCGCCTTCGCCCCTTGAGGGGGAGAAGGTGTCCGAAGGGCGGATGAGGGGGCGATTAACCAGCGACGTTCCTTTTCAGGTTCGAATAAACGGCCTGCGAAGCATGGAACCCGCATTTCTCCCTCACCGTGGCCCTCTTCCCCAAGGGGGCGAGTGGTTTCCGACGGGCTGCATTTTCCGAGAGACGAACCAGACCGGCTCACTGAAGCGCGATACGCTTTCGGCCAATCCGAAATCGGTCCGGCGTAACATCAATCCGGATGCATCGAGAACGAAACACCACTGCCGGACCAGCCAGCAGTGGCCCCGCCGGCGCAAAACCGCGATCGACGAACCCCTACGGAGTTGCTGATCCTCTTATGATTTCAACGAGTATCAATTCGACGCACGACCTGCTCAACAACCTTCTCGAAGATCGGATTCTTCTGCTCGATGGTTCGATGGGGGCGCTGATCCTCGATTCCAAGCCGACCGAAGCCGATTTCCGGGGCGAGCGGTTCAGGAATCATCCGACCGATCTGAAGAACGCGACGGATATTCTCTGCCTGACGCAGCCGGAGATGATTCTCGATATCCATCGCCGCTATCTCGATGCCGGTTCCGATATCATCGAGACGAACTCGTTTAACGCCAACATCCTCAATCAGGATGAATACGGCCTGGGACATCTCACGCACGAGATCAATGCCGCGTCGGCGAAACTCGCCCGGCAGGCCTGCGACGAATTCACGCGCAAGAATCCCGACAAGCCGCGGTTCGTGGCCGGAAGCATCGGCCCGACGAAGTTCCTGCTGTCCATGAACGCCGACAATCCAGGAACACGGCCCGTCACGTTCGATCAGATGGTCGAATCTTACGCCGAACAGGTTCGCGGTCTGATCGATGGCGGAGCCGACATCCTGCTGCCGGAAACTTCGTTCGACACGCTCAACATGAAGTCGTGTCTGTTCGCCATTCGTCAGGTGTTCGAGGAACGGGGCATCACGCTGCCGGTGATGGTCTCAGGAACAATTTTCGACACCGGTCGCTCATTGACGGCTCAGACGGTCGAAGCGTTCTACACCTCGGTCGCTCACTTCCCGCTCTTCAGCATCGGGCTGAACTGCGCAATCGGCCCCAAACAGATGCGGCCCTATGTCGAGGCGATGTCGAAGCTCGCCAGCTGTCCCATCAGCTGTTATCCCAATGCCGGGATGCCGGACGGAATGGGCGGATTCGATTCCAACCCCAGTGAGGTCGCGGAGACACTTCGCGCCTATGCCGAGAACGGCTGGGTCAATCTCGTCGGCGGCTGTTGCGGGACCACGCCGGAATACATCCACAAGATCGGTGAGCAAACCAGGGGGCTGAAACCTCGCATTACACAGGGGATCGGCACACTTTCATCGTATGCGGGGCTCGAACGCTGCGAACTGCGAACCGATTCGAATTTCCTGATGATCGGCGAACGGACCAACGTCACCGGTTCGCGCAAGTTCGCCCGACTGATCCGCGACGAGAACTACGACGAAGCGCTCAGTGTGGCCCGCGAGCAGGTCGAGGGTGGCGCGAACATCATCGACATCAACATGGACGAAGGTCTGCTCGACTCAGCCGCCTGCATGGAAAAGTTCCTGTGGCTGATCAGCGATGACGGCGACATCCCGGTGCCGATCATGATCGACTCGTCGAACTGGGACGTCATCGAGACGGGCCTCAAGTGCGTCCAGGGTAAGCCGATCGTCAACTCGATCAGCATCAAAGACAACGTCGACCGTTTCCTCGAACAGGCCCGACTCATTCGCAAGTACGGCGCAGCCGTCGTGGTGATGGCATTCGACGAGCAGGGGCAGGCCGACACCGCCGACCGCAAAGTCGAAATCTGCAAGCGGGCCTACAAATTGTTGACCGAAGAAGTCGGCTTCCCGCCGGAAGATATCATCTTCGATCCCAACATCCTCACCGTCGCCACGGGGATGGACGAGCATAACAACTACGCGGTCGAGTTCTTCGAAGCGGTCCGGCGGATCAAGCAGGAATGTCCCGGCGCGAAGACGTCCGGCGGCGTGAGCAACGTTTCGTTCTCCTTCCGCGGCAACGATGTCGTTCGGGAAGCGATGAACGCGGCGTTCCTGTACCACGCGATCAACGCCGGCCTCGACATGGGAATCGTGAACGCCAGCCAGCTGGAAGTTTACGAAGAGATCGACAAGGAACTGCTCGTCTATATTGAGGACGTCCTTCTGAACCGCCGGGACGATGCCACCGAGCGGTTGATCGAATACGCCGAGAAGATCAAAGAGCAAAAGAGTGGAACCACGGAGAAGAAAGCCGCCGAGTGGAGAAACGGCACCGTCGAAGAGCGGCTCGCTCATTCTCTGCTGAAGGGAATCACCGATTACGTCGACGAAGACACCGAAGAAGCCCGACAGAAGTACGGCCGCCCGCTGGAAGTGATTCAGGGCCCATTGATGGACGGCATGAGCGTCGTCGGCGAACTGTTTGGGGCGGGAAAGATGTTCCTGCCGCAGGTCGTGAAGTCGGCCCGCGTGATGAAGAAGTCAGTCGCGTATCTCACACCGTACATGGAAGCGGAGAAAGCCGAGTCGGGAGCAACGTCCCGGGGCGTCTTTCTGATCGCCACTGTCAAAGGGGATGTCCACGATATCGGCAAGAACATCGTCGGGGTCGTGCTTCGCTGTAATAACTTCGAGGTGGTCGACCTGGGCGTAATGGTTCCCGGCGACAAGATTCTCGACAAAGCGGTCGAGATCGGAGCCGATGTCATCGGACTGTCCGGACTGATTACGCCCTCGCTGGACGAAATGGTCAGTGTCGCGAAGGAAATGGAACGTCGCGGCATGAAGACACCGCTGCTGATCGGCGGAGCAACGACATCGGCCAAGCACACCGCGGTCAAAATCGCCCCGAACTACAGCCAGATCGTCGCTCATGTCGGCGATGCCTCGTTGTCGGTTCCGGTGGTCGAATCGCTGATCGATTCGGAACGCTGCAAAGCCTTCGAAGAAAAGAATCGGGCCGCCCAGGAGCGGGACCGCAATACGTATGGCAAGCTGCAGGAACGCAAGCTCGCTTCCTACGAGGATGCCTGCAAGCGCCGCTTTGCCACCGACTGGACCGAAGTCGACATCCCAACTCCGGAGTTCCTCGGCTTGAAGCAACTTCCGGATTATCCGCTCGAAAAGGTCCGTCCATACATCGACTGGTCGCCGTTCTTTCAGACGTGGTCCCTTCACGGGAAATACCCGAAGATTCTTCACGACAGTGTCGTCGGGACAGAAGCCCGCAAACTGTTTGATGAAGCGAACGAGATGCTTGATCGGATCATTGCCGAGAAGTGGTTGACCGCGAATGGCGTCTATGGGTTCTGGCCGGCGAATTCCGAGGGAGACGACATCATCGTCTACGATCCCACGGCTGTGGCGGAACGCAAGGAGATCATGCGGTTTCCGATGCTCCGTCAGCAATGGGAACGCAAGGGCCAGACGGAATTCCGCGCCCTGTCCGATTACATCGCGCCGGTCGACTCCGGCCGGCTCGATTACCTCGGAGCCTTCGCAGTGACGACCGGGATCAATATTGAAGAGCAACTGGCCCGGTTCGAAGCTCAGCACGATGATTATCAGTCAATAATGCTGAAAGCGCTCGCCGACCGTCTGGCCGAAGCGTTTGCCGAAGCTCTGCATGCGGTCGCCCGCTGCGACTGGGGTTACGGCCGGGAGGAGAGCCTCGATCACGAGCAGCTCATCGCCGAAAAGTATCGCGGCATTCGCCCCGCCTTCGGGTATCCCGCCTGTCCAGACCACACGCCGAAAACGCGGCTGTTCGAGCTGCTCGATGCCACCGAGAACACCGGCATCACTCTGACGGACTCGCTGGCGATGTGGCCGGCTTCTTCAGTGAGCGGGTTGTACTTCGCCCATCCGGCTTCCCGGTACTTCTCGGTTACACAGATCACCGAAGAACAGCTCGTCAGCTACGCCGATCGCATCGGAATGCCTCTGGAAGACGCCCGCCGATGGCTCTCGCCAATCCTCGGATAACCCATCGCCCGACCCCACTCCAGTAGTGGTATGGCTCCAGGAGAATTCCGCAGCTCAGCAAACAGAGACCGCATTCTGCGGGCGGTACCCAGTACGCGTCCGCACCTCAGCCCCTACTGGAACGGCCAGAGGCTTTTCAGATAGCTCCAGAAGCCTGTCGGCGTGACAACCTCCGGCTCCTCGGCCGGGGTCTCCATTTTCGCTACGACAACGATACCCGGTTCCGACTCAGGCTTGGGGCGGCGATTGGCCGGCGGCACGCGCCACGCGGCTCCGACTGGAAGAGGTTCGAGGCCCCGTTGCTCGGCCTGATAGCCGCGAAGAGCCAGCTTCACGTCAGACAGAAGGGCGTCTCCATACTCGGCGTGTCCCAGTTCAAAGAACGAGAAGTCCACTCCGGTGGCATCGACCATTTCAATCATGCTCAACTCGGGGAAGGTTGTGAGATTCTCACCCCCCTGCCCCAGGCGACAGCTGCGATGAACAAGTCGCGAAGCCTGCAATGCTCGATCATGAGCCGAGGCGTAAATCGTGACCCGCTCTCCGCCCTGAACGATCCGGGGAGCGATCTCCTGCTTGAAGGTGCTGGCATCGACATCAGGAGCGGCAAGGATGATCTGGTTGAAGCGCGGAATGCGGTTCCAGGCCCCTTCATCGGCCAGTTTACTGAGAACCTCGGTCGTCACCCGATTGCCCATGCTGTGGGCGATCAGATGAATGCGGTCCGCTCCGGAATCGCGGGCCACCCTTTCCAGGAATGTCTTCAGGTGCTGTGTTGAACCGTCGGCGGCGCTCAGATCGGCTACGTAGCCCGAGAGCTCTCCACGCGAGGGCCAGCTGTAGAGAATGGGCGGCCCGGAGAATCGCAGGTCGTGCGCCATCTGAGCGGCCCGATAACTCGCCTGGGCGAAAGTCACGTTGTAGCCGTGAATGAAGACAAAGGCTTCGCGAAGTGGGGAACGCCCGACGTCGTGCTGAAGTTCGGTGACGAAGTCGGCCTCGGACCGGGGTTCGATATTCTGAAGCAGGATGTGCTTATCGGCGGATTCCTCGAATTCAAGTCGCCAGATGCTGGGACGTTCAATCTCGCCGTACCGGTGCGATCGCGGAATGCTGACTTCGCAAACGCCGTACTCCAGTTCGCCCGGTTCATTTCCGTAGTACCGATTCCAGCGGGAATCGCCGGTAGCTGTTCGATTGGTCCCGTAGAAAACCCGCACAATGTCGTACGATTTCGACTTGCGATCGCGGGACGGCGCCAGACTCATCGTTTCGCCGCTTTCATCGAACTGCTGGCAGCCGTGGAAAAACGGAACCGAGATCAATACGGTCAGCGCAAGGAGAGGAATACGACTTCTCATGGGCGGCACACAGAGGGCTGGATGACGACGAAAATGAGAGCACGTGCGGGAACAGGCACTTCGCTGAGGAGGAAAGGAGGGGGTGCGAAGGTTTGACGATGGCACGAAAATCGTCAACGCCAGAATGGAATTGCAGAAACTGCAATTCCACAACGATGCTCAGCCGGGGCCACGTGCTACCAGATTTCTCCACTGACGCGAGTCAGGTAAGCGACGGCGTTTGCCAAATCCTTCAGGCGATTGGAGCCGGTCGTCCGCTGGACGTGGATCGGGCCGCGATAGCCGACTTCCGAAAGCGTGGCGAGCGTTTGATCCCAGACAACTTCCCCCCGGCCCAGCGGAACTTCTTCTCCGCCGCCGGCGAAGTCGCGAGTCGCGTCCCGAGCCGTAAACTGTTCCACATACTGATGCAGATTCCGCAACGCCTGAACGGGATCCTGTCCGCCAAGCAGAAACCGGGACGGATCGAAGTCCACGGCAATGGGGCCGGAGCGGATCGTCGACAAAAACTGCTGCAGCCCATCCAGCGTGCGTCCGACCGGGATCACCGTGAGCACGGCTCCAACGTGATTCCCATGCCGCGTGAGATCCTCGATCGCCTGTTGCAAGATGCCGAAGTTCGGGCTGTCCTGCTCGGGAATATCACCGATTCGCAGGCAGAGATGCCGCACTTTCAGCTGGCCGGCCAGTTCGAGTGCTTCCCGTGTCGCCGCCACACGGGCATCCAGTTCCTCCTGTTCATAGAACGGCCGGCGCACAGTGAAATTCAGGGCGGCCAGCTGAAGATCGAACTCCTTCAGCAGATGCAGAAACTCTCGTCGCCCGGTCTGGGTCAGTTCTCGAGGCTTCAACTCAGTGCGGACATCGCAGCGAATGCTCGAAAACTTCATCTCGGCAGCAGTACGGATCGCCTGCCGCAGGGGCATTTCGAGAGAGCTGGTGCTGACGGAAAATCGGGTCGACATGAACTGTTTTCGGAGAATTCTGGAGGTTCGGGACTCGACGCGGACGCATTGACGAATCACAGGGATCGATCACGACAAAACCCGACATCGGCACAATCGTTACAGCCGGTTCGATTCGACTTCGGCCATTCTGACTCACGGAATGCGACGATTTTATAGAGGAGAAGATCAGGAAAACAGTCACTTCTTAAGGAAACCGCCACGCCGGTTCGGGTCTCCACGCTCAATCCCCGGCTGGCCAGAGTGTTACGATGAAGCTTCCTTCCCCACAAACGATCTGTTGGCTGCTGCTCCAGACCTGCTGTCTGGCGCTCCTGCCGCTCATCGTCTGTGAGAACGGATTTGCAGCGTCCGTGGACGAGAAGACGCCCGCGTCGAGCCAGCGAATGAACGGCGCGATCCCGATCGCCAATTTCTCGTTTGAGCGGGAAGAAGACCGGGATTTCGATCGGCAACCGGACGACTGGATTCGCCGCAAAGGAACCGCATTCCGTGGCTACGTGAATGCCGAGATCGACTATGCCAGAGCCAATTCTGGCAGTCGAAGTTTGCGGATCGACGCCAACGGCAGCAGTGCCGCCTACTATTCGCCGCCGTTACCTGTTGATGCGGAGCACTCCTACCTGATGAGCGCTTCGATTCGCACGCAGGGCTTGAGGCACAGTGCGGCCATCGTGTCGTTCTCGTTTCTCAATCATCGCAAGCAGCGAATTCACCGCGTCCTGTCCTCCCCGGTGTCGGGAAGCCACGGAGAATGGCAGTCACTCAGGCTCGATCCTATCATGCCGGCCGAGAGTGTCTGCTTTGTCGTCATCGGCTGTCACCTGGTTCCGAGCAGCCAGAATGACATCTCCGGGTCAGCCTGGTTCGACGAGATCCGCATCGGCAAACTCCCACGGCTCAACCTGGCAAGCAACTTCGAAACACATTTTCGTCAGGCCCGGGCGGAGATCACGATCGAGTCGTACGCCACCGGGTTGGATGAAAAGCACGCCGATCAGCAGTTTGACTACGAACTCAGACTTCAATCGGAAGACGTCTACGGCACCATTATCGATCGGACGAGCACAAAGATCGAAGGCCAACTTTCCGGCCAAACGGATGAGAAGCGAGGTCGAACGCTCTGGGAACTTCCCGTTTATCCGCCGGGTTATTATCGCGTTCGAGCGATGCTGTTACGGAATGGAGAAGAGATCGTCAGCCGATACACGTCGTTTGCGGTACTCAACCTGCGTGGAGCCTCGCCAACCTCGGGCGAGTTCGGCTGGAACCTCTCTGGTGCACCGCATCGCATCGGGCCCGAAGACATGCTGGCGATCACACGGGAGTCCGGAATCAACTGGGTGAAGACTCCCGTCTGGAGTGATGGTTCTCCGCAGCTGGCCAGCGAACGGGGCCACCTGCTGACGGGACTGCGCAACCAGTCCATTGTTCCCATCGGAATGCTGGTCGATCCTCCGTCAGACATCCGCGCCAAATTCGCCGAGGACTGGACCGGGATCAGCGAACTGTTCACCGCGCCGCCCATCGTCTGGAGGGAAGCTGCCAATCAGGTCATGGCGACCTATTCCCCAACCGTTACCCGCTGGCAACTTGGCGACGATCGGGATTCGAGCTTTGTCGGCATGCCCAATTTCATTGCAACCGTCGAAACGATCCGCAAAGAGCTCCAGCGGATTGGACAGATTCGCCAGCTCGGGGTCCGCTGGAATGTTGACTCGGCCGTGCCGAGCAACACCGCCATCAGCCGAAATTTTCTGACGCTGACCTTTGACGAAGATCAGAGTTTCGAGGCGATGACGAACAACGTCCGTGACATTCAGGACAAAGGCTATGAAGCCTGGGTCGTGGTCAAAGCTGATCGTCGGACCGAGGACAGTGACCCGAATGATCGGGCCAACAATCTTGTCCGCCGCATGATCGATGCCAAACGGACCGGAGCCGATGTCATCTTTGCTCATGAAGTGTTCGATCCGGAATATGGTCTGCTCAATCCGGATGGCTCTCCGACCGATCTCTTTCTCCCCTGGCGAACGGTCTCTCTGGCGTTGAACCATAGCCAGTATGTCGGCTCTTTTCAGATGCCGAACCGCAGTACCAACCATGTCTTTCTCCGCAAGGACGATGCGGCAATCGTGGTCTGGAATGACGAGCCGGTCGAAGAAGAAATCTATCTCGGCGACGACGTTGTCAGGAACGATGTCTGGGGCGACCAGATCCGCATGCACGGTTCGCCGCAGCACGGCAGGCAGACGATCAAAGTGACCTCGGTGCCGACCATCCTGACAGGCTGCTCTCTCGAACTCGCCCGCTGGCGGATGAACGCGTCGTTCGATAAGGGGCAGATTGCCAGCTCTTCGGCCGAACACGAAGATACCCTGAAACTGACGAACACGTTTCCCTGGAATGTTCAGGGGACGATGTCAGTCATTTCGAGTTATGGCTGGGACATCCAGCCGCAAAAGGTAACGGTCGGCGCCGGTCGCGAAGAACAGATCGAGATTCCGCTCACGATCAAACTTCCCTCCCAGGCGGCGATTGGCGAACAGATGCTCGCCTTCGAGTTCGATCTTGGCGGATCTGGTCTCAGCTTCCCCTTCCGCGTCTATCGGGACTATCAGGTCGGCACCGGCGACGTGCACATGGACATCCAGTTGACTCGACTGCCGGATGGCGGCGTGATGGTTGAGCAGATCGTCACCAACGAGACCAGTCCGGCAGAAGTCATCGACTTCCGCTGCAATCTGCTCATCCGCGGCCGACGTCGTCTCACCCGCAATATGACCGGCCTGGTCAGTGGCCAGTCGCGGAAGACCCGCTACCTGATTCCCGACTTTGACACCCTGCAGTCCAAAGATCTGTGGCTGCGAGCCGAACAGAAGAACGGGAACCGCTCGCTCAACGAAATCCTCAAGGAGGATCAGGTCATCAGGATTCTGGAGAACGCGATCACGGATCAGGCACCTGAAGCCGAGACCACGGAGCCAGCCTCTGAAACCGGGACTGCGGAGAACTGACGAATTCCGCTGAAAACGCATAAGCAGCAGTTGACATAAATAGGGAGTTATGTCATTTTCAAGGGATCAAGGCGTGGGGTCCCACAACACATTGCTGATCTTTTAACAGCTGTGGGCGGCCGCTCGCCACGAATCACAACAGCACTTTAATCAATCTGGCTTCGGTCATTTTCTTCCTTTGATTTTACGTTGTTGTTTCTACCACACGGCAGTGGACTCCCACCCGTGAGGACCGGATGGCACCCGTTCGCGGGGCTCCTTCCTGAAACATCATGGTTTTAGATGTTTTAAGTCGAAAGAGATTCTCCGCCACTCCCATAGCCGCACTTCAGTGCGTCGCTCATACCACCTGATCCGGGAATTGGATCGGAGCGCTTCCCTTTTGCCTTGATTCATCGAAATTGTCCTTTCACAGCAGAGGAAATTTCCATGAGACATGGTCCTGCTTTGCCCCGTCGTTCTGCGTTTACACTTATCGAACTTCTCGTCGTGATCGCGATTATTGCGATTCTGGTCGCCCTGCTTCTCCCGGCCGTCCAGCAGGCCCGGGAAGCGGCTCGTCGCAGTAGTTGCAAGAACAATCTGAAACAACTCGGACTGGCTCTTCATAACTACCACGACACGCACAGCATGTTCCCGATCAACTGGACGGTGAACCATAACTTCAATGAAGGGACCCAGGAGGGATTCTCGTGGATGGCCTACGTGCTGCCCTTCATGGAACAGGGACCGCTGTATGACACGATCAATTTCGATGTCGACCTGGCCGACGCCGGCAATAACGCCGCCGCACAGACTGCGATCGCGACCTATCTCTGTCCGTCGGATCCGCTCAAGCAGAATGGCCTGCTCCCCAACCGCGCCAATGCTCCGTCCGCCGGGACGTCGTACGGCGTGAATAACTACAAAGCCGTCGCAGGAAGCAACTGGAACTGGGGCGATCACACTGGCGTAGTCTGTGTGACCTGTCGCCGCAACCCGAATCAGCCCAACGGACTGGATGGTCCCAACGGCTTAATCGGTCGTCGCACGGGCTATCACTCCGCCTCGCCAGTCACACTCATGAAGGATGTGACCGACGGGACCAGCAATACGCTGGCGATTGGCGAAGCACTCCCGGGTGGCAGCAATCACACCTGGTGGTGGAACCCGAACGCGACGACCGCAACAGCCGGTGTTCCGCTGAACTATTACTATCCGCCCAACAAATATGGAATCGGAGACTGGCCCCGCAACTACAGTTTCGCCAGCGAACACAAAGGCGGAGCCCAGTTCACACTCGTGGATGGTTCGGTCAGATTCGTCGGCGAGAACATTGACAATGACCTTTATCGAAGTCTGGCGACAATCTCGGGCGGCGAAAGCATCGGCGAATTCTGATACCCGGTTTTTTGCACCCCAGTGACGTTCTTTTACCTGCAACTGATTGAAGAAGTGAAGATGAGATATTCTGTGTTCAGTCTGTGCCTGGCCACCTTGCTCTTTACGGCAGGCTGCGGTGATTCCCGCCCCTCCACCGTTCCCGTGACCGGCCTGGTCACGCTCGATGGAACTCCGGTAGCCGATGCCAGTGTCACGTTTTATCCGGACAGCGGTCGTCCGGCGACTGGCAGAACTGATGCCGAGGGGATTTACACCCTGACGACCTTCGAAACGGGCGACGGAGCTGTCCCCGGCGAGCATCGGGTCTCCATCTCCAAGCAGACCATTCCCGAAAGCAATTCGACGGAAGATCTCGAAGCGATCAAGTCGGAGATTCCAGCTGTTTATAACAATGCGGAAACGTCCGGTCTGAAAGCAGAAGTCGTCGCAGGACAGGACGCCCCCATCGATTTCAATCTCGCGGAGTAGCGATTTATTCATTTCTTTTCGGAAGGAACTCGACATGATTCCCCTGAACCAATCACGACGCCGATCGGCGTTCACGCTCATCGAGCTGCTTGTTGTTATCGCGATCATCGCCATTCTGGTGGCGTTGCTGCTCCCCGCCGTCCAACAGGCCCGCGAGGCGGCCAGACGCAGTTCCTGCAAAAACAATCTGAAGCAGATCGGACTGGCGCTCCATAACTATCATGACACCTACAGCGTGCTGCCGATGGGTAATCACAGCCGCAATGGATGGGGAATCTCGTGGATGCCCGCCCTCCTGCCCTATGTCGAACAGAGCGCGCTCTACGACAAATTCGACTTCAGCCTCGCCAACTCGGGTTACAGCGGACAGTGCACTAATCTTGGCACCGACGGACAAACTCTGATCTCGGTCTTCCTCTGCCCCAGTTCCCCGCTGCCGCAGCGAGTCACGGCCACGTGCGCGAATTCAATGCGTGCGTCGTATGTGGGGATTTCCGGGGCCGCAGATGATGCGACGATCTCGGCGATTCAGGCCAAGGTTGTCGGCAACAATCACAACCAGTGCTGCAACAGTGGCGGTTCGGGCCCAGGATTCTTTGACACCGGGATCAAATCGACGGGCGGCATGCTCGTTGGACCGGCCGGTGGCGGGTCCACGGGAGAAACTTCCGTCGCGACCGGCGGACGGGCCCGACGTTTCGCCGAAGCAGTCGACGGGACGTCCAATATCATCGTCGTCGGTGAATGCTCTGACTTCGCGTTCGACTCCACCGGAACTCCGCGTTCTGTGGACGGAAGCTTTCCACACGGCTGGATGATGGGAACGCATCACGATGCAAACCGGCGTCGTGAATTCAACCTGACAACAATTCGCTACGCACCGAACAACAAAACGTATCCCCTGCCCGGTGTCGCAGAGAATCACGGAGCCAATAATCCGCTGATGTCGGGACACAAGGGCGGAGTGCAGGTCGTTCTGCTCGATGGGCACGTGGCCTTTATCAGCGACAACGTCGATCTGGTCACCCTGAAACGACTCGCCCTGCGTGACGACCGTCAGCCGGTCGGCGAATACTAGAGCATTTTCATGCTTCTCCTGCAGTCGCATCGGCGCCAATCCTCTGCCATGCTGAGTTTGCTCCTGCAAACGCCTGCAGTCGAATGTTGAATTTGTTTTCGGTCTCTGTCTGGAAACCAGCTGACGTAGTCCCCATCTGTCTCTGCTCAAAAACGTACTAGATTCGAGGAAGTGATTTCCGATGTCCCGAATGATGATTTCGCTCTGCCTGCTTGCCGCTGCGGGGATCGCCACGGGTTGTGGAGCCAGTGATCCCCGGGAATACGGCTCTCTGTCCGGCATGGTCACTCTTCAGGGGAAACCGGCTCCTGCCGGAACTGTGATGACGATGATTAACCCTGACACCGGTGCGGCGACCTCCGCTCAGGTCCGGGACGACGGTACTTATACCTTTCCGCGAGCAATCGTCGGTTCCTACAACGTTGGCTTTGTCGCCCAGGGATCTGATGCCGCTCCGGAAACCGATCCTGATCGATTGATGGACCAGATAGCCGCCGGTCAATACAAGGCCCCGGATTCGTCAGCCATCATTCCTGAGAAGTTCCGCTCGCCCGACTCCAGCGGACAGTCCGTCACGGTCGACAAAGGCGAGAACAATATGGACTTTAATCTGTAATCGCCGACCAGCACTCCACCCAGAGGCCGCGGAGTTTCGACTCGGCGGCCTTTTTTTCTTCCAGACAACTGAACAATTTGTCCCTGAGAAATCGAAAAATTAACGTCTGCTCATTTGAGATGTCGACAGTTTCCGATACGATTGATCGTACACGGAATTAGGAGTGAGAATCGACAATGAGTGAGAATGCGGAACACCTGGTCCTGACACCACTGCCGGCCATGGAAAAGGCTGCGGAGTGCCTCAAGACATTAGCCCATCCGCATCGACTGCGGATCATTCAGATGTTGCTGCAGGGGCGGTTCACGGTCGGCGAGCTGGCCGAGGCCTGCGAAATCCCCAGCCACATGGCTTCCGAACATCTCCGCCTGATGCAGCGGACCGGCTTTCTGACCAGCGAGAAGGACGGCCGGAAGGCGTACTACGAAGTTGTGGAGTCGCACCTGGAGAACATCATGAAGTGCATCGAGGCGCGCTTCCATGAGTCGTCGTAGCGAGCTCCCCTTTTTTCCGCAAATGTCGACATATTGTGACCTCTCAATCATGCAGGTCGCGGAGCATCTTGGCAGCCGGTGCAGCGGCACGGAAATGCACGGGTCGCAGACGATTCTCCTCGAAGCAACGCTACTCAACCCTCGTTGACTCGAAAAACACCACAGGCGAGTGCTCCCTGGGCTGCTGGAGAATGAAGAGCCGCTGAAGAACTCCGGAGCGGGTTTGCCATGCGGGAGCGACGGTTTAGAATGAGACTTTGCCATCTCTTCAACGTCCCTTTGGACTTAAAGGATTCCTCATGCCTCGACTGCTTTCGTTCGCGATGATTGTTCTGTCCGTCGCTGTCTGCACCGGTGCAACGCTGGTCAAGGAATGGAAGAGCGGAATCAACTGGAAAGAGCCGGACGTCATTGCGCCGGGTGGACCGGAGCAGCCTCCTGAAGACGCGATCGTGCTGTTCGACGGCAACGATCTCTCCGCCTTTCGCAGCACCGAAGGCTGGTCCGTGAAGGACGGAGCCATCATTGCCGGCGGAAAGCAGGGACTGACGACGAAAGAAGTCTTTGGCGACTGTCAGGTTCATCTGGAATGGGCCGCCCCGGCTGAGGTGACCAGTCAGGGCCAGGGCCGCGGCAACAGTGGCGTTTATCTGATGGAGAAGTACGAGGTTCAGATTCTCGATTCGTACCAGAACGAAACCTACTTCGACGGACAGGCTGGCGCGATCTACAAGCAGTATCCGCCGCTCGTCAACGCCTGCCGTCCGCCCGGAGAATGGCAGACGTACGACATCATCTTCACCGCTCCCCGCTTCAATGAAGATCGCACGGTCAAATCCCCGGCCTATCTGACCGTGCTCCACAATGGGGTTCTGATCCAGAACCATGTCCCCCTCCAGGGAGCCACCGCGTGGCATGTCCCGCCGAAGTACAACAAACACCCGGAAGCGCTTCCAATCCATTTTCAGAATCACGGCAACCCGGTCCGCTTCCGCAATATCTGGGTTCGAAACGTTGCTCAACGACCCGAAAAAGTAGACCTCTCGGACTCTCCTGAACGGAAAGCTTCCGACGACGCCAGCGAAAAATCTACGGACAGGAAGCCGTCCGACAAGAAGCAGGGGAAGCAGAAGCAGGATCAGGATCAGCAGAAGGACGCCACCCGGCAGAGTGATCAGCCCACTCCCGGGGAGGAGGAATAGAGCATTATCGTGCTTCTCCTGCAGTCGCATGGGCGCCGAACGCCTGCAGTCGAATTTTGAATTTCCTCCGGTCTTACGACTCGTCGTCGGTCAGGATCTTGACGTAGCTGTCATATCGCTGCGATGAGATCAGGCCGGCGGCTACGGCGGAGCGGATGCCGCATTGCTCTCCATGGACGTGCAGGCAATCGGGAAACTTGCAGTACCGGACGTACGGACGGAACTCGACGAAGTAGCCTTCGGTTTCCTCCCGCATCAAATCCCAGAGTCGCAGCTGTCGAATGCCCGGGGTATCGACCACCCAGCCCCCTGATTCCAGCGGCTTAAGGATGGCCATGCGAGTCGTATGTCGTCCTTTACCGGAATCGTCGGAGACGCTGGACGTTTTCAGTCCGAGCCCGGACTGAATGGAGTTGAGCAGCGATGTTTTTCCGACGCCACTTTGTCCGCTGAAGACGGTCTGGTTGCCGGCGATCAACTCGCGTAGATCATCGATTCCCTGTCCTGTGGTCGCGGACGTTGTCAGAACCGGATAGCCCAGATTGGCATACTGGCCGATGATCGGCATGAGCTCCCGCAGGTCCACCAGATCGCACTTGTTGATGCAGATCACCGGTGTGACATTGCCTTTTTCGCAACTGATCAGAAATCTGTCGATCAGGCTCGGCTTGAAATGAGGCGAGACCGCGGCGATGACGATGACCGCCAGGTCGACGTTCACGACCAGCAGTTGCTGATTTCGCTGCGTCCCTCGGGAAAGCGTGCTGGTCCGGGGCTCGATTCGCTGAATCATGCCCTGTTCAGCCCCCAGCGGTTCGAAAAGGACAACATCGCCCGCGACGATTGTGTTTCGCGAATCCTGAGCCAGTTCCCGCAGGACTTTGCGAACCGCGCACACGTAGATGCGATGATCCGACGTCTCGACTCGGCACTGGTGCGCTCCGACGATCGAGATGACACGCCCTTTGAGGCAGACCGATTCATCGACGTCGAGACTGGCGATCAGTTCGCCGTCTTCGTTCTCTTCGGCAATCACAGTCCGCCGCCGCGTCAGCCCCCCTTTGCCGGAGATGCGTTCGTCGGAGGTCAGATGTTCGACATCATCCTGGCGGATCGCCTCCCGCAATTCATGACCGGCGCGCGATCGCCTTCCGCGGTTCTTCTTGAAGTCGACTCGAATTTTTCGTTTGCGCGGTGCGATATCTCAACCCATTCCTGAGTGATGCGGATCAGTCCAACCGACCGATGCCACTCTGACGAAGTCTCCGCCGGTCAGCTTTCGTCGAGCCACCCGAGGATCTGGTCGTCTTCAGGGTTGTCGGTCGGTCTCGGCCTCTTCTTGAAGTTCACCCGGGGAGCGTCGCCGACAAGGTCTTCCTCGCCACTGCTCGAAGGTCGGGGACGTCGCTTCTTCGACATCAGCCCGGCTTTCTCAAGCAGGCTCTTGGAGAACGGATTGTTCTCCTCCGGGGGCGGCGGTGCATCGGCTGCCGGTTCATACGCGACTTCGTAGGCGTGCTTGGCAATCGTCAGCTCATCGCCGGGATGGAGGAAGCGGGACTCTTCTCTCACACCGTTAATCTTGATGCCATTGCTGCTGTTGAGATCCTGAACGTGCCAGTATCCATTGCGGAATTCCAGCTCGCAATGTTGCGAAGAGACATTCGGGAACGGCAGGCAGATGTCGCACGTGGGTCGTCGTCCGACGACCAACCGCTGCTTCAAGAGCGGAATGGGATCTCCTCCGCCACTCGGTATGAGTTCACCAAACATAAAATCAAGCTGCTTTTCGCCCGCGAATGTTCCGAGGTCGTCCTGTCGGCCCGTAGCCATCTGTATATTCTACGGATTACAGGTTCAATGAAAAGCCGAAAGCAGGGAGAGAACAGAATTGATCACCACCCCGTTGCGAGACAGGCTCTGTTGATAGCCCATTCAAAATGATGTCTCCTGGAAACATGATGTCCGGTTTACACCCCAAAGGCTGGGCCTGATGTTTCGTCCCCAATCCAGCAATCTTGTACGACACCACTTGCTGGTGCGATCGCTTTGAATGGCGCATAAAAAAGCGTGGCGAATGTTCGCCACGCCGTTTTCTGATATCGAATGAATCTGCTGGACTCTGCCGACTCAGTCAGATCGCCCGGCGATCTCCGAATCCCTGTTCAACATCGTGAACGTGCCCGACACGATCTTCGCCGTACTGCCAGCAGAGCCGGACTTCCTGCCCCTCCTGCATCGACGGGAAATCGACCAGCCCTGTTTCCGGATCTTTCAGTTCGAGTCCCAGGTTGCCCAGCTCGTCGACATATTCCTTCAGCTGTTCGAAGTCTTCGAGCAGCGAGTTTTCCATATCTTCCACTTCTTCGCTGAATGCATCCGAGCGTTCCGGAACGGCCATATGCGAGCGTTCCAGTGCCGAAAGCCGCTCCCGGCGGGTTCTCACTTCCCCATACAGTCCGACAATGTCCCGAACGATGGCGCGGACCAGCGGCAAAGCCCGGTTTGCTTCCTCAACCGTGTAAAACTTCTTGGAAAGATCAGGTTGTGGCATCGTGGCGTTCATGAGCAAATCTTTCTCTTGAAGAACGTAGGGATATCTACTGAATTATATGCGGCCGGGCGACCTCTGAACAGCTCTTCTTGATAACTGCCGCCCGAAGATTCGCCCACGACTTTCTGGCAGGGCCGTTTGCCCTGTCAGAAAACAGGACGCACTGCCTAATTCTTAGTCACTACGACATCCAGAGACAGCAGAATGTTCGCGGTTAATGTCCACGCCGCCAGTTCCTCCGCAGGCAAATCCTTCGCGACCGGAACCTTGATTTCCTGAAGCAACTGCCGTGCCTTCTCGGGGTTATTGAGAAAATGTTGTACTTCCTGCTCGTACCCGGAGACCAGAACAGCGAGTTCTTTTTCGGTCGGTTCGTACCCTGTACATGTGCGATAAAGAAACGTTCCTACGGATTGTGGCGTTTTTCCACCTTCAGTCATGCCCCGTTCAGCCAGACCGCGAGCACATTCCAAAAACTGGGGATCGTTGAACAGCATGAGCACCTGCAGCGGCGTGTTTGTCCGCTCGCGACGCACGCAGCCCGATTCCCGCGATGGCCCGTCGAACGTAGCAAGTTGCGGCGGAGGAGACGTCCGCTTGATGAACGTGTAGAGAGTGCGACGATGCGTTTTCTCAGGTTCGGTGTCGGCCACGAAGCGAGCGGTATTGGATCGCGTATAGCCGACGGCGTACCAGAGTCCGTCCGGTTGTGGTGGCTTCACACTCGGTCCGCCAAGTTCTTCGACAAGCAGTCCCGAGACAAAGAGCGCCTGGTCGCGGAGAACTTCGGCGTCGAGTCGAAACCGCGGCCCCCGAGCCAGCAGCCGGTTCTCCGGATCCCGACCGAAATCGCCCTGACGAAGATGAGAACGCTGACGGTACGTTTTCGACAGGACCATCTGGCGAACCATGTGCTTCATATCCCAGCCTGACTCGCGAAACTCGACCGCCAGCCAGTCGAGCAGCTGCGGATGGCTCGGACGTTCTCCCTGCGCACCGAAATCTTCGGAAGTTTTGACCAGACCGATCCCGAACAACTGCTGCCAGAATCGATTGACCGCCACGCGAGCGGTCAGCGGATTCTCTTCACTGACGAGCCAGTGCGCCAGCCCCAGACGGTTATTCGGCCAGAGGGGATCCATCGATGGCAACGCTTCCGGAGTGCGACGCTCGACCTCCTCTCCCTTCTGATCGTACTCGCCACGGTTGAGCAGGTACGACGGCTTCGGCTTGTCCATCTCTTTGAAGACCATCGTCGTCGGAATCGTCTCGGCGAATTCGCTCCGTTGCTTTTCTGTCGCCGTCAGCTGGCTCTGCAGCTGCTTGTAATCTGGGAGATCAACAACGTTGGCTCGAAAGTGCTTCTGAAGTTCCGCCGTTTGAGCCGGGGTCCGTTTGTCGGTTTCCGTCAGCAGAATCTTGCGAATTCCATCGGGAACATTCCGGGCGATCGGATCGAAATCAGCGATCGACAGTCGCACTCGACCGAACTGATGCTGGGCGTAGGGCGACTCGTGCCGCAGCACGATCTTTACCCGGAACGGCTCGTTCGCTCCAAAGGGTTCGGCGGCCACGAATTCCGCAGTGCGATTCTCTCGAAGCTTGAACCCTTCAATTGCCCATCCAGTTCCTGGTTCGCCATCGATCGCGTTCGCGATTTTGAAGTCGCCATTGGACTGTTCGTGATCGGCGCGAGCGGCATCGATGGGGACGCGTCTCCATTCGCCCGGCGTTGTTCCCTCGGAGACGTACAGTTCGAACTCGCTGAGAACGACATTGCTGTTCTGACTGCGGCCTGCTCCCCCAGCGGTGAGCGATTCATGAATCAGCCCCTCAAGGCGAACCGATTTCTTGGGCCCGTTGGCGATAGTGGCGACGACCTCGTAAACCTCTCGAGAGGGATTGGTTCCGGACGCAAGAATGGACAGGTCCGGCAGGACTTGAAGATCGGCTTTCCCCTGCGAAATGTATTCTTCCGGCACCAGAACCATCCAGTCGTCCTGCTGTTCCGCGGAGGACGCCGCTGCCTGCTCCCAGTCGAGTTGAGCTTCAGCGAGCTTCGGCTCCTGGTCCTTCAGCTCTTTGCGAATGCCGGCCAGTTGCTGATCGAGTTCTTTGAGCTGGTCTTCCTGTTCCGGGGTCGGAACCGTAATGACCGGTGCGTGATCTTTCCGGTTCCCATCCAGTGGGTTGCCATCGAGGCTGTTGAAGTACGCGAACATCGAGTAGTAATCGTGCTGCGTAATCGGATCGAATTTGTGATCGTGACACCGCGTGCAGTCAAAGGTCGTGCCGATGAAAACGGTCCCGAAGTTGTTGACCCGCTCCACGACATTCCGCACATAGACCTCTTCGGCAATCGAGCCACCTTCACTGGTCGTGACGTGACAGCGATTGTATCCACTGGCGATGAGTTGATCCCTCGTCGGATTCTCCAGCAGATCGCCGGCGAGTTGCTCGCGGACAAACTGATCGAACGGCATATTCTGGTTGAAGGCGTTGATCACCCATTCGCGATACGGCCACATTTCGCGGTAGTTGTCGAGATGCAAACCGTGGGTATCGCCGTAGCGAACGGCATCGAGCCAGTAGTGAGCCTGATGCTCGCCAAAGCGTGGCGAAGCGAGCAGTCGATCAACGAGCCGCTCGTAGGCATCGGGTTTGTCATCGGCAAGAAATGCATCGATCTCTTCCAGCGTCGGAGGAAGTCCGGTCAGATCGAGCGTGACTCGACGGATCAGCGTCTCGCGGGCGGCTTCCCCGGAGGGAGACATTGTCTCCTGTTCGAGTCGCCTGAGAATGAACGCATCGATTGGCGAAGACGGCTGCTCCGAGTTGCTCAGCTGGGGAACAGCGGGGCGCTGGAGTGGACGGTACGACCAGTGATCCTGCCACTCGGCTCCCTGCTCGACCCATTTTTTGAGGAGAGCGATCTCGTCGTCAGTCAGCGGGCGGGGAGCATCTTCAGGAGGCATCCGCAGACTGGTGTCGTCGGTTGTAATCCGTTCGATCATCGCGCTCTGTTCCGGATGACCGGCGACGATGATCGGATCGCCGGAGTCGCCGGGACCGAAGGCGCTGGCCTGCACATCGAGTCGGAACCCTCCTTCCCGATGTTCGGCGTCAGGCCCATGACAGGCGAAGCAGCGATCCGAAAGCAATGGACGGATCTGCTGATTGAAGTCGATCCGGTCTTCCGCGACGGCGGGCGAAACGAGACTGCAGGCGAAGATTGCGCTGGCAAGCGACAAACACGAAAAAGGGCGACAGGTCATGTGGCGGGCCCTGCTTAAAAGATTCGCCGCTCCCTGGAGAGTTCGAGCAGCGGTGTTGATTTTCACGGAGAGTCCCGGGAATATTCGCGGGGAACTCTTTATCCTATTTTGCCGGCTGGTCCGCTCGGACGCAAACCCATCCGTTGATGCGAAGTTTCAAACGGGCATTTGTCTGCGTTCCAGTCGAGCGTCTCAGTCCTGAATTGCGAGTGCTTTGTGTTGATTTTCGTCCTGAGCCTGTTGGCTTATCTCATCGGCAGTATCCCGTTCGGCCTGCTCGTTGCCCGCGTGTTCGGAAAGATCGATATCCGCACGGTGGGGAGCGGAAACATCGGTGCCACGAACGTTGGTCGCGTGATGGGCTTCAAATGGTTCATCGTGGTTTTCGTGCTCGATGCCCTGAAAGGCCTGCTGCCGACTCTGGCCGCCAAACTGCTGCTGGCTTCCGATTTGCCGACACTCGGTTCGATGCATGGCGCGACCATCGTCGGCGCGTCGACAATCATCGGACATATGTTCCCCTGCTACCTGAAGTTCAAAGGGGGGAAAGGAGTCGCCACCGGGCTCGGAGTCGTTTTCGTCCTGGCGCCACTGGCTTCGGCGATCGCAGCGGGGACGTTTGCGCTTTCAATGCTGATCTGGAGAACGGTTTCGATCAGTTCCCTGCTCGGCGCCCTGGCCTTTGCGGTGGCCGAACTGCTACTACTCAAGCCTCACCCGTTTACGCGAGAGAACTGGGCGTTGGGGATTTTTAGTCTGCTGGTCCCGGGATTAATCATCTACCGGCATCGCAGCAACATCGTCCGGCTCATCCGGGGCGAAGAGAAGGCGTTCACGCCAAAAGAGGCAGCTGACTCTGCACGGTCACCGGAACCCAGGTAGCATTCCCGCCGCGGAGGCGACGGTTCCGAGCCTCGGTTATCGCGAAGAAACGACAATGTCGTTCTTCAACGTCTGGTCATTCACCGCCTGCATCGCAGCCCGCGTTGCCAGCTGTTTGTGGTAGTAGCGATCGGTCGTGCCCGTGACCACCAGGGAATTGTCGTGAGACGACACCTGCAATCCCCGGATGAGTCCGCCGGTCATCTGCCGGATGGCCTGTTCGACGCGGTTCGCATGCTCTTGCCACGCATGATCGTCCATTATCGGTTCCCTTCCATGCCTACGCTGCTTCGTCCCGAAACGGGATTCAACATCCACTGTCTAAGCCGCTCCGTCGACGGCAACGTATCGATCAACCTTCGTTGATAACGAGGATACGACTGCTGATTTGAACCGTCAATTACGAGATTTTGCCATTCGCGAAAAACCGACAGAATAGTCCCCAGACTCGTCGCGCTCACGAATTTAGTGCTGCTCCAGATACGTCTTGTACGAGAGCTGCCCTTCCCAGCCGAGCTTGCGATGGAGCGTTTCGTAGTAGCTGTGATTCGGGAACCGGACCAGTTTGCAGTTCGCCGCCGCTTCCCGGAACGTGATCGAATCGCCGTGGCAGAACTCACGATGAATGTGCCCGTCGATGACCGCCAGGACTTTCTCGTCCTGTTCCGGCAAAGTCAGTTCGTAGCAGCAGTCGGCTCGGTCGACAATCGGGCGAATGGTCAGCGTATGCGGGCAGATCGGCGTGAGCACAAACGCTCGAATCGTCTGTCGCAGAATCGGGCCGCCCGCTGAAAGTGAATGGGCAGTCGAACCGATCGGCGTGGCCAGAATCAGGCCATCGCCGCTGTAGGTCGTGACCGCTTCCCCGTCGATCGAGAGCTGCACATCGAACATGTGCGGTGCGTGCCCCACGCGAATCGCCAGTTCGTTCAGACCAAGATGCCGTTCTTCGGATCCGTCCTGTTTGCGGATGATCGCCTCGAACATCAGCATCTCGGCAATCTTGAACTCCCGCCGGGCGATCAGATCGAGATGCCGCTGCAGATCCTCAAGCGTAAGATCGGCGAGGAAACCGAGTCGTCCCAGATTGATCGGCAGAATGGGAATCTGATGATCGCCGAATTGCCGACAGGCTCGCAGAATCGATCCGTCGCCACCAAGCACAATGGCCAACTCGGCATCGAGTTCCTTGTGCTCGAGGTCTTCAGTCATCGCGACGCCGACAACTTCGATCTCTCTACGGGATGCCAGACACGGCTGCAGCTTCTCCCAGGCAGTTCGAACATGCTCGTGGGGACTGCGCGCCAGAACAATGGTGCGGATCGGGGGCTTGGAATTCATGCCGCGAGTATACCAGAAGTGAGCCGCGGAACAGATTCAGCACGCCAATTCGGGCAGCTTTTCGCAGTCACTCGACGACGAACTGGTAAACCTGAATCTTCCACGGACCGGTCCCCTCGACCTTGAATCGGTACTCCCCGCATTCCTCGTAGTTGACGCCGCCATGCCCGCGAATCGGCTTGCCGGGCATCTCCAGAAACATGTCCTGTTCGCCATCATCCCGAGTCCAGGTAATCCGCTTCAAATGGCCTGAATGTTCCCAGCGGAACTCCCACTGGTCCTCGATCTGAACCGGTCCGACTTCGCCGTCGTCCGTGCCGGTGAACTCAGCGACAAGGATATGACCACTTTCGCTGGAAGCCGGCATCGCGAAAACGCTGAGGACGGTCACCACAACCACGAACAGAAACAGCAGCGAACAGGCCACCACATAGCCGGTGGCGGTCCGGATGCGGGCGTGAGGATCGAGATAGCTCTGGTCGGCGTTCATGGGTCGGACTGCTGTTCGGAAAAGACCGCGAATTGTTATCCACGGCATTATAAGCAGTTCACGCCGCAAGACACTGCGACAATTCGGCTCGATTCGCGGGACTCATCATCGCGCGGCAATCATCGGCGACGTCTGTGGACGCGGCTGCCCGGCGCGAGATCGATGTGAAACTCAAAAGGCGTCGATCAGAAATCGGCGAGATAGTGTTGGGCAAACAGATTCATGACCTGCTCGACAATCTCGGGTTGGACGTGGCGGTTGTCCTGTTCGTACGGATCGGTGAAATACTCTTTGACCAGTTCGTAGGACGGGAAGTAGAAGAGGCGATTGTCGCGGGAGTGGCTGCGAACAACTTCGCCGAGGCTCGCTCGCAGAATGGCTTTCGACTCCGAATTCGCCGTGATGCAGGAGACGGGACGAAATGTTGCCACGAGCGGCACTGGCGAAAGCGTGAAGATGATGGTCGCATCGGGACGATGGTGCCGCACGAGCTGATAGATTGCTTCCAGATTGGCAGCGTTTTCCGCACAGGTGCTGACGCGGAACCCGTGGCGGGACGGATCGAACACATCCTGCGGAATCGCCCGCCAGAAGACTTCGCCCGTTTCGCGACTGTACCAGATCTCGGAGAGCCCCAGCGTGAAGATGAACACGGAGGTCGACTTCAGAATTTCGCGAGTCGCCAGCTGGGCATCGACGTCGGGCGGGACGAGTCTGCGATCCTGGTCGTACCAGAGCGATTCCTGAAACGTGCGGTTCTCCAGTGCCCATTCGAGCTGCTGGCGGATCGCAAAGGTGTTATTGATCCCCGCTCCGTAGGTCATGATGTAGCTGTCGGTGTTCCATTCGGGGGAGCCGACCTGATACCGATGGGCTCGCAGGAACTTCGTCAGATGGGCGGCAAAGCAGCTGCCAAAAGCCGTGAAGCAGTCCTTTCGCGTAAGAAAGGGCAATTCCGGCGTCCAACCGTGCAGCACATATTTCGCCGCGGAATCGGGCTCGGCCAGATTGCCCTTGCTGGCGATGAAGTTGCAGTGCTCTCCGCGATACCAGGTGCCGTGAGCGACCTTTTTCTCCTGACCCTGGCGGTAATGGACCGGCGGCAGCATGGCGAGGTTCCTTCCTCGTACGCATGGACAGCGAGGCAAATGATTGGAGCCGCGAGCGTTTTCGCGACATCCGCACTTCTACCTATCGGCCGATTTGGGCAGCGAACTTGGAACGATTATGCCGATTACGTCGAATCGGCCAGAGTCTGTGGCTCTGCCGCAGGCGTGTCCGCATCGGCCGGTTTTCCCCACAGGCCAATCACGATCAGCGTGAGCTGACTGAACACGAACAGCATCAGATTAAACAGCACCCCTTCGGTGAAGCCGTACGAATGCAGCCCGACACCCAGCTCGTTCACACCGAACCAGCTCCAGGCGGTCGTGATGTTGCCGGCCACGGCGAGCACGGCCAGACCACGCGTACCGATCATGCGATCCCAGCGGGCATGCAGCACAAGGGCGTTCCAGAGCACGATAATCAGGGCCCCGTTTTCCTTCGGATCCCAACCCCAGAAGCGGCCCCAGGAATCATCGGCCCACAACCCGCCGAGCACGGTTCCGACAAAGCTGAACCAGAGGGCAAAGCAGAGCGTGCCGTAAATCATCCGGGCCAAGGCCTTCTCCATACCTTCCGAAAGAGACACCTGCGGTGCCCCGAACAGGAAGTGCATCGGTATGATGCTGACGGGAATCGCCAACAGGAACGGACCGATGTTGCGGACGAGCGGCGGAATGCCGGTCCCCTGCAACGCCAGCACTCCGGCGACCGCACCACAAACGCCCAGAAGGGCGATCGGGTTTCGGCGGCAGATGTAAATGAGTCCGAGTGCACCGGCGACGAATGTCGCAGCATAACCGAGCGTGACACAGACCACATGCGTGCTCAACCAGAACTGGGTATCGAGTACAGCCTGAAGCACGACAAACGTATCACCGTCGCCAGCGAGTCCATGAGCAATCCACAGCGACGCAAAACCGGCCGCGGAAGCGAGCACGTTCCCGATCCCCCGCTTGAAGACGAACTCCATTACCATGCCGAACAGCACCCCGGCCCAGCCGATGAAAACGGCCGACGAGTACAGATTCGTGACCGGCGGACGTCCCGAAATCGCCATGCGAGCCCAGATCGCCCATGTATGGACACCGAATGTGAGCAAGATCAATCCGATCGCCGCCCAGTTGGCCGGGAGAATTGTTCGCGGCATCAGCCAGCTGGCCACTGCAATCACGAAGGCCAGGATGTAGAGGAAGCCGGGGTAGAAGAACGGAGCGAAACTGTTGAACCGGGTCTCGAAGGAAACGCGGGTCATGTCGACGTCTTCGACCTTCTCCGTCTTGAGCAGAGACTGATACTCGCGGACCTTCTTGTTGAACGTCGCCGCATCTCCCTCCTGATACGCGTTGATGATCTCCGTGAACTTACCGGAGAACGGATTCGCTTCCGCTTTGAACGCCGTTGGATAAATGATGTCGTTCAGGAAGGCCTTCGAATAGGTTTCCCATTCGTCTCGCTTGAGACTTTCGTCGTCCGGCCCCATCGATTCTTCCACGGGCGGAACCAGCAATGGCGGTTCGCGTTCGTCGAGCTGCCGGGCGCGGGCCAGAGCCGACATGAACTGTTCGGTCACGTTCTCGCCTTCGATATCGATCTGCGGCGAAATGAAGGCAGCGGCGAGGATATCGATCGCACCGAACTTGCGTTCGAATTCGAGAACCTTCCGCTGATAAACTGAAAGAGACCCCGGCGATTTGTCTTTGAGCTCGCGGGCTTCCCGCGTCGCGGCAGTCAGCTCCGCCAGTTTCGGCTGAAGTTCACCGAGGGTGTAACGGTGCGATTTCCTGCGTTCCAGTTCGAGCGAGGAGAGAAGCTCATCGTTGTCGATCTTGACGATCGGTCGCTGCAAGGCCCTTCTCGAGCCGGCGATCATTTCCAGGAACCACTGGGTTCCGGAGAGCGTTTCGGCATCACGAGCCGGCTGATCTTCAGTCGCCGGTTTCTCTTCCATGCGGATCGATTCCCGATTGCTAGTGATCCGCAGCGTGTTTCGCACCAGCGTATCGATCGGCTTCACACGGCCTTCGTAGATGACCGGAATCTTGCCGAACTCGTAGTAATTGAATTCTTCAGCCGCAGGTTGCGGAACCTTGGCGAGACTGAGCAGCCAGTAGCCACAAACCCCGAGCAAGAGCACGGCTGGCACCACGTTTAAGGCAAAGCCGACCGGATCGAACTCCCTGATCGATTCCGGCGTGTCGAGGGCATGTCCACCGACTTTGCCGGTCGCCAGGCGGTTCAGAAACCGCATCAGGCTCACTCCAAACTGATACAGCATGCCAATCGCGACGATCATGCAGGCAACGTAGGGAATCATCCAACCCTCGTTGGTCACAACCTGCAGCGTTGTCATTTCGCCGCGGGGCAACTGATTGAACCCACTCTGATAGAAGGTCTCCCCGGCGAACCGCAGCGGGTTGTTCATCCAGATCCTGATCTTCCGGTCTTCGTTGCGTGTCTTGTCGACCAGTCGGACTTCGGAGGAGTAGTTGCGGGGCGTATTCGTTCCGACGTAGTCGTCTTTTCGGACGTCGATCAGGTGCATCGAGAAGTCTTTGTAGACTCGCTTGAACCGTAGAGAGACTTCGTACGATTTGTCACCGACCTCAACGGTATCCTGACGATCCACGGCACTGGCCAGAGCCGAGATGAGCAGCGTGTGCAGGGTCTCGCCCGATTCCGAGTCGACGATATCGACGTAGGCGGCCGGATAGTCGGCGTTGCTGTCAGTTCCCGTCGTCCCGGCGAGCGGTTCAATCGTATGCGTTTTTCCCAGACCAAAGTCGGCCGGGTTCTCGTCGTCAGCTTCGCGGGGTTTCAGGTCGGCGTTCTGGAAATATTCCCGAACCCGCAGGGCGAATGGCAACTGTTCGCTGCGGAGAAGTTCGTCGTCTCCGGCACGCCTCTTCAACAGCGAAGACGGCACGACAGTCTGAACATCTTTGTCCGATGGCGAACGATCGATCACGGCCAGTTCGGCCGAACGGATGTCCTGCACGAAGTTGGTCGTTTCGCCTTCGAAGAGAATCATGTTCCCTTCTTCGTGCAGCGAATACACCACGACTTCATTGGCCATGATCATCAGCACGCCGGCATGCAGCAGAACGATCCCGGCGCGTTTCTTGAAGAGCAGCAGGCAGCCGCCCAGCAGCACACCGCCCGCGAACGTGGCCTGAATCAGCTGCCACATAATTCGCATCGATGAGTTGTCCAGACGCACTGACTCGCCACCAGCCACCAAAAAGCAGCCCGTTCCCAGGAACAGCAGCGACAGTACAGAATAGGTGTAGAACTCGACCTTCTTCGCCGCGTCGCCCGCATGCTTACTGGCCGCGATTCCGCAGCCGATGGCTGGAAGAAACAGGCTGTAACACATCAGGTTCCAATATTTCGACCAGTCGATGCTGGCCGTTTCATAGACCGAATCGCGTTCGGTTCCGAACACAATTACCGCCCAGGTGAGCAGGATTCCGATCAACGTGACCACGCTGCCCCAGAGGAGCCGTGATCCTTTTGCCTGCACTTTGAAACGTAGCGCGTGCGCCGTGAGCAGGTTCAAAGTCATCAGGCCGCCGATGGTCCAGCCTCCGGGAAACCAGAAGCCGCCTGGCACGTTCTGGAATTGAGGAGCCCACGACTTGGGGAAGAACACCTGAAACTCGATCCAGGCCATCCAGCAGCGGAAGTAGCCGTGAACGACGTCCCAGATATCTTTGTGCGATTGAGCCAGAGTCCCGGCCAGCACGAGAAAAATCCCCAGCGCGAACAGGACGACACTCAGTTTGAGTGAAGCCAGAGGCCGAAGAAACGCAAGCGATTGATTGTTCGCCGGTCGGATTCTCTTGTCTGCTGACGGTTCCATTCTGTCCTGTACGCTGGCCATGAATCTCTTCCAGTTTCCGATTGATCAATGGAACGTCGCAGAAAATCAGACGTTCCAATTCAAGCTATTATAAGGATCCGCATTCCACTCGCGGGGCCGCATTTTGCAGATCTGCGACAAGTCCGCCGAAGTTTCCCCTTGCCGGGAAGTAGCTCGACGCTTCCTCCTCCGGGCTTAGCCCGCGAAGGGCGGACGCATGCCCGTGGACTTCTGCTCGCCGACGATATTCACGAAGTAAATGGTTCGCCCATCCTGGCTCGCTTTGGAAATCTCCAGGGAAGGATCGTCCCCGGCGGCTTCGATGTCGGTCGATTTGATTTCCCCGAGTCCCAGCTGTCCGCGCCAGCGGTTGATGTTCGCCACCGCGTTCAGAAGTTCTTCTTCGCTGCTCGGCAGCGGCGAGATCGACATTTCCAACGCCCCCGACTCAGCCGGAATCTTCATGGTGGCGAAGCGGAACTGATTCCCCGGCAACTGCTCCCAGCCTTCCGGCTTTGTCAGCACGGGTTGTCCGTTCTCGTATTTCATGGAGACCACGTAGTCCCGCAGCTGAGGCACGATCTTGTTCACTTCGTCGACCGGACCGGTCAGCTTATAGAACCAGGTCTGATCGTCCACGCGAACCATCGCTCCGAACATGCGGGCCGGCTCGCCGACGGCTTCGGTCGAAGGAGCAGACATCATCGGAGGAGCCGTCCGCTCGGGCGGTTTCGCTCCCTCGATGTGATTCTCGGCGAAGACATCCTCTGGCTTACGAGTTTCGTAAGTGCGAATCTGCTCGCTGTCGCCACACCCTGTCAGCGTGAAAACAACTATGGCCAGCAGGAACGTGTTGAAAATAATTCCGCGCGGAAATGTAAAGATGCTCTGCACAGCATCAACTCCATATCTCTTGGGGGATCAGACGTGGCAAACGGGGCAGGATGGTTTGGTGAATCGCGTGGTTTGCCACGGACATTTCAGGAAGGATTGATGCATCCTATCGCAGAAGCCCCCGGCAGAACAGGATTTTGCCGGCGATTTCCCGAAGAATCTCTTCGGCAGATGCAATTCTCGATGCTTCGGCACCGGGTCTGCATACTAACCTCTTGTTCCAGAAAAAACGAAACCACAATTTTCGGACTTTTGGCAACAAAGCACTGCACTGCAGGGATTTACGTATTTTACGACTCATTGTCGGAATTACAAATTCCTCTTTCCGCGTCTGACAAATTGTAATAGTGTCCGCCGCGGAGATGTAAAGATTACACGTCGGTGATGGATCATCGGCGTGGAGTTCATCAGAACCGATCATCAGGACCTCACTTCCAGAAGCCTCATTTTCTTCTTCTGAGGACTGTCGCTTCTTTGTTCCTGTCTATTGTGACGAAACCCGCGTCTGCCACTCCTGGCGAATGGATTCCCGGAGAGACTTATGAAAACTGTCGCGCAACAGATCGCGCTGGCGATCGTCTGCCTGTCGGCGACCGCAAATCTGGCCTCTGCTCAGCAAGCCGTCCTTTACGACTTCTCTGCCAGCTGGTGCGGCCCCTGCCAGCAGATGAAGCCCATCGTTCACAAGCTGGAACGGGAAGGCTTTCCCGTCCAGGTCGTTGACATCGATCAGAATCCGAATCTGGCTCGACAGTACAACGTCTCTTCGATCCCGGCCTTTGTGCTGGTCGTCAACGGGAAAGAAGTCGCTCGCGAAGTCGGACGAACCACCGAAGGCCAGCTGAGACGCATGCTCGCCTCAATTCCGAAACCCGCGGCGACTCCCTCTGCTCCGCCCCAGCAGATGATGGCCAACACCGCGACTCCCCAGACGCCGCATAATGTTGTCGGCCGGGGAAATACGGGATACGAACAACCTCGGCTCGGCTCACCATCGGCGTTTCCCGGCAATCAGCCTCCGACAACACCAGCCGCTCCCGTCTCTCAGCCAACTGCTCCAGCGAGTCCTCAGCAGTACCCGGCGAATCCCGAACCATTCCCCGCTGAAACCATTCTCGCGAGCAACTCCACAGCCGCTGACGCCGATGCCCCCGTCATTCGTGCCCAGTTTGACGAACGAGAAAATGTCACCAAACCGACGCCGCACATCGATTCCCGAGCCGCCAACGTCCGCATCCGGATTCGCGACGAAAAGGGAATCAACTACGGCTCAGGAACTGTCATCGATTCCCGACCCGGAAACACGTTTGTCCTGACTTGCGGACACATCTTCCGCAACGTCACCGACTCTTCGAAGATTGACATCGACATTTTCGTAGACGATCGCTTCGAGAGCTTCGTCGGCACCGTGGTGAAGTATGATCTCGACGCCGATGTCGGACTGATCTCCGTGCCGACCGATGGAGCGTTGCCAGTCGCCCGCCTGGCCCAGATTCCATCGAAACTGTCGGAAGGCGACTCGGTCATCAGTGTCGGCTGCAGTGGCGGTCAGAACCCGACGATCGAGTCGTTGTCGGTCACCGCTCTGAATCGCTACACCGGCCCGGACAACATTGAATGCACCGGCGTTCCGGTCCAGGGACGTTCCGGAGGGGGCCTGTTCAACGAAGACAACGAAGTGGTCGGCGTCTGTATCGCAGCCGATCCGAAAGAAAAACGCGGCCTGTATGCCGGACTGCAACCGGTCGTCGAGTTGCTCGAAGGCTGCGGACTGGCTCATACGATTCGTCGTCAGACTCCGACCGGGGACAGCCAGATTCTGGTCCAGACCGACGCCAGTGTCCCCGCAATGGCGGAAGCCGCCGCCCCTCAGGCTCCGGGACCATTCGACGCCGCCGGAGACGCTCCGGTCGCGATTACTCCCGCCGCGACGGCCTCACTTAACCCCGCCACCCTTCAGGCCCTGCAGGCTGCTCAGGGAGCCAAGTTGACGATCATCATCGAAAACCCGCAGAATCCGGGACAGCCGCAAGTGGTCGTCATTCCGTCAGCCACGCCGCGGCTTCTGGCCGACCTGACCGGCGAACTCAATCCGTCGCAGACCGTGGTGGCGAATTCCAGTCCCCCGGCGACCGAGTTCATTCCGACCGAAATGGTTACGCCGCCACAGGCTTACGCCGCTCCGACCATCAAACGGGAACTGCGAATCGAGGATCGATCCGAGACGATGCCGACCGATTTCTCCGCCGCTCAGCCTTACCGCAGGGTCCGCCAGTAAAGCGACGCGAACATAGTGAACGGAAGCAGGCTGCAAATCTGGAAAAGATTTGCCTTTTCTGCCGATTATGCCGATAATCCGAACATCCGCTGATACTTCGATTGATGCGATGAGCGTCCGCGCAGACTGCAATGAGTGCAGAATGAGGCTCGGACCGTCCGCACTTACGGCTAATCCATGGAGGAAAGACAGTGCCCGTTTTCCAAGACAATTCGCTGACCATCGGCCGCACCCCTCTTGTTCGCATCAATCGCCTCGCCGAGGGACTCGATGCCACCGTTCTGGCGAAAGTTGAAGGTCGAAACCCGGCCTACAGCGTGAAGTGCCGCATCGGTGCCAACATGATCTGGGAAGCCGAGAAGTCGGGTAAGCTCAAGCCTGGCATGAAGGTGGTCGAACCGACCAGCGGCAACACGGGGATCGCCCTGGCCTTCGTCTGTGCCGCTCGCGGCTACGAGCTGACTCTCTGCATGCCGGACACCATGTCGATGGAACGCCGGATGATGCTGCGATCTTTCGGAGCCAACCTCCTCCTCACTCCGGGAGCCGAGGGAATGAAGGGCGCCATCAACCGGGCGACCGAGATCTCCGAGAATCCCGAATACTACATGCCGCAGCAGTTCAATAACCCCGCCAACCCCGATATCCATTTCAAGACGACTGGTCCTGAAATCTGGGAAGACACCAATGGCAAGGTTGATATCTTCGTAGCCGGCGTCGGCACTGGGGGCACAATCACGGGTGTGGCGCGTTATCTCAAAAAAGAGAAGAATCACCCGGTCCACACAATCGCCGTTGAGCCAACCGGAAGCCCGGTCCTCTCGGGTGGATCTCCCGGTAAGCACAAGATTCAGGGCATCGGAGCCGGCTTCATCCCGGACAACCTCGACATGTCGCTCGTCGATGAAGTTGTGCAGGTGACCGATGAGGAAGCCTTCGACACCGCTCCGAAGATCGCGACGATGGAAGGCATCACCTGCGGCATCAGCTGCGGAGCCGCCATGGCCGCCGCGTTGAAGGTCGCCGCCCGTCCGGAATCGAAAGGCAAGACCATCGTCGTCGTCCTGCCGGACTCCGGCGAACGCTACCTGTCGACCCCCATGTTCGACTTCACCCGCGAATAAGCGGAGCGGATGGGAAGATTAAAAAGCCTGCGCGGAACACCGTTCCGCCGGGCTTTTTTCGTGCGCAGCCTCCCCCGAAGAATAGGTGCCACTGCTGGCTTGCCCAGCAGTGCAACGCGGCATGGGACTACAGCGAGTCACCGGATTTCCGATGTCTCCCGTCCCTCACTTACGTTTCGGGTTAGGAATGAGCGACCGAGGGCCTCGTGTGGCTTCACCTCCCCGGTTGAATCAACCGGGCTATTCATGATCGGTGAAGTTCGAGCTTGCCTGGCCATCCGTCTTAAACCGCCGGGAATGGGATCGAACAAGCGAGACAATCGAACAGATGGAGGGGAGAACTGTTCCAACCAGGCCGCAGAAGGCGTAAGAGAGCGTCGTGCCGACGACCTGACCGAGAACTGCCGGCTTGGGTGGCTCAGGCGATGCTGCCAGAGCGATGTATTCTGTCGCCCCCGTATACACGGCGGCAATCGACAGCATCGCTGGTCCCAACGAAAGACAAAGCATCAGAACGGCCAGCTTTCGATGCGGAAGAATGCAGAGAATCAACGCCAGGAACGCGAGAACTCCACCGGCGACGAGCAACGGAGCCCCTCCGGACATGATTAGCCAGACGACAGGATTAAGTTGCTGCACTTGTCCAGGCATGGTCATTCTCCACGAGAGTCGAAGGGGAGTGCTTCAGCGCTGATTGGCAGAAGACTACGTCACCGCTTTCTCCGACAGTTTTTCCAGTGGCATGCGAACTTCCTTCAGCAGTTTTGAAATGACCGAATCGGCCGTGATGCCTTCGCTGTCGGCCTGAAAGGTGGTCACAATTCGATGTCGGAGCACCGGATGGGCGACGGCCCGGACATCTTCGGTCGTGGCGTGGTAGCGGCCGTGCAGCAGCGCGCGGGCCTTGGCTCCCATAATCAGATTCTGCCCTGCCCGCGGGCCGGCTCCCCAGCTGAGGTAGTCTTTCACGTACTGTGAGGCTTCCGACTCGGTCGGCCGCGTCGCACGAGCCAGATCGCGGGCGTAGATGAAAACGTGCTCGGCAACCGGGACTTTGCGGACGACATCCTGCAGAGCGAGGATCTGCTTGTCATTGAGGATCGGATTCAACTTCGGTGGAGCATCGGCTGTGGTCCGCATCAGGATTTCGAGTTCTTCCGAAGCGGTCGGATACTTCACGATCGTGTTGAACATGAACCGGTCGAGCTGGGCTTCGGGGAGCGGATAGGTTCCTTCCTGCTCAATCGGGTTCTGGGTGGCAAGCACAAAGAATGGAGCCGGCAGCCGGTACGTGCTGGAACCGACCGTGACGTGCCGCTCCTGCATGGCTTCCAGCAGAGCCGCCTGTGTCTTGGGGGGCGTTCGGTTGATTTCATCGGCCAGTACGATGTGCGAGAACAACGGCCCCGGCATGAACTGGAATTGCTTCCGTCCCGTTTCGATGTCGTCCTGAAGGATGTCCGTTCCGGTAATATCAGAGGGCATCAGATCGGGTGTGAACTGAATGCGGCGGAAGGAGAGGTGCAGCAGTTGAGCGACCGTGCTGACGAGCAGCGTCTTGGCCAACCCTGGCACGCCAACCAGCAGGCAATGTCCACGGCAGAGCAAAGCGATCAGCAGCTGCTCGACCACTTCGTGCTGACCGACGATGACTTTGCCGATCTCTTCCCGCATCCGAGCCGAAGCATTAACCAGCCCCTTAATGGCCTGGGCTTCCTTGGATTTGCTCTGGGCATCCAGGTTGATCGGTTCGGGAGTAAATCCAGGGCTGCTCATGAGATGGTCCAGCGGCAGAAGAAATGGGCGAGCGACAGCGAGTAATGACGACCGCAACAGAGTGGAGAGGAGGTCCTCGTGGAATCCGCTCCTGTCGCGTTATATAGTATCCATCGCGGAACCCCTTTTTCAATTCCTGCAGGGAAGCGACGTGATGGCAGACATTGGCTGGCTGGTCTTCGACGTCGAAGCGGTGGCAGACGGCGACCTGATCGCTCGACTGAAGTACCCGGAACTCGACCTCACCGGCGAGGATGCAATCGCCCGCTTTCGAGCCGAGCTGATGGCCGAGAAAGGGAGCGATTTCATCCCCTACACCTATATGCTGCCAATCTCGGTCGCGATCGCCAAAGTGCAGACCGACTTCCGCCTGGTCGACGTCGTGGTGCTCGATGATCCGGAATTCCGTCCGTCGGTGATCACCAATCTTTTCTGGCAGGGCTGGCGAGCGTACCGGCGTCCGACGTTCGTCACCTTCAACGGACGTGGCTACGATCTGCCGTTGATGGAACTTTCAGCGTATCGGTACGGCTTGTCGCTGCCAGACTGGTTTCAGGTCTCGGGCCGGTCTTTCGAGCAACCTCGAAACCGGTACAACTCCCAGAGCCATCTTGATCTGATGGATATGATGTCGAACTTTGGCGCGACCCGCATGGCGGGTGGCCTGAATGTGCTGGCCAACATCATCGGTAAGCCGGGCAAGACCGGCATCGATGGCTCTCAGGTCCAGGACGTCTACAACGCCGGTGGGGTCCGTCAGATCAACGACTACTGCACCTGCGATGTGCTCGACACCTACTTCGTGTTCCTGCGGACGCGGGTGCTGACCGGCGAGGTCACACTGGAGCAGGAACAGAACTGCGTCGCCGAAGCCAAGGCCACGCTGGAGTCGCTGCGGGAAGAACGCCCCGCGTTCGAACACTATCTTACCCACTGGGGCGACTGGCAGCCGCCGGCCTAGAGACTTTTCGTGCATCTCCTGCAGACGCCTGCAGTCGACTTTTGAACCGCTCTCGCTGGTTGACCTGCATTCTGTGACGCGACTGGCAGTTTGTCTCGTTCGAGGAAGCACAGTCTTGAAACACAGCTGTGACGCTCGGCTCTGCGATGCGCGCGTTGACACTCTAATTTGCGATGCGCGCGTTGACACTCCACTTTGCGATGCGCGCCTTGACGCTCTACTTTGCGATGCGCGCAAAGAAAAAGCCGACAGTTGAAGCGACTGCCGGCCCATTGATTCAATTCCTGATGTTGCTCAGATCAAGCGAACATGCTCTGCTCGTGGACCTTTCGGTCCCTGTCCCTTTTCGAAAGAGACTTGCTGACCTTCCTGGAGGTCATCGTAACGACACCCTTCCAAGTTGGACATGTGGAAGAAAATATCCTTCCCGGAATCCGTTGCAATGAAGCCGAACCCCTTGTCAGTCAGCCGTGTAATCGTGCCTTCAGCCATAGCCTTCCCATCGTCAAAAAAAACGTGCTTGAGATCCGTTTGAGCCGCAACCTGGACCAAAGAAAAGAAACGAATCTCGTGAGCACACTATACGCACGCTTAAATCAGTTTGTCAAAGCCGGTTTGTAAATTCCCCAACTTTCGATCAAACCTCTGGAGAGGGTCCGGACCCCGGTTTCGGAGGCGGGTCGACAGCAGGCAACCACAATCCACTCAAGTTGGGGCGTCGCACGCCTCTTGAAACTAGACCCGCCGGAGCCAGACAACCTGATACGGCAGCAGTTCCATGTCGTGCGAAGTCTGGTAAGTCGTGTTCGAAAGCTGGTCTTCAAAGAAGCGTCCGAGGCCCGCGGTGCGCACGATATTTCCCGAAACCGTCTGCGGATAATCGGAGAAGTTCGCGAGGACAATCAGGCGATCGCTTTCATTAAACCGGCTGTACCCGAGCACGTGCTGGTTATGGAGAGGAACGAGTTCCATCTGGAGGCCGGAGACGGCTGGGACTTCTTTACGGATCTTGATCATCCGCTGAATCGAATTGAACAGCCGGCGGCGAATCGCCCGGTCTTCCGGCGTGACCTGCTCGTGGTGTTCTTCGAGATAGTCCCAGCGCATTTTCGGGCGGTGAATCCAGCGAGTGTCGTTCGCCTTCGCCGGATCGCGAACGAAGTCGTAGTCGTTCAGAATCCCCCACTCTTCACCCAGATAGAGCAACGGAATCCCGCCAATCGAGAGCGTGATGCCGTGCAGCAGAATGATTCTGCGAATCGCCAGATCCTTGAGCCGGTCATCATCCAGCTGGATCGCCTGCTCGAGCCCCGCCAGCGAGGCCATTGTGCCGGAGATACGCATATCGCCCGTTTCGATGTTGTGCTGAAACGGAACTCCATGCGCAAACGAACCGGGAAACTGGCCGGTGTAGAACTGATTGAGAAACTGCCGATGGTCGAAGCCGTTGATGCCCACCTGGGCGGCGTCGGCATCGTCGAACGTCCACCCGATGTCGTCGTGACAGCGCAGATAGTTGACCCAGATCGTGTGCTTCGGCAACTGATGACGATGGCTGAGCGACTGCCGGATCAGTTTCGTTTCCCGCGTGGCCAGCGACTCCCAAAGCAACGCCATCAACGTGGGATTGTATGAGATCTGGCACTCTTCCGGACTGATGTATCGCACGACATCGTCCGGATGCACGATTGCTTCCGATTTGAAAAGAAGCCCCGGAGCAGCCAGCCGTGCCAGCGCATTGTAAGCCTGAATCACGGTGTGGGCTTCGGGCAAATTTTCGCAACTGGTGCCCATCTTTTTCCAGATGAAGGCCACGGCATCGAGCCGGAGAATGTCCACTCCCGTGTTCGCCAGGAAAAGCATCTCGCCGAGCATGGCTCGGAACACAGCCGGGTTCGTGTATCTCAGGTCCCACTGGTAACTGTTGAACGTGGTCCACACCCACTGCTGCATCCCGTCATGCCAGGTGAAGTTCCCACGTCGAACCGAGGGGAAGATCTCACGGAGCGTGCGCTCATACTGATCCGGCATCGTGCGATCGGGATAGATGTAGTAGTACTGCTGAAACTCGGGATCTCCCGCCTGCGCCTTCTTCGCCCATTCGTGGTCGTCTGAGGTGTGGTTGAACACGAAGTCGAGAACAAGCGAAATGCCGATCTCACGAAGATCGCGGCCGAGTTCCCGCAAGTCATCGATCGTGCCGAGCCGGGGATCGACCGACCGATAATTGCTGATCGCGTAGCCACCGTCGTTATCACCCGGCCGAACCGCGAAGAGCGGCATCAGATGCAGATAAGACAGCCCGAGATCTTTGAAATAGGAAATGCTTTGACGGAGTTTGCCGAGGTTCTCGCTGAACAGATCGACGTACAGCGCCCCTCCGACCATTTTCTCGGAGCGGAACCAGTCTTCTTCATAGATCCGATGTCGGTCCAGCCGTTTGAGATCCTCCGGCCGATCAACCCAGGACTCGGCAGCCGTGAGCAGGATCTGTTCGAGGTGGTAAAAGAAGTCGTACCGTTCGCCGTAGAGTTCGAGCAGCAGCCGGAAGAGTCGCGGCCAGACTTCTTCCAGCCTCGCTTCGAACTCCTCGACTATCACGTCATCGGCACCGCTCGACTGCCAGAGCGCATCGAGTCGGGGCTGAAGGCGGCGGCGGGTGAGCAGCGCCTCTGTGGGAACGTCCAGGAGATTATTCATCAATACCGGGGTTACTCGTCAATGCTGTCGTTCGGAATGACAATGTTGTCCAGAAACTGGTAGTACTGGATCCCTTCAATAATACCTCGGGCGTGCTGTCCCTCAGCAAAGTAAATTCGGGGCCACTTCTTGAGCTTGTTCAGCTCGGGGCTGTGATTGCCCACCACCACGCCCAGCGTCCTTCCCTTCAGCATCCCCTCGTCGTTGCCGCAATCGCCACCAACGAGGACCTTCTCGGGAGCAAACCCCCAGCGATACAATAGATGCCGCATGCTGTATTCGCTGCCGCCGCGAACGGGAATGACATCGAGATACATTCCCAGCGACATGACGACGTTCGCCTTGATGCCCGCCTGCCGCAGAAGACGCTTGATCTCCGTCAGGCTGGGAGCAACCTCGGCATCGACTTCGTAGCTGACCTTGAACTCTGTCTGATTGTCGTCGGACTGCAGATAGAACCCCGGCTGCGCGTCGAGCAATTCTCTGACCGCCTTGCGGTTCCACTGATAGCCAATCTGATTCCGCCAGCTCTTGTCGGGGACGAGCCCCTTGCCATAGTACAGCTCGGTACCGACGGCCGTGTCCAGCAGATCCGGCATCGGCAGATCAAGCTCGCGAACCATGGTGAGCACGCTGTGCAACGGCCGGCCGGTCGCGATGCCGAACCCGACGTGCTCGTTTTCCTTGATGAGCTCCACAAAATCCTTCAGGGCGGCCTCATCGCCGGTCAGGGTATTATCGAGGTCGGTAATGATCAACCGATCAAAGTTCGGAATTTGCCGACGGGGAGCATTTACAGTCAACGCCGGTGGAGGCGACGTCTGGAGAATGTCACTCAGATCGCGAAGATAACGCCGGGCGTGGTTGGCCCAGGAATAATGTTCGCGAGCTCCGGAGATTCCGTTCTCAGACCATTCTTTCCACTGATCCGGTTCGGTCAACGCTCGGAGCAAGGCATTTTCAATCGCTTTCTGATCGAGCGGATCAATCAGCACCCCGTTATGGCAGTTCGCGATGATATCCCGAGGTCCGCCATCGTTGGTGGCCAGAACTGGCAGCCCGGTGGCCGCCGCTTCCAGCAGTGTCAGGCCAAACGGCTCAGTTAGTGCCGGGTTAATGAAGACGCCTCCCATTTCCCGGCAATAGCGATACAGATCCGGCACATCGGACGGAGCATGCCCCTTCGGATAAGCCACTTTGCCATGAAGATCATACACGTCGATCAGTGTGATGATGTTGGAGATCACCTTTCGCTGACTCTTCGGCAACTCCCGCAGATCGTCTCGGGATCCCATCACGAGGCAGAGGTTGGCGATTTTCTGCAGCTCGGGGCTTTCACCATAAACCCGCACGAGCATGTCGAGATTCTTCCGCTCGTCGGGGCGAGCCATCGTGAGAATGATGGGTTTGCTCGGATCCTTAAAGAATCGGTTGATGCTCTCAACAATTGGTCGTTCGCGATCATCCGGGCTTTCCGGCATGAACTTATCGAGGTCCACACCTGGCGGAATGACTTCCATGCGTTCGCGCATGTAATGATCGTAGACCGCGTATTGCTGCTCGACTTCCTGATTCGTGCTCGTCACGACCATGGCCGCAGTTTCTAGCGCGAACTCTTCGGCTTCGATCCGCGTATTGAGATTGTACGTCTTCTCAATCGACGCGGAGTTGGCTTTCCCGGCGAGCAGACGTTCGCGTTTCACACGGCCCAGCGAGTGGCCCGTGAATACGAACGGGATGTGAAGCAACCGGGAGAGATAAGCCCCCGCGTAACCGGCGTCAGCGTAGTGGCCGTGAATGATGTCAGGCAAGCCGTTGCGACGGAAGTGGCTCAGAGCCTGGTCGATGAAGACCTCAATAAAGGGCCAGAGGGCTTCTTTGCGGAGGTAGCGTTTGGGACCGAACGGAAGTCGAACGATCTTCACGTTCTCGCTGATCCGCTCTTCCACCTGAGCGTAGTCGGAACTGACTTTGTTGTCGAAGATCTGTCGCGTCAGCAGTTCGACTTCGGCGACGTTGTCGTGCTTGCCCAGTTCGCGGGCCAGTTCCAGCACGTATTTGATCTGGCCTCCCGTGTCCGCGTCCCTTCCCAGCTCCGCATCATTGGCACGAATCAAACCGTGCAGACTAATCAATGTGACCTTTGCGTTGTGAGAAATTCTGGTTTCTGTCATGGCGCCCTGTTGTGTTGTGTCGATGTTGTTGCAGCCATCGTGTCGCGAAGCGGCTGGTCGTTCATCGATCGGGTCGGCTGTTCAATCTCCGCGATATTCGTCTGCTTGACGACAGCAGTCGGACCGGAAAAAGTGGTCGAAACTGGCTGTCGCGGCCGTGTGCAGCAACTGCTATCATCGAGTGGACGCCTTGAAACTTCAAGACACCAGCGATTACAGCTTGAGAACAGGAATCCGATGTACGAGGAATTTCCCGCCATTCTGGCGACGGATCTCGATGGCACCCTGATCCCTCTGGAGAACGATCAGGACAACGTCCGTGATCTGCAAATGTTGCGCCGAAAGCTGCAGGAGCACCGTGTGCCGCTCGTGTATGTAACCGGCCGCCATCTCGAATCGGTTCTCGAAAAACAGCGTGAGCATCAGCTGCCCCAGCCGGAGTGGATCGTTTGCGATGTCGGCACCACGATCTGCGAACGAAGCGATGACGACACGTTCAAACCTCTGCAAGCTTACATGGACTATCAGGACACGATCGTTCAGGAGTATCCGCGCGATCGGCTTCAAGCGGAGTTCCAGTCGATCGGCGATCTCGTCTTGCAGGAAGAGGTCAAACAGGGTCCGTTCAAGCTCAGCTACTATGTCAACCAGGAGGCGATGCCAGCCACCGAACGGGCGATCAGCGAGCGACTGCACGCGGACAATGTTCCCTGGACAATGATCGCCAGCATCGATCCGTTCAACGGGGATGGACTCATCGATCTGTTGCCGCGAGAGGTCTCGAAAGCCCACGCACTGCAATGGTGGGCCGACCGCTTCGGCATCGATCTGTCGAAGGTTGTGTTCGCGGGCGACTCCGGGAACGACTACGCCGCATTCATCAGCGGCTTCCGCGCCATCCTGGTCAACAACACCGACGCCCGGATTGTCCAACAGGTGCGGGAAGAACACGAGCGTCGTGGCTTGACCAGTCATGCCTATCACGCGAACGCCCGAGCGACGAGCGGCGTGCTGGAAGGCTGCCACGCTTATGGGGTGTTTCCTCACCCCGAGTAGTACCTGCGACGATCCGGGTTACCGTTTCGTTTTCTCTGGAGGGTTACGGCTTCGCCTGTCCCAGTCTCTGAGTATCAACTGACGTCGAACAATCGGACCGCAATAACGCGAACAGGCCGCCCATCAAAGGCGGCCTGTTGTCTTCAGTCGCTGGAGTGGACTTCGCGGACCCGCGAAGTTTCTCGCTTGTCAATTATTAGTAGTTGCAGGTGTTGCAAGGAACCGGCACGCGGCGGACCACGGTCTGGGGGACCATTCTGCAGACGGCGACCTGAACCTCACGTTCAACGGGAACCGGGACGCAAACCGTGTAGTCGACAGTCCGCTCTTCCGGGACGCAGTCGTAAACGGTGTACTGCTCTTCGCGAGTTTCAGTACGCGGGACCAGCTCGGTATAGTGAACCACGCGCTGATGGGTTTCCTGCACGTAGCGACAAACCCGCACAGTGCGTTCCGCCTGGCGCTGAACCATCCGGCAGACCGTGTAGTTGTACTCGACTTCTTCGGGCACATGACGACAGACCCGCTGGGTGCAGGTCCGGGTTTCCGGCTTGTAGCTTGTCGTGCAGTAACGGTATTCCTGATCGACATAAACCGGACGGCACACGGTGTAAGGAATCTGCTTTTCCACCAGGTTCGGGCGCCACACGCGGCAGGTCATCGGACGGCAGGCCATGTGGCCACTGAGGCCGCAGGGATCGCAACCAAGTCCACAGGGCGCCGAAACGCACTGCTCTTCCCAGCAACCCTGATCGACGCAGATCGAACGCATCTCGGTTGTGGGCTGCATGTGACACACTTTGCGAACGCCGGTGTGCCATTCCGTATGAGGCACCATGACGGTGTATTCACGCTGCACGTCTTCGTAAACCGGTCGATGAACAGTCCGGGTGGCGGTCCGCTGTTCGTAAACTGGTTCGCAGTACGTGTACGGCACCTGCTTTTCTTCGTAGACTGGACGGCAGGTCACGTGAGGAACCGTCCGTTCTCGCTGCACGCGATCGCAAACCGTGTACTGGACCTGACGTGTTTCGACACGCGGGACCTGACGGTAAACGGTCACCGTCCGCTGACGAACTTCCGGCTTGTACTGCGTGGTCACGATCCGCCGCGTTTCGTAGCTCGTCTGAGGAACCATCACAGTGCATTCAACGTCCTGGTAGGCAGGCTCGCAGCATGCATCGAGGGCGGGACCACAGGGACCGTAAGCATCGTCGAAGCAGCCGTAGTTGCTGCATCCATAGTTCCACAGACGACAGGCTCGTCGCCGGCCAGCATCTGCCGACGTTGTTGCCAGAAGCATGCAGGCGACAACGCCTGTCATGACAGCAGTTCTGAATCTCATCGTGACCTCGCTCTACAGACTGTTAATCCAGGGGTTCGCGCAATTCCTGACAAGCTGCGCAGTTTGTACAGTCAGAATAGCAGGGATTATCGGCAATACCAGCGTAAACGAACCAAAGCGCCAAGGTTAACATTTGAAGCCGAGGCGCACGAAAAACCGCGAGACCGAGTTCTGGCTCGATCGCGCGGTGGTTCTATTGAAATGGTTCAGAGCAATCGGCGGCTACAGACCGACTTTAATGCTGTACTCAGCAGCCGGGCTTTTTCCTTTGCGAATCACAGCCTTGATCGCCGAAGGCTCATACGTCGCGGTATCAATCCGCAGCAGAAGCCGATGCGAGCCTTGAGAAACATTCACGTTCTGCAGTTGCTCGACGGGAACGCGCTCATCATCCACCCAGACGGTCAACCCCTGTTGACCAGGCAGGTCGATCGCGATATTCCCGGGAACGGTCACATCGAAATCAGCCATCAGGAAGACGACGCTGTTCCTGGCAATCGACTTCGCTTCACCAACCGGAATCTCGCCAGAGGCGTAAGCATAAATCGGCTGCCACTTCTCCGGGGCATATTCGAAGAGCATGTTGCGGACGGAATCGTCATCAAACAGTTCGCCGGTCACCTTTCCAGGGGGACGCGGATAGATCCGCCAGCGATAGACAGTCGGATCCGCCGACATCGTGTAGCCGGAATCCTTGCCGAGAGCCGAGAGGTACCGGACCAGATCGAGAAACTCCTGATGCGTCAGGAACTTTGTCAGGCCCGAAGGCATCAGCGAATCACCCTCCTTCTCGAACTCAATGTCGTCGACGGCGATCGTCTTTTCTTTCCCCTGAGCATCGCGGAGAATAATCCGGTCGTCGTCCTGATCGACGACAATTCCGGTGTGCTGAAGCCCATCGATGTCGAGAATCATGAGCGTCTTGTACGCTTCTTTAATCGCCTGGCTGGGGAAGAGCAGCGAGTTGGCGAGGTAATCGATCGGCGAGCTGCCGCCGATGGCGCTCAGATCCGGACCGATTTCTCCGCCGGCCTTGCCGATGGCGTGACACTTATAACAGTTCAGCTCCTCGCGGCGGAAAATCTTCTCGCCACGAGCCGCGTCGCCATGCTTCTGAACTTCCTGGGCCAGCTGGGCCAGCTCTTCCTTGGTCATCGGTTCGGTCGTGGCATTCAATCCGGCGGCCGCGGAAAGAGGATTCGAAAGCGCTTCATCGTTCCGGCCAGCCGTCAGCATCGATCGCAGGGCCAGTTTGGCGACATCGGCCGAGATCTCCTGTTGAGCAACCGCCTGCCCCAGCTTCTCAGGCCCCCCCTGACGATCCAGAAACGGCTGGATCACGGAGTTCAGATTGTCACGGGGACTGGCATCCGCCAGAAACTGAGCAGCGGCCGAGGCGGCTGCGTCGACATTGAGTCCGGCCAGAGCCCGAATTGCTTCGGCTCGCACCGACTTGGAATGCTTCCCGGACGTAAGCGACTCAATCACGCTCCGCGCCTCCGCCCCACCGAGATCAGCGAGGGCATCGAGAATCACCCCGGTCAAACCTTTGGCCGAACCATCCTGCAGTCGTTTTTCCAGATCTCCGGCCAGCCCCTTCACCTGCCAGAGCCCGACGAGTTGAATCAGTTGCCGCTGCAGAGAGACGTCTTTCGATTCGATCGCTCTGTCAAGTACCGTCGAGAGCTGGGAGAGATCGCCGGCAGGCTTGATCTTACGATCCCGTGTTGTCTGGGCGAGGGTCTGAAAAGCCGCCAGACGTGTCTTGGGCGAAAAGTCGTTGCAGGCTTTTTCAAAGACCGTCTGCAGATCCTCCGCATCGCCCCGTTTGCTGATGAGTTCAACGACAAGCGGATACCGGGCTTCGGGCAGCCGATCGCTGTCGAGCAGACGAATCATCGGCGCAACGGAGGGGTTCTGAGCCAGAGCGAAAGTCGGCAGGGCCAACAGTCCAACAAGGAGGCCAGGGACGAATTTTCGACGCAAAGAGATCACGAATAACTCCTGGGGGAGAACACTGCAGGTGGGAAATCGGAACAACGGTGACTCGCACAGCTGCGAGAGCTGACACTCTCCGTTTATACGGGCGTTCCCGGACGATGGCAAACCTCAACGCCGCCATACATCAGGAATCCCTGATGCATAATAGGCCGATTACTCCCGTTCGTCGAGTTGGGCCTTCAGTTCATCGCGTTCCCGGCGGGTCACCTCAAGGTCGAACATCAGATATTTAATGTCCAGACGCAGTTGTGCCAACGCTTCCTGCACGAGATTGAGAATCCGCCGGCGACGACGGACACAGTCGACCACCTGGTCGTAGCTGTCCATCAGTTCCTTCTGCACAGACAACGGCATTTTATGCAGGTGCCGTCCCAGCTCAACCAGTTCCCGAGGGAGGGTTTCCGTGTCTTTGCCTTCGAAGCGGGAATGATTGGACAGCATGGCACTGATCCTGTTCGTTCAGGTGACCGGACAAATCCGAGCCCTCAACGTTGGTAAACGAATGGTCTTGTGTTTCAATCTCAACGGAAATCCGACCAAACGCTCCAGACGGATGGTGTTGTCGGTACCCGACCGTGTCTGATACACTTCGGACGCCCCCGAGGTGCGGGACATGAAGGACGAGATCTTGGCACCCGGAGCAAATCGCGGCAAGTTCTCCCGACGTCCCGAGGACGCGGATCGAACGAGCCCCGATCCCTCGGTTCCGTTTATACAGATCAAATCGATTCTGCATGCGGCTATGACCGAAGTCCAGTCTGTTCTGACGGAATCTAACGATTGTTCCGACATCTCTGTGGCTGGACAGAGAGTCAGATAACAAGCTCAGGGACGAGCAGTTGTGAATCGGCGCTTCCTGGATTCTGATCGTCTGTTGAACAGTCGACGATTCTTAACTGACTGCCACCGAACCGCTTGCGGTTTGAGAGGCGGCATGCTTCTCGCATTGCGCGTGCTCGCACTACTGTTGACGCTCTGTCCATTCGTCGACGCTGAGGAATACACCAACAAATTCGAAGGCGACGAAGTCAGCTGCAAGGTCTTCTTCGACGACCAGCGAGTTCAGCTTCGCCTGCACGAGCGGACCAAGTCGCTCGCCTACTCCGGCCAGGGGGCAGAACGCCTTCAGTTCATGACCCAGGACCAGAACGTTTCGGTCGTGCTCGAGTGTCCTGTTCAGCCGGCCCGCGTATTCGATGAACTCCGCCTCGAAGTCGCCGCCTACAGCAATCGTCCGGGAACCGAACTGGCAGCTCGCATCGTCTTTCCCAATCAGATCGATCCTGAAACCGGGCAGCCGGTTACACGGCTCATCATCGGCGACTCCCTCACCGAAGCGACCAAGTGGCAAAAGCTGACCTGCAGTACAAGCGACAGCGTTATCGCCAAACATCTCATTCTCTGGCGGGCTTCGATGAAGCCGCAGGAACTCGATCCGCGGGGCATGTATGTTGATCGGATCTACCTGCGTCAGAATCTCGGCAAGGGGATGACGGAGATCATGATCGACGATCTCCGGATGTCGCCGATCGTGAGTCCGAATATCGAGACTCAACAGGTTGTAACTCCGACCAGTGCCCGTCCGCAGGGGCCGCAGATCGATTTTCAGCTCGATTCACTCTCCGTCGATGGACGCGAAATCTTTCCGGTCATTCTCCCCTACCAGAAAGAGCCGACCGAGATGTTCGACCGGCTCGGGGCAAATGTCGTCTGGATCGATAATTATCTCAATCGCGATCTGATCCGAGAGCTTAATGAACGCGGCATCTGGGCGACTGCCTGGCCGCCCAGCGTAAAATCCGAGGAAGGCCAGATCCTCGATGCCGTGGAAGGGAGTCTGGCTCCGTTCGGTCCGGAAACCGACGGCATCCTGTTCTGGAATCTGGGTGTTCGCATCCAGCCGGACGCTCATCAACAGCTGCGACACTGGGTGCATCAGGTCAAATCGAGCGATCGTCGACAGAACCGTCCGGTGATGGCGGATGTCACCTCCGAAGAACTTGTCTTCTCACGCGATGTCGACCTGCTCGGGATCAGCAAACACATCCTGCAGACCCCATGCAGCATGCAGGGATATGCTCAGCATTTCGAGCGACGTATTCGCCGGGCGCGCCCCGGGACATTTGTGATGACCTGGCTGCAAACCGAACCGTCACGCGAGATCGCCGACTTCCGCCAGAACTCCGGACTCAGCCCGGCTGTGATCGAACCGGAGCAGATACGGCTGCAGACCTATCATGCGCTCTGCTCCGGCTGCCGCGGACTTGGATACTGGAACTGGACGCCGCTGAATGCCGAAGGCCCGGGGCTTGAAGAACGTCGCCTCGTGCTCGAACAGCTCATCACCGAACTCGACCTGCTCGAACCGTTTCTCGCCAACGGTGAAGTGATCGATCGATTCTCCCTGCCTTTGGGGCGAGCGATGGGTGGCAATCGCACGGTGGCAAGTCGAAGCGAATCGGGAGTGACGACCGAAGAACAACTGACCTGCGCGCTCGTTCGCAGTGAGCATGGTCTGGTGATCCTCATCTCAGCAGCCGAGGCCGATTCGCAGTATGTGCCTGGCCCCCTGGCCGCGAACGATCTCAAGGTCCTTGTCCGCAGCCTCCCGGAATCCGCTTTTCTCTGGCAGATCACGCCAACCGGATTGTGGCCCCTGGAAACGAGCCGCAAATCAGGCGGAACAGAGATCCGCATTCCCCGCTTCAACATGACAACCGCGCTCATGGTAGCGACCGATCAGGGGGTTGCTCAGGAAATGGAGCGGAAGATTCAGAAGATCCAGTCCCGCAGTGCCGATCTCTCCGTGCAACTGGCGGAAGCCAAACTGAATCGAGTCACTGAAGTGGACGCACAGCTGGCCAACCTCGGCGTCGGACTGCCGGAAGCTCCGCAGTTGCTCGATCAGAGCCGCCGCCTGATTGACGAAGCTCGCCTGTCGTGGCAGAAACAGCATTATCACCAGGCCCGCGACAACGCCGAAGTCGCCTGCCAGCTGATGCGGATCCTCCAGCGACTGCACTGGCAGCACGCTGTCCAGCATGTCTCCGCCCCCTCTTCGGTGCCACACACGGTCTGTTACCAGACGCTCCCCGATTACTGGGATCTCATCCAGCGTCTTGGAAAACAGGAAACGCCCGCAAACGCTTCGGTGATCCGATCGGCTTCGTTCGAGGACGCCAGCGCAATGCGAGTCGAAGGCTGGACCCGGGATCTGACGACGTCCGAACAGATCGTCGTTTATGATGCACTCGACCCGAGCAATGTTCGCGAAGGGGAGTACAGCCTGAGAATGGTCGCCGTTGCCGCGGAGAACCAGCACGTCACGAATACAGAGAATCCGTCGGTCCGCTATCAGTCGCCGCCCATCTCGGTGAAGTCGGGCGATCTGCTGCACGTGACCGGCTGGGTGCGACTTCCGCGGGACATCACCGACAGCCTCGAAGGCTTCCGCATCTACGACACACAATTCGGAGCGAGCTGTGCACTGCAGTGGACCGAAGAGACCGAATGGCATCAGTTCCAGATGCTGCGACCGATCTGGAAGCAGGAAGACCTGAAGCTCGTTCTCGAACTCCATGGCCTGGGCGATGTCGCCATCGACGACCTGAAAGTCCAGGTCCTGCCGCTCCCGCGGGGCAACACTCCGCCTCTGGCAACCGCTGAACCCGCCACCGACGAGCCCTCCAAATCGAGCAAACCGCTGGAACTGCTCAAGGGTCTACTCAAGTAGAACGCGTCATCGCCGTGGACTTCTCAACTCGAAGCCTCAGCGAGGACCACGACGAGACGTCCTCGCTCACGCTTCGGATTGAGATTCGCTGCATGGAACGCGCATTTGCCGGGATACGCCTGACGCTCAGGTCGACGAACTCGACAGACGTTGCAGGACAGCCAGAGCCTGCTGCTGCGACCAGAGTCCGTTGGAGAGATCGTGCACGGGAATCAAGCCGCCGACGATTCGGCGACAAAAGAAGTCAATCTGCCTGGAGACGCTGTTTCGTTCGTGAGTCAGGATCTCTCGAGCAGGTTCCGTCCCCTTGGCATCGTGATGCAACCAGCCCAGTTCTTCAGCCGAATAGATAGAAATCGCGCCCTGATCAGTGGCCAGTTCGAACCAGCGGTCGTCCGGTTGCAGGGAAAACTGCACATTGACCGTTGAGACCTCGCCCGTCCGGGAGGCTCTCTGGAGAACAAAGCGATCGAGCGGATCCTCGGCTGCCGAATCAATCTGGAACTCGTAACCGGGTAACAAATGCCGGAACCAGCCCATTGCCTCGGCAATGGTGGCGAGTTGAGACTCCAGTGCGGCTTCCCGCGACAGGAAGCGTGTCACCGTGACCGGTCGGCCCAGTTCGCTGGCGATCAGTTCCTGAGACCGCAGCCCGGCCGGGGCGTAACAAAAACGATTCTCAACCGCCGTGATCGCACCCGATTCGACGACCATCCGGCCGATCTCCGGCATAATGTCCTCGGGAATTGCCAGAGAATTGGCGACATAGACCGGCTTCTCTTCCCTGAGGCATTCGACAACCGGCAGGATTCCCGGCCAGCCGCTTCCGAGGACCAGCACGGCGTCAATGTCACTCCGGCGAATCAGCGAACGAAACGAGTGCGCCACGGTGGAGTTGATCAACCGGGCTGACTGTTCGGCGCAGTGCGCGACATAGTCGTAAATGCACTCGACCCGCACCCGTTTCTGCAGAGCTTCCAGAGCCGGCACGTACAGCTTTGCGAAGTCGGACCCGCTCGCTCCGATAATGCCCAGTTTGATCATACTCGCACCATCGCCGAAAAAAGAGGAACGCCCGCTATCGGAATCGATTTCAGTTCATTGTCAGTGAGAGATCGTGACGCCCAGCAGCTTCGCGAAATCACGCAGCCAGGCGGGATGAGCCGGCCAGGCCGGCGAAGTGACCAGATTGCCGTCAACGACCGAGGCATCGATCTCGGTGCTGACATACGTTCCGCCGGCGACTTTCACTTCCGGAGCACAGGCGGGATAAGCGGTGCAGCTGCGACCTTCGAGCACACCAGCGGCGGCCAGAATCTGCAATCCGTGGCAAACCGCCGCGACCGGCTTGTTGTCCTTCATGAAGATTCGCACGATTTCGAGCACACGCTCGTTGAGCCGCAGATACTCAGGAGCCCGGCCCCCGGGAATCAGCAGTCCGGCATAGTCCGCCGGATTGACGCTGTCGAAATCGGCTGTGAGCGTGAAATTGTGTCCCGGCTTCTCGGTATAGGTCTGATCGCCTTCAAAATCGTGAATGGCGGTCCGGACCTTGTCACCGGCTTTCTTGTCCGGGCAGACAGCATCGACCTGGAACCCGAGGGTCTGCAGCGTCTGGAACGGAACCATGATTTCGTAGTCTTCGACGAAATCGCCGGCAAGCAGAAGGATCTTTGGATCAGCCATGTCTAAGGGGTCACTCCATTCAGCTGGTGGCAGGCGAGGTGCGAAAGCGCGGGCAACCGGTCTGCAGCAGCTTTCGCAAAGCTAATGAAATCGGTCGTATTGACAATCGGGATATTCCCGAGCGGGTCACATTATTGTGATCGTCTCCGGTCGCTCCGTCAAATCCCATTTTCCCGCATGCTTGAAGCAGACTCGGGATTTCGGGACACTGGCGTCCATCCACTTCTCCTGTTTTTCAGTCAGGATTCGCTCTCATGCTTTGCTTTCGTTCTCTTGTCGGCCTTTCGATTCTCGGTTGCTGCCTCTCCCTCGGCTGCAACGATTCCGCTGTTCAGTCTCCCACTGCTCAGGAGAATTCGGCTCCCGCTCCCGCTGAGGAAAAGCGGCCGAATCTCGTGAAACGGAAGACGAAAGTCGTTCTCGACAAGAACAAGGCGATGGCCGAGAACCCGAATCTCGTCGTGACCGAGAACCGCGTTTCCGGGAATGATCCGCTGACGACGGTCCTTACCGGCTACATCTCCGCCTCTTCCCAGATCAATGTAATGAACATGAAACATCAGATCGATCTGATGAAAGCCGCTGACGACCGCTACCCGACGCACGAGGAATTCATGGCTATGATGGCTCAGCACAATATGGAGCTGAACGCCCTGCCCGACTATCAGAACTACGCCTACGACGACAAAACAGGCGAGTTTGTGATCCTCGAAGATCCAGAAGCCAAAGAAGCGTTCTACGAACAGGCGAAGTAAGCCCGAGGCCCGCTCGGTACAGCCGGCACCTTCGTTTCACTATCATGCCGGTCGACTCGCAGCCGCGTGCCTCTGTTGAATTTCATCGCATGTCGACCAACTCTTCTACCGACGACCTGACCTGGTTCGGGCGACGGACCGTCTGGGATTCCATCAACGTGATGGAGATCGGGCGTTTCCGCAGTCTGATCTGGCAGTTCGCGCTGCGGGATCTGAAAGTCCGCTATCGACAGACGCTCATCGGCGCTCTCTGGGCAGTCATTCAGCCCGTTGTCACTATGATCGTCTTCGGCATGCTGTTTTCGACACTCGATGGCCGTCCGACAACCAGCGGGCTGCCGTATGCCGTCACCTCGCTCTGCGCTCTGATTTTCTGGCAATTCGTAGCCACTTCCGTCGTCGCGGCGACGCAGTCGATTTCCATGAATGCTCAACTGGTGCAGAAGGTCTACTTTCCGAAAATCATTCTGCCGCTGGCCTCGATGATCCCTCCGCTGGTCGACCTGGCGATTGCAGCCGTCGTGCTGATCGGCGTGATGCTCTGGTACGGCGTCGGCGTTTCATTGCAGATTCTCTGGCTGCCCGTCATTGCTCTCGGACTGTTTCTCACCGCACTGGCGGCTGCGTTGTGGTTCTCGGCCATGAACGCCCTCTATCGCGACGTCCAATATACGGTGCCGTTTCTGATCAGTATCGGTCTGCTGGCCAGTCCGGTCACTTACGAGCTGGCCGCGGTCCTCGAACGCATGTCGCCCACGGTGCAGTTCGTTTATTGCCTGAATCCGTTTGTCGGACTGCTTTCGCTGATCCGCTGGTCGATCCTCGATACGACATTTCCCCCGCTGATTCCGCTGATCATTTCGGGCATCGGCACCACGATTCTGCTCCTGTCCGGCATCTACAATTTCGGCCGGATGGAACGCCTCTTTACGGATCGGGTGTGATGAGCGACGTCGTCATCCGCGCCGAGGGACTCGGCAAACAATTTCGTATCGGGAAGAAGCAGCCCTACAGCCGGTTGTCCGAAGTGCTGATGGGCTGGCTGACGGCTCCCTTCCGCCAAAGCCGGGACGGCGACTCTTCCAGCGAAACGACGTTCTGGGCTTTGAGAGACGTCGACTTCGAAGTCCACCGCGGCGACGTCGTCGGCATCATCGGACGCAACGGAGCCGGCAAGAGTACGCTGCTCAAAGTCCTGTCCCGCATCACGGAACCGACCTCGGGGCGATTCGGAATCAAAGGGCGAGTCGGCTCGCTGCTTGAAGTCGGGACCGGATTTCATCAGGAACTGACTGGTCGCGAGAACATCTATCTCAGTGGGACCGTGCTCGGCATGCAGCGGCACGAGATCGCTGCTCAGTTCGATGAGATCGTGGCGTTCGCCGGTCTCGAAAAGTTTCTCGATACGCCCGTCAAGCGGTACTCCAGCGGGATGCAGGTGCGACTCGGCTTCGCGGTCGCCGCCCATCTGCAGCCCGAGATTCTTATTGTCGATGAAGTACTTGCTGTCGGCGATGCCGAGTTTCAGCGGAAGTGCCTGCAGAAAATCAGCGATGTCGCCCACAGCGGACACACCATTCTGATCGTCTCGCACAGCATGATTTCGATCCAGCGGCTCTGTAACAAATGCCTCTGGCTGGAAGACGGCACCTCCACGATGTACGACGATGTCAACGCGGCCGTCGACAAATACCTGACCAGCTTCTGGCCAGCCGCTGATCAGACTTATCGCGAGTTCGAGCTCGATGAATCGAAGCCCGTTCAGCTCGCCCGAATTTCGCTGCACAACCAGAACGGCGATCCCGCGATCTCGTTCAGCTGCGACGAGCCGATCGGGATCGACATGGAGTTCGAAGTCCGTCGGGACATCGCCGGCGTCTACGGTTACCTGGAACTTGTCCGAGCGGACGGCCTGACCGTCCTCGTTTCGGACAGTCAGGATCTGGCCAGCAATCCATTCGCGACATTGCAGCCGGGTCGGCGAACGATCAGAATGACCGTGCCGCCACGGGTGCTCGGACACGGGGAATACAGCGTCTATCTCTCGCTGGCCAGCAGACGGGAAGAGACTTTCCAGGTCGATCTGCCGGGGAACACACTCGCGTTTCGCGTCAGCGATCTCCTGACCGCTCGCGGCGACAACCGGGGCGGTGTCGTCAGTACCCTGCTCGAATGGAAGCCGATCGACCTGTAGCGGCGGCATCTTGCCGCCGAATGGGCGTGGCCGGCGAAGATAGGAGTCGCGGATAGCCGCAGGCCTATCTCGGTGTTTTGGACGTTCGATGCTGAGATACGGCTTCGCCTATCCCAGCCGACATGTGTTGTCTTTCTCGGCGGCAGGATGCCGCCGCTACGATCAGGTGACCAGAACTGAAATTTGCAATTCATGAACTTCCCTTCCAACTCTTCAGTCCTTGTCACTGGCGGCACCGGCTCTTTCGGTCAGGCGTTGATCAGTCGTCTGGTCACCGACCATCCCGAAGTGACGAAGATCGTCATCTACTCCCGCGACGAGCTCAAGCAGTTCGAAATGCAGCAGCGGTTCCCGCGGGGCGAGTTTCCGCAGCTGCGGTTCTTCATCGGAGATGTCCGCGACCAGCCCCGACTTCGCCGCGCTCTCGATGGCATCGATTATGTCGTTCACGCCGCCGCCCTCAAACAGGTGCCCGCAGCCGAGTACAATCCGTTTGAATGCATTCAAACCAACGTCATGGGAGCTGAGAATCTGATCTCGGCTTCACTCGATCGCAATGTGAAGCGGGTCGTCGCTCTGTCGACTGACAAAGCCTGTGCTCCGATCAATCTCTATGGAGCGACGAAACTCTGTTCCGACAAACTCTTTCTCGCCGCCAATAACATGAAAGGGAAACGCGATCTGCGTCTCTCCGTCGTCCGATACGGCAACGTGATGGGCTCCCGCGGCTCGGTCATTCCGTTTTTCCTCAAGCAGAAGGAAACCGGCGTGCTGCCGATCACGGATCCGCGGATGACACGGTTCAACATTCTGCTCAGTCACGGCGTCGATCTCGTGCTGCATGCGATGGAAGCCTCTCTCGGCGGCGAACTCTGGGTGCCGAAGATTCCGTCGTATCGCATCGTCGATGTCGCTGAAGCCGTCGGCCCCGAGTGTGAACAGAAGGTTGTCGGGATCCGGGCCGGCGAGAAACTGCACGAAGAAATGATCACCGAAACCGATTCCCTTTCCACAATCGAAACCGACGACAATTACATCATGGTGCCGACGGCTCCATTCACGTCTCAGGAAGAAAACATCGCCCGCTTCGAGGAGCATCATCATGCCCGACGGGTTCCGGAAGGATTCCATTATCGCTCCGACAGCAACGACCGCTGGCTGAGCGTGGCGGAACTCCGCGAACTGATCGACACGGGGATGCACTAAGACATGCAGGGTGCGTCTTGACGCACCGGGGACTCCCTTTGGCCGAGTCTCATTTTGGTGCGTCAAGACGCACCCTACTTTTGCTGTTAGACACAAGTAACACCCCATGATTCCCTACGGCCGCCAGTCGATTTCTGAAGACGACATTGCTCGGGTTGCCGCTGCGCTTTCGGGGGACTGGCTGACGACCGGACCGACCGTCGCCGAGTTTGAAGAACAGTTCGCCGCCCGGCTCGGTGCGAAGCATGCGATCGCCGTCGCCAATGGAACCGCTGCTCTGCATCTGGCGATGCTGGCCGCTGAGATCGGTCCCGGACATCGAGTCCTCACCACGCCGAACACGTTCCTCGCTTCCGCCAATGCCGCCGCGTTCGTGGGAGCGACACCCGACTTCGCCGATATCGATCCCGTTTCGCTCTGCCTCGATCCTGATGCTCTTGCCGAACAATGGCAGCCCGACACGCGAGCCGTGGTCGCCGTCGATTATGCCGGCCAGACCGCCGACATGCCCGGCATCGCCAAGATTGCACGTCGGCACGGAGCGTTGATCATCGAAGATGCCTGCCATGCCATCGGCGGACGCTTCGAACACGACGGACAAACCTGGCCCGTCGGCAATCATCCCTGGGCCGACATGACAACCTACAGCTTTCATCCCGTCAAAACGATGACGACGGGTGAAGGAGGGATGATCGTCACCAACGACGACGTCCTCGCAGGCCGGCTGCGGCTGCTGCGGAATCATGGCATGACCCGCAATCCCGAGGACTTCACTGGCCTCAGCACCGACGAAGTTTTCGGCGAACAGGGGCCGTGGTATTACGAAATGCAGGCACTCGGCTACAACTATCGAATCACCGATCTGCAGTGTGCTCTGGGACTGAGTCAACTGCAGCGACTCGACGCCTTCATCGCCCGTCGACAGGAGATTGTTGCTCGCTACAACGACGCCTTTGCCGACGTTCCTCATCTGGAGAGCCCCGGACTGCGTAATCCAGCCGATGCCGAGCTGACTTCCTGGCATCTGTATACGGTTCGCATTGATTTCGCGGCCCTGCAGACCACACGAACGGAGTTCATGACGAAACTCCGCGAACGCGGGGTCGGCAGTCAGGTTTTATACATTCCGGTGCACCTCCAGCCGTGGTATCGTGAAACGTACGGCTACGGACCGGGCAAATGTCCAAATGCTGAGGCGATCTATCCACAGCTGTTGAGTCTGCCGCTGTTTCCAGCGATGACCGAAGACGATGTCGCCACGGTGATCACGGAAGTCCGCCGTCTGATGGAGGAAACATAATGGAAGGCCGCCCGCACACTGTCGCCATCATTCAGGCTCGAATGACCAGCACCCGCCTGCCGGGCAAGGTGCTCAAGCCGCTGCTCGGGGAGCCGATGCTCTGCTGGGTCGTCGAACGTCTGAAACGGGCCCGCACGCTCGATCGCATCGTGATCGCCACCACGACCGACCCGGAAGATGACGCCATCGTCGCCCAGTGCCAGCTGCACAACTACCCCTGTTATCGCGGCAGCCGGGACGATGTTCTCGACCGCTACTACCACGCGGCGACCGACTTCCAGGCCGAAACCATCGTCCGCATCACCTCCGACTGCCCCCTGATCGACCCGGACCTCGTTGACGAAGTCGTCGAACTCTACCACAGCGCCCGCCCGGAGTGCGATTACGCGTCGAATGCCATTCCGGTCCGCACGTTCCCTCGTGGACTCGACTGCGAGGTCTTTTCTTATGATGCTCTCGGCATCGCTCGAAAAGAAGCTGATGAGCCCGCCCAGCGAGAACACGTGACCCCCTATCTGTATCAGAACCACGAGCAGTTCTCGTTGCGTTCTTTTCAGAATCCAGTCGACCATTCGTCCTGGCGATGGACAGTCGACACTCCCGAGGACTTTGAACTCATCGAACGCATCTGTCAAAGCCTTGAAGATCGGTTCGCGAACTGGCAGACCATTCTGACACTTTGCCAGGACCATCCAGACTGGGCGAAGCTCAATGCACACGTCGAACAGAAGAAACTCTAGCTTTCATGAACGAACCGAAGCCGATCCATCTCATTCCGATTGTTTCCCTAGAAGTCGAAGATCAGATGAAGGTCCGCGAACTCCGCAATGAAGCGGAAGTTCGACGCTGGATGTTCACCGATCACGAAATCAGTGTGAACGAACATCTGTTGTGGATCAGCCGGCTCAAAAAGGACGATTCGCAGATTGTCTTTGCAGTCCTGAATGACGACCGCCAACCACTCGGCGTGATCAGCGTCACAAAAATCGATCGGGCGAATCTGCGAGCCGAACGCGCATACTACCTGACAGCATCTGCACGCGGCGGACTTGGTTCCGCCATCGAGTATCATTTTCTGAACTTCATTTTCGAGACCCTGCAGATTGAAAAACTGAACTGTGAAGTGCTCGAAGGCAATGAAGTCTCGCTGAACATGCACCACAAATTTCTTTTCGTCGACGAAGGCTTTCGGCGATCCGAGATCGTGAAACACGGTGAGCGGCTGGGCGTTCATTTCGTTGGCCTGACACGAGACGAGTGGCTCGCTGAACGGGACACCGTGCTCGAACGTTCGCGAGAAAAAATTGAACGATTCCAGGTCCGAATCGAATGGAACGGTGAGGGCGAGAATGGCGTTGTGCCCAAGGCGATTGATCAGATCGAAGCGGCGCGGGCTCGAAATAACGTAAACTGGATGAATATTATGCGGCTCGCCTTGGAAAAATCGCCCGACATTGCGGTTCCGATTGTTTCCGAGATCAAAAAGATCGACCGCGAGATTTCCGGTCTGACTGAAAAACTCGAAGAAGAGAACTCATGACGTCTGGGTTCGCTGGACGGACGCGGATGACGTTCACCAATCTATTGGGCGGACCTGATCAATCACTTCACCCGCGCTGCTGACAGCTCAGCAGTGGCACCCCTCGAAATTGAATCAAGTGGATGAGTCTGTTAAGCAACCAGCGGGTCCTGATTATCGCCGAATTGTCGGCCAATCATAATCATAGTTACGAACGAGCCGTCGAGCTGGTGCAAGCGGCGAAGGCAGCCGGTGCCGATGCCGTCAAACTGCAGACATACACGGCAGACACCATCACCGTGAAATCAGATCGTCCCGAGTTTCTGATTCACGGCGGCCTCTGGGATGGGCGACAGCTCCATGATCTCTATCAGGAAGCTTACACGCCCTGGGAGTGGCAACCGAAGCTGAAGGAAGTCGCGGAGAGCCTGGGGATGCCGCTGTTCAGTACGCCATTCGATCACACAGCGGTGGACTTTCTTGAAGCGATGGATGTGCCGGCGTACAAAATCGCATCGTTTGAACTGGTGGATATCCCGTTGATCCGACGGGTGGCGGCGACGGGGAAGCCGCTCATTATGTCGACCGGAATGGCCTCGATCGATGAAATTGATGATGCGGTGACCGCTGCCCGGGATGCGGGAGCGAAGGAGATCGCTCTTCTCAAATGCACGAGCGCGTACCCGGCTCTTCCGGAAGACGCCAACCTGCTGACGATCCCGAATCTCGCGACGCGCTTCGGCGTCATCCCGGGATTGTCCGATCATACGCTGGGAACGACCGTCCCGATTGCCGCGGTTACTCTCGGAGCACGCGTTATCGAGAAACACTTTACGCTTGCCCGTTCCGATGGCGGACCGGACGGAGCCTTTTCGCTGGAACCGGCCGAGTTTCGCGAGATGGTCGACGCCGTGCGAATCGCCGAAAAAGCACTCGGAGAAGTCTCGTACCGAAGATCGGCCGCCGAGGAAGGGAGCTTGAAGTTTCGTCGGTCCCTCTATGTCGTGAAAGACGTGAAGGCAGGAGAAACGATTACCACACAGAACGTGCGATCGATCCGACCTGCCGACGGTCTTTCCCCAAAACACTGGGACACGGTCATGGGACGAACACTCAGCGTGGATGTCCCGGCGAATACGCCGCTCGACTGGTCCATGATCTCTTCCTAGCGTTTGTTATTCTGGCATGGTTAATTTCAGTTCGTTCATCCGAATCATGGCTCTGGCCTGTGTGCTGCTCGCCGGGGGGGGCACGTCGTGTTTGTGGGCCGAGAGCCTGACGAACGAGATGTGTCCGGTGATGACCGATCGGAAAGTGGACCGCGAGATCTTCATCGAACGTGGTGACACGAAGATTTATTTCTGCTGTGAGATCTGTCGCGCGGAATTCGGCGACAATCCCGATGAGTACGTCGCGAATCTTCCTCCCGCACTGCGGCACGTCGTCGAGAGTGACAGCAAATCGTTTCCGTCCAGCCGGAATTCCTCCTCGCTCAGCCGAACGTGGCACCGATTCCAAACGTTGCCCATCTGGTCTCCCGCGGACTACTTCTCCGGAGTTCCTTACTGGCCGGTTCTGATTCTGGTCAGCCTCATCGTGATCGTCTGGGTCCTGGCTCTTCCGATTGGAACGACGTTCCGGCGACGTTATCTCTCAATCGGTCTGGCGGCTCATTGCACCGCCTATCTCATTCTGATCACGGCGAGCCTTCAGTTCCTGCTGATCGCACTGGCCTACCGCCAGATTTCGCACGAGAACGCCGCGAGCTACTCAGGAATCGGTCCCGCCATCGAGCGAGAAGGCGTTGCTCCGCAGGCGGCTCGGATGCATCAGGAGATGCACTATCATTTCGGGAATCCCCCACAACCGCCCTTCCCCACCGATGACGGTCCGGCACTGGAGAAACGGTATTATCGGGGGAACGACGAGCGCGATCCCGAGTTGTTCAACGGCGGAAACTACCTCACCTGCACCTTTGATGTCGCCGTGGTGGATGATGCGGGGACGGTCCTGACGCCCGGTGCCGCCCGCCCGGAGAAATGCTCCCTCAAGCTGACGATCACCCGCGCTCCCTTCACAGCCGATGTTCTCTATTCGGATCGTATCATGGAACACGTGTTCGCGACGAAGCAGTACGAACTGCCGGGCCTTCTGGCGGCATCTGATCGGGTCAATTTGAAGTCGGTGAAAAAGGATCAGGTCTGGGAACTCAGGTATCCCCTCGAAGCCGACGTTCCATCCGGCGAGATCTATCTCTGGCATTTGAATCTCTGGGGAGCGGACTCTGTTCCGCTGCTGCACTACGCCATTCATTACAATCTCGAGACGGTTGACGGAGTCATCGGCGAAGCAGCCAACGTGCAGTTCGGTGCTCTGCGTCTGACCACTCCCGTCATTCGGTATCAAATGCCCATCGAGGAATGGCTTCGCACCACCCCGTTTCCGGAACTTCAGAGCCCCGGCCCCGCCGATCCGAAAAAGCTGGGTATTGATGAGCACGTCAAACATGTCGAGTGACGCGCCCCCGAAACCGAGCCACCTGATCGAACCGCCGTACTGCTCGGCGAGTTTTCTGGACCTCCCCGTTCGGGCGGAAGTTCCTCCGGTGGAGCTGTGGAGAACCCGCAATGAAGCCGACTACTACGGGGCTTCGTTCAATATCGCGAATCATCTGGGACGCAAGCGGGTGCCGCACAGTTATGCGGAGTGGACGCACGGCTGGATCAATATGTTCCCGGTCATTCATCCCGAGTTGATCGTCGATTCCGACTGTCAGCAGCGGCGGTGGAAAACATATCTGGTGCACACGGCCGAGAATGCGAAGCTGCTGCAAGATCACGGCTACACGAATGTCGAAGCCGTGGGAATGCCGTATCTCTATGCGGCTGCTCTCCCCGCCATTGAGCGGCGACTGGGGACGCTGCTGGTGATGCCGACCCACGGAATCGACCAGGGAGAACTCTCGCAGGATCAGCGAACCTATGTGGATGCGATTCTCGATCTGCGAACGGACTTCGAGACGATCTGCTTCTGTCTGCACGAGCATACGGTTCGTTCGGAAGGGCTGACGGAACATCTCGACCGCCACGGCATTCCGTGGGTGCAGGGGGCGGGGGCGAAGGATCGGCAGTCGCACAATCGGCTGCGGGTGCTGTTTCGCAGCTTTGAGTTCATGACCACCAACGCACTTGGCTCACAGATTCCCTATGCGACGAGCGAAGGGAGCCGCGTCAGCCTCTGGGGCGACTTCTACAGTCGCACGCAAGGCGAACTGGCCGACACACTGATCTACCGCACCTACCCGCAGATTCTTGATCATATCGCTCCCCTGCTGGGAGAAGAGTTCGCCCGGGAACGCCTCGGTTGGGGCTTCGTCGATCATCCCGCACAGGCGGTCACCGCAGTCGACTGGGGACGGAAGGAACTGGGAGCGGAGAATCAGCGCGACCCGGCGGAACTGGCCCGGTATCTGGGATGGAGCTGGCTCGATCAGCGCTACTACGGAGCCCGAAAGTTTGCCAAAGACTGGACCGCGTTCACCAAGTACCAGATCAACAAGCGAATCCTGCGACGAATCCCTCCAACCAGCTGAAGCCGGCGGCATCTCAACCCGAAACGTCAGCGAGGAACTTCCACGACAACGGCACATCCGGCCTCGCTGACACGGGAGTGGACGTTACCGGTTCAGAGTTCGTTGACGGTGAAGGGGCCGGGTTTGTGTTCCTCCGCTACGAGGTCGGAATCGACCATGGTCTGGACGAGTTCTTCGAACGTTATCTGTGGTTTCCAGCCGAGTTCGGCGCGGGCACGGGAACTGTCTCCCAGGAGCAGATCCACTTCGGCCGGCCGGAAGTAGCGGGGATCGATCTGAACGAGAACGCGGCCATCGGGACCGATTCCTTTCTCGGCCAGTCCGGCCCCCTGCCATTCGAGGGGCAGGTCGACGTGTTCGAACGCGAGCTCACAGAACTCACGAACGCTGTGCGTTTCTCCGGTCGCGACCACATAGTCGTCGGGCGTCTCGGCCTGAAGCATCAGGTGCATGGCTTCGACGTAGTCGCCTGCGAATCCCCAGTCACGACGGGCGTCGAGATTGCCAAGATACAGACAGTCCTGGTGTCCGTGGGCGATGGCCGCAACTCCCCGGGAAATTTTGCGGGTCACGAACGTTTCCCCGCGGCGGGGCGATTCGTGGTTGAACAGAATCCCATTCACGGCAAACATTCCGTACGACTCGCGATAATTGCGGGTGATGTGGAACGCATAGGCCTTGGCTGCCGCATAGGGACTGCGGGGGTAGAACGGAGTCGTTTCCTTCTGCGGCGTCTCGACAACCTTACCGTACAGTTCTGACGAGGACGCCTGATAGAAACGGGCGTCGAGATCGAGCTCCCGCATCGCTTCCAGCACACGGACGGCTCCAACGCCGGTGACATCAGCCGTGTATTCCGGGATGTCGAAGGAAACTTTCACGTGCGACTGAGCGCCGAGGTTGTAGATCTCATCGGGCCGCACCACTTTGAGAATGCGATTGAGCGAAGAGGAATCGGTCAGATCGCCAAAGGCGAGATGCAGCCGGACGTCGTCCTCATGAGGGTCTTGCGTAATGTGGTCGATCCGGCCGGTGTTCAACGATGACGATCGACGGACCACTCCCCAGACCTCGTACCCTTTGCTGAGCAGGAGTTCGGAGAGATAAGAGCCGTCCTGTCCGGTGATGCCGGTGATGAGTGCTGTCTTGCCGTTACGGGGAGGAAGCGTGCGAGAGATCTGCGTCACTAAGAAGAGTCCTTGAGGATCGTGAGGAATCAGGGATTGGAGCAGTTTACTTTTTGGTGTAACCGTTCGGTCCGCGAAAGATGCAGCGTTTCAGGCGATTCAACGCTCATTCGCGGACATACGGTAGAGCGATCTGCTCTAGCCGAGAGGATCGGCTGGTGGTATCTGATTCCGAAAGGAGATTATCTGCTGAGGATCTGGGGCTGAACGGAACGGTGCACCCGGGATCCCGCACTTACTCGCGAGGTCTCGGGTTTGGGTGGACGTTATACCCTAACAACGCCGAATGCGGCAAATCCAGTCTGTTTTAAGACGTTCAGCTCTTCTTCAGCGGTTGATTGGCCTCGCGGATGATGGAGAAACCGTCGTCCCCCAGCGGCTGGTAGAGCGGGAGAAAGAGTCGCGCGTCCCATTCCGAAATGATCGGATGCTCTTGCTCCCACGCGAGGAGATCGCCCTCGTGAATCCGCTGGAAATTGCAGTAGCCGGGTTTCATCTGGAAGCCCTGCTCTGGCGTGACTTTGTGGATGTACTCAATTTCGTAGAACTTATGGCCATCGATCTGTGTTTTCTTCAGACACTGGTCCGCATCGACCGGGATTTCAGCCATGCAGCCAACCTGATGCAGGGCGACCCAGATTGCCGCTTCCTGAGCCTCAATGGACGCAAGCCGATCGTGTCGTCCCGCTTCAAACGTAAACCCGCTAAAGCCGTGGTCGATGAGGTAGCGGTCGGATACACCGGTGAGTTTGTCGCCACTGCCAATCACGGAATGCACCGGAAAATCGCCGGCGAGCTTCACACTGGGAAGATCGAGCGGAACGCTGATATAAGGAACGCTTTCACTGCTGGTCGTATGGCAGTCGAGAAAGAAATTGCGGTCTTCCGGGTGTCGCAGGTTATCGATGATCTTGATGATCTCGCGAAGCTCAGCCTCTTCACTCGACTCCGGATTCCGACCTTCGCGCATGGAGTCAATCCGCTCGGGCAGCCAGATCCGATTCAGATCTTCGTCGATATAGCGGACGCCGGCAGCGAGAGCCTTCAGATTCCCGACAATGCCAACCATGGTCCCGAAAAACGGCGGGTCATCGGCCTGCAGCTTATGGATGACAGAAGCCAGACCCTGCACGCCAGACGGTTCATTCCCGTGGATTCCCGCGAGAACAACAAGCAGCGGCCCTGCCCGCCCCTGCGAATGTTGTCCGAGGATCCGTTTCGCCTTGAACGGAATACAGGTCAGTGGGTTGGTGAGTTCAATCTCAGTCATGATGTCGATAGTGGTTCGGTCGTTCCGGATTCCTGGAGTCTTCGGACGGAATCTTCCAGCACGTCGCACCCTTCGCGGACGAGTTCGAGACCGATCTCTCGCGAAAGGCTCTCTCCCTGAGGGTAGTACTTCTCAAGAAGGACAGATTCGGTCGTGCGAAATTGACCGGGCTGTGGGACAAGCTCACTCAGTCCCGGCCAGTCTGGTTCATGAGCACAGGCGACCTCGATGGTGGATTGGGTGTATCCCTTAACGATCGGACTGGAGAGTCCTTCGCTGACGGCGGCGAACAGCAACTGATGATGCAGATGCTCAAAATCAGGCACGAGAAGCCTGTCACCTTCGACTCGCATGGAGTCGAGGCCTTCGGTTGGTGTGACGATCAGCCGCTCCTCGCGGACTCGATGAGTCAGCTGATAAACGAGCATCATCACGCCGAGCACGATTTCTGGCAGATTGCTGTCGACGTTTCGCAGTTCGACGGTGCCGTGGAGATTGAGTCGCACAGGATTCCACGCGGAGGTCAACAGGCTTCCGCCTGCCTCTTCGAACAGTTCCCCGTTCACCCGAGCCGCCGACAGGGCATTCAGCCAGGCATGGTGTCGCGCGAACTGGAGCTGCACGAGGTGTTCGATACTCTCCGCATAGGGTCGCAGACTTCCCACTTCCGGCAGCAGGGTATAGACCCCTTCCCAGCCGTACTCTTCGTTGCCACGGTATCGAGCCGTGCGATGGGCCAGTCCAGAAGAACGTCCCTCGTAAAATGGACAGGCACGACTCAGAGCGATCATCACCGGATCGAGAGCGGTGGCCAGATTGTAGGTGTTGAGAAGCTCCGCACGGGCGTCGGCTGGGGCGTCGTACGCAATGCCGACTCGCGAGTCGATGGTTCCATGGGGCACCTCGATATGGAGATGCGTCCCCGCACACTTCCCGGCGTTGAGAAAGCGTTCGTGTCCGATCGTTCGCACCTGCACGTGGTACTTCACTTCGTCCCGAATTACAGGGATCAAATGCAGAGGATAGACCGAATAGGGATAAAGCCGGACGCCGATTTCATGCCCGGCGTCGATCGCCAGCTGGAGAATATCGCGGTAACTGTCAGCCAGTTCGCGGGGCGACGACGATGGAGGGGTGTTAAGCTCGACGATGTTCTTCACCCACTCCGTGGCAAAGAAACTCCGAGAGAGCCCCCGTGGCTCCGCCATTTCCAGGCAACGCTGCAGCAGTTCGTCGGCACGATGGGACGGTTCCCCCCCTGGCTCCACGACAAAGAATTCCTGTTCCAGCCCCATACGACGCGTCATTGCCGACCTGCCTTTTCTTTCTCCCGCGAAATGCTCCGCATACGCTCCCGAATCGCAAGTCCGATTCACGCACACGAATGCGGACACTCCGTATATGGAACGGAGTGATTGCAGAGAATGTGCCAACTCAACGGAAAGTCCGCACGGCAGCCGTAAACTCAGAGGCTGTAACGGTTAAAGAAGGCCGATCGCGGTTCGGAGTGAGCCCGGACGAATATGCTTAACGCAAAGAGGCGGGCTGTCTGATGACCGCCCGCCTGTCGATTTGCTTTTCGATGCTCCAGTGGGACTGATCAGTCTTCCCGGAAGGAAATGAAGTGGGGCGCCTTCCGTTCGCGCTCGATCCGGTTGCAGAACGAGTTCATCAGCTTCAGGTACAGTTCTTCCTGATAGATGGCGTCTTCGATCCCGGCATCGATGTTGGGGTTGTCGTTAATCTCGATGATGTACGCTTTCCCCTGCACTTCTTTCAGGTCGACACCGTACAGGCCATCCCCAATCACCGCAGAACCTTTAATGGCCGTCTGCAGAATGTGGTTCGGAACCTGATTGAGCGGCAGCGTTTCCGCGTCGCCGGTGAAATTACTCTTCACCTCGGTATTCCAGTTGTAGATCTGCCAGTGACCGTCGGCCATGTGATACTTGCAGGCATACAGCGGGCTGCCGTCCAGAACGCCGATTCGCCAGTCGAATGGCGTGCGGATGAACTCTTGAGCAATGACCACTTCCGACGTCTTGAAGAGCAGTTCCAGCTTCTCTTTCATCTCGTCCTGGTCATTGACCTTAAAGACGCCGATCGAGAAGCAGCTGTCCGGAAGTTTCAGGACGATCGGGAATTTGTACTTCACCAGCGCCTGATCATCGAGCGCTTCCTTGCAGATGAGCCAGGAGCGTGGCTGACGCACCCGACTGCGAGACAGCCGCTCGTAGAGATACATCTTGTTCGAGCAGCGAAGGATCGACCAGGGATCGTCCATGACGATCAATCCTTCGGCGTAGGCTCGCCGCGAAAACTTGTAGGTGTGGTTATTAACTGATGTCGTTTCGCGAATGAAGATCGCGTCGAACTCGCAGATTCGGTTGTAGTCCTGACGGGTGATGAACTCGGTGTAGAAGCCGGTTTTCTCAGCCGCATCCCGCATCCGATGCAACGCTTCCTGACACGACGGGGGCGTCGCTTCCTGCGGGTTGACCAGGATTCCGAGATCGTAATGGAAGTACTTGAACCGCGTCCGTCGGAAGCGCTTTTTCTGGAAGTACTTCGAGGCAAACTTCTCGAACTCTTCAGGGTGCTCCTTCAGGATGTTGGAGAGCGGCAGCAACTGGACCTTCCGGACTTCCCAGTTCTCTTCTTTGTTGAAGACCACCCGGAACAGCAACAGTTCGAACTGCTGAGACAGGATTTTAGCCAGCGGCGAGAATGCCTGGTTCGGGGTGTTCTCGAAGTAAATGTCGAGGCTGAATTCTTTGCCCTCGACATCCTTGAGGTGTTGCTGGATCGCGTCCTGAACATCGTCGGCCACACTCTGCACGAGCGTCACGCTGGACAGATCGCGCAGCGAAGTCACGTTCGGAATCACCTTCTGATCCCGGGCCGATGCGAGCAGCGAGACGTAATAGCCGAATTTGTGCGGCTTAAACGACTTGCAAAGATTAAAGATTCGGAAGAGATTCGAGTTCTGATACTTCTGGGACGACAGGTAGGTTTTGGCCGCGACGACTTCCGTGCCCGGGATGTCGAGCGGCCAGCTCTTGGGGTTGTCGACAACGATCACGTTGTTCCGCTGATCGGGATCGTTCGCCTCGTTGCTGATCAATTCCTTCCGCATTCGCACGGCATGCTCGCCGGCAGCGTAATAATCGTGAAGGACTTCAACGGTTTCAAAGCCGACCTTCTTGTACCAGTTAATCAGCTTCTTGTTCTCGGCGTCGGCTTCGAGTGTCAGGCGGTGATAGCCATGTTCGCGTGCGTGGCTGACGACACCCTCGATCAGCTCGGCTCCATAGCCATGCTTCTGGTAGTCGGGATCCACGGCCAGCGAGTAGATCCGCAGCGAGTTCTTGTAGTTGAGCAGGATCGCCGCACCGACATTGCGGGGCGGTCCTTCGTCCGGGCTCGCTTCCAGAATCATGACAATCTGGGCGGGACTGGTAATACTGACCCGCAGCGATCTCCGATTGCTGCGACGGTGTGCAGGAAAGCAACGCCCCTCCAACTGATCGAGGAAGGGGAGGTCGTCCAGCGTGGCGATTTTCATTCGTGACTCGCGTGATCCGTATCCTGGATCGGGAGGGAGGTACGCCGGCCCGGACCTGTCCGGCTGACCGACGCGGAACTATATGATCCCCTCTGAGAAAATTCGAGAGTCAGCCTGCCTCCAAAGTCAAAAAAACGGGCAGCATCCGGTCGACGCTCCAGCCGGACTCGACAACGAACCTGCACCGGACGACTGTGAACAGAGAAGCGCTCCCCCTTCGGACGGAGCCCCAAAACGAGAAAAACCCTCTTCCCCGACGTGGAGAAGAAGGTTTCGCGAGCAGAAGTTGGCTGAACTCGCTCTGTCTCGATGGCCTTCGCGGCCTAGTAGCTTTCGGGGGTCGGTCCAACATCGCAGCTGACATCGCAGCTGTCGTCGCCGTGATCCCACTCGTCGTCGTACGTGCTGCCCGCGTTCCCGCCCTTTTGCCCCGCAGTGCCATTGTAGGAGTAGGCCTGGTTGACACTGCCGAAGGCGGCTCCGACGTCTTCGAGTTCCTGGTTGACGTTGAACGCCACTTCCGAAAGCCCAACGACAAGGCCAAGGACACAGATGGTGGATACCAGAACCAGTTCGGCTGAGATGATAAAACCGGCTTCGTCGTTGTAGAGGGCGCTGAGAGTGTTCGTCATTAAGGTGGTCTCCAGAAGTCTATTTATGAGCTTGAGTTGTGTGTCAGGTGGTTGACAGTCTGTAAAGCAGGCAACGTGCCACTGAGAGTCTGGGAGGTCTACAGAGGGTGGAAAATCTAAAAGTAGGACGGGATTCAACCCCTTACAGGCAGATACCTTACGCGCTTGCAATATTTTCAAAGAAACCCAGGGGGGATCGGTGCAAAGCCGACAGACGCTATGTTGCGATTCTGCATCCCAATCGGGACCGCCGTCTTCCACTCCTACGCAACAGACTATTATTTCATGACTTACGACGACGTTCCTACAGGGCATCATGTTGAAATGACGCCACTCCCTCGGGGAACGCCCGAATCCGGGCTTCAAACGCACTTGGATACCTGTTACAGACTCCTGCAACCGACCTGCACGACGCAGGGATCTCAGTCATCACGCCAGGATGGCTCGACTGAGATGCATACCGGAACTGACTCCTCAGACTTTGCATGAACAGCATGGATCGCAGCATGAAAGCAGTCTGGCTGACATTGTGTCTCGTGCTGGCAGGCACGGGCTGCTCGTCGTCCCGCATGCCGACCAGTTTCTCGAACCTGATGCCGGATCGAAGCATCTCCGGCCAATGGGAACCCGAGGTCGATTACGAATCTCAAGCGGTTAAAGACAAACAGTCCGAGAACGACATCGAATAGATTCGATGCTCTCCCCTTCCCGCACCCCTCCTCGACGGAACAGAACTCATGGCATGGATGCCATCGCAGAAAACTGGACTGCCGCTCCGCCTGTTGTGCGTGGCGATCGGCTGCGCGACATTGACCGGCTGTGAAGTCGGGCGGACAATGTTCCAGCACAGCAGCGGTCAGAGCTCTCCATGGATCGGAATCGATCTGCTTCCCCGCCGGAAAGAGGTCTCGGCCATCAATCATGTCGAGCCGAAGTCCGATCGGGATAGCCAAACCCCCTCCCGGAGTGTTACGCTGGCCGCCGAAGAAACTAAACCTGCGAAGAAGTTCGGCAAGAAACCCATTCGTCTCGATCTACCGGCGAGTGAGGCGGCTGCAAAACCGGCGACTCTCGTCCACACCGAAGACGTCGAGTTCAGCGTTTCGTCCATGCGTTTTCGCAGTTTCTAAACGTTGGCCGCGGCTGAGCCGCGAGTTCTCCTGCGTTCTCCACAGCGGCTGAGTACAGTCGCTGTGGTCGATAGCTTCGCAGGATCCGAGGAAGGGACTCCCGTTGAGTCAGACAGCGTCGCCGGACAAGGATCGTCTGAACGTAATCGGCCGACTGGTCGAAGCGGTCTGCGCGCGTCCCGTGCCCATGCTTCTGCTCAGCCTCCTCTTCACCGCCATTTGTGGAATCACGGCGGTCACGGGTCTGGAGTTCAAATCCGACCGATCCGACCTGATCAGCCCCAAGGCCGATTTTCACCAACGGTGGATGGAATACTGCGAACGCTTTCGTGAAACCAACGAGCTTCTGATTCTCCTGGAAGGTCCGGAATCGCCACGGTTGCAGACCGTCGACTGGATCAGCCGGGAACTGATTGCTCGCGAAGATCGCTTTCAGAATGTCCTGGTCCACAGTCAGGATCAGTTTTCCGCGGAGACGACTCAGGACTTCCAGGAGAAGTTCATTGAGCTCCAGACTCAGGTTCAGCTGGCCCGACTGATTGCGCAACCCCATTCCAGCAGTGCCCCGCTGCTCCAGTTGCTCGGGTTGACCCGACATGAACTGAACGCCGATGAAGAAGAGCGAGCCGGGCATGCCCTGCTGGTGACCGACCGGATCGCCCGATCGCTTGAGCGATCCCTGCAATCGATTGATCAGTCCTACGACAGATACTTCCCTGAGAAAGTCACCGCTGATCAGGAGTTCTGGCAGCGCTATGTCGGCGATCCTCATATCGTCTACCGGCCCGACACCTCCGAGGATGGACAGACTGATCCGGCGGCTGCGTCGGAACCGGCCGCCTGTCCTGCTGATCACAGCATTATCAGTGTGGTCCCGGTCGCGTCCGCCAGCAGCGGCAGTGAGAAGTATGGCGAGTCGCTGAATGCACTTTCGGAGATTGTCGCCGCGGCTCGACAGCGGTTTCCCGGACTCGAAATCGGAGTAACCGGAATTCCTCAGCTGGAGCACGAGGAAATGGTCCGCTCTCAGGACGACATGGCTCTGGCGACGCTCCTCTCCTCGACGGGCGTTATTCTGCTGCTGATCTTCGGGTATCGCGGGCTTGCTCTGCCGGCTGTCTGTTGCCTGACCGTGGGCGTCAGTCTGATCTGGACGCTGGGAGCAACCACGGTCCTGATCGGGCATCTCAATATTCTGTCGATGGCTTTCGTGGCCATCCTCGTCGGTCTCGGCATCGACTTTGGCATTCATCTTCTGTCTTCGTTTCAGGATTTTCGACAGGCTGGGAATGAGGTCCCTGAATCGCTGGCGCGAGCCGGCCATACCGTGGGACGCGGAATCGTCACCGCCGCCCTCACGACCGCAGTCGCATTTCTCTGTGCAGGACTAACCGACTTCCCGGGCGTCGCCGAACTCGGGATCATCGCAGGCGTCGGCGTACTCCTGGCGGTCATCGCCACGTTCATGATCTTCCCGGCCATGGTCGTGCTGATGTCTCGGGTGCGGACCACGAACATCGGGGTGTCGACCGGAGGGTGGCTGCTCCCGGCCGGTTCCGGGCCGGCCGTCGAAGGGCCGTTCATGCGGCTGTTGCATGCGACGACCGCCCGTCCCGTCCGGACCCTGATCTGCGTGCTCGTGCCGCTGCTTACTCTTTGTCAACTGGCGTGGACGTGGGACGATGACGGACTGAGATGTCGGGTCGTCTACGATTCCAACCTGCTGAACATGCAGCCTCGAGATCTGCCGGCGATCCACACGCAACAGGCATTGATGCGGGGACAGACCGCCAACGTTCTCTATGCGGTCAGCTGGTATCCGACGCGAGAGGAAGCACAGGCGTATGCCGAGCAGTTCCGCCAGCTGTCGACCGTCGGCGAGGTGATCGAGATGGCCTCCCATTCTCCGGAGGACCTCGACATTCTGACCGGAAAGGTCCCGTTGCCGGGACAGTCCCCTGAGGACGCAATGACGGTGCTCGAAGCTCTCGACGCGGCGATCGCCACCGGCGCTCCGTCGCTGACAGTGCTTCCGCACAATCCGGCTGAAGTCGGGGCGCTGCTCGAACAGATCCTTGTCACCTTGAACAATTCGCAAACGGTCATCAACACGCAGCTTCGCATGGAAGTCGACCACTTCCTGGAGATCTTTGCCCGCCAGCCGTTTGAAGTGCAGATTCAGATCCTCGCAGCCGCGGAACGGGAACTGGTTCGGTCGCTCTGGTCGGAAATTCGCTGGATGGCGCTCGAACTCCGCAATGCGATCGAAACGCAGCACGCCTATCTGGAGAATGTCACCGAACGGTTTCGCAGTCGGGACGGCGACTGGCTGCTGCAGATTCGGCCGTCGATCGACGTCTGGAACGACGCGGGACTGGCTCAATATGTCAACGAATTGCGGTCCGTTGACACCGACGTGACCGGCACCCCGATTCAGAATTTTGAGGCCTCTCGCCAGTTGAAACAGAGTTACCTGAATGCCGCCGTTTACGCCGTGCTGGCGATCGTGCTCATCCTCATGATCGATGTCAGTCGCCCACGCACGATCGTCCGCGTCTGGCCGGCGGCGCTTCTGTTGACTGTCCTGCTGCTGACGGCCCGGCAACTCATGGGTTCGGAATCCGCACCGGAGTTGACTCCACTGCGGCTACTGCTCGCCTTCGTTGGAGCCGTGGTCGGCGGCAGTCTGCTCGTCGAACGTCGGGAATGCGTCGTGGGCCTGATGGCTCTGCTGCCGCCCGCTCTCGGGACAGGCATGTTGCTGGGCATGATGGCACTGACGGGAATCGACTTTACACCCGCCAATCTGATTGCCCTGCCTTTGGTGCTCGGCATCGGAATCGACGATGGAATCCACGTGATTCACGATTTTCGCAGAAGCCGCGGTCGCTACGTGATGTCCGGGAACACCTGTCGAGCACTGGTGTTGACTTCGATGACGTCGATTGTCGGCTTCGGTTCACTGGCGTTCGCGGCTCATCGTGGTCTCGCCGGCCTGGGACGGGTCGTGGTTACCGGTATCGCCAGTTGCCTGATCGTCTCGGTGATCGTCCTGCCGGCCATCCTTGTGCTGATAGCACACACCCGTGCACGTAGAGATTCGTCATCCGCTCTTCACGATCCAGCCGACGCGGAAACTGAGAGCCTGCAACAATTCGCGGCGTGATTGACGCTGGTCTCTCCCAAGGGCAGCATATCCCCCTGCATTCTTCCCATTGTGCCCATCTCTCTGCGAGAACTTTGCGGGATTCTACTGATCTTCATAGACGCGGTACGATCCGTTGAATCCGAGATAAAAATCTGCCGAAATTATTAATGGCGAACCTGTTTTCAGATGCTGCTCAGACTGCATCTGTATCGCCTCAACGTCTTGAGACTGAAACTCGTCAGTCTCATCGGCAGATCTTGCTTCAGCAGAAGTTCCAAGTTATCGGAATGGGGTCGCTCATATGGATCCGAAGAACGCTCAGGTCCAGCAGCAGCTTATCATCACACACGAAGGCGACATTCTCGGGGAAGACAATCCCGAGAACCGGGAGATCGTCCGGCGTATCCACGCCTGTCTGAATGCCTGCGATGGACTGTCGACCGAAGAGCTGGAACAGGGCATCATTGCCGATATGTGCCGCGTTATGGGCCAGGTCGTCCCGCTGCTGCAGCAGCAGGATGCCAACCGCCGCGCTGGCTAGAGCAGATCGCTCTTCCGCAGAACCGGTGATGAGCGAATCTCCGCATCGTTTCATAACCGTCGAGATCACGAGCCCGTAAAAAAAGCCGCCCGGAACTGAATCCCGGCGGCTTTCTCTGTTTCCACGAGCTCGGTGAGAGCCAGAAGCGAATCGCTTCCGACCCTCGGTGGCTCACGGTTGTCTTATTTGATCAGACCCTGCAGCGATTCGAGGATCATTCCGTTCACACTGCTCGGCTCAGCAAAGCCCCACATCGAGCGGACGAGATCGAACATCAGTAGCGTGCAGATTCCCATCATGGCCGTTGAGAGCAGCACGAGGCTGAACGAGACCATGTCCCATTCGGCAGCGGCTACGCCGACGGCGGCACCGCCCCGCATCCCGGGTGCGGCCAGAGCAGGAACGCTCTCGCCCGATTCGAACTCGTCATCAAAGGCATCGTCGTCGGCTTCAAGAACATCTTCGTCGAGCATATCGTCGGAGACGTCGAGATCGCCGTCGCTCAGTTCGTCGAAGCTGTCTTCATCGTCGAAATCGTCGAAGCCGCCCTCATCTGAGACTTCCGAGGAATCGAAGGCCATCGTTTCAACCGACTCATCGTCGTCGAACATGACGACGCCTGTGGTGTCGTCGTCCATTTCCGCGTTGCTGTCTTCGAGCAGCGGCATATCGAAGGATGTGTCATTGTCTTCGTCGTCGCCCACGGTACCCATCATCGGGATCGTCGCGTCGCCGGTTTCGCGATCGCGGTGATCATCGGCCAGCGTCAGCCCCGATCCTTCATCAGGGACCAGAGAAATCCCGCTGTCCGCCCCGAGGGTCAGACCGTCATCATCCTCGTCGCCGCCCAGCGAAATTCCGCTGTCGAGGGCCAGGTCGAGAGAGAGTCCACTGTCACCGGAGGAGAAGGAGAGACCGCTGTCCGGTTCGGACATCACGTCACTCAGAATCGAGACATCGTCGTCGTCGCCGGCTTCTTCGAGGCGAATATTGCTGTCTTCATCGGGCGGGGCCAGCGTGAGATCGCTACCCGGACCATCGGAATCCAGATCAACGCCCGACATCCGGAAGTCGCTGGAGTTGGGATCGTCGTCATCGGCTCCCACGAGCGTCACATCGCTGTCGGAACTGCCGATCACGGCGTCGAGATCCGGATCTTCCTGCAACTCGAGGACGGCTTCGTCTTCTTCGAGCGTCACATCGGAATCGGAGGACTGAGAATCGTCCTGGGATACGAGGCGAACGTCGCTGTCACTGATTCCGGCCCAGCGATCGTCGGACTCGTCAGCTTCCAGCACGTCATCACTGGTGTCGGACATCCGAATCGGTGTCGGCGTCACATCGCTCATGCTGGCATCGACAAAGCGGACATCGCTGTCGCTGACTTCGCCGAGGGAACTTTCGTTCGACCGATCTGATTTCGGTGCCGCGGGGGCCGATTTCCAGTCGGATTCCAGAGTCGGATCGACAACCAGACGGACGTCGCTGTCAGAACTCGGTGGTTCGTTCGGCGGCTGCTTGCTGATCACGGTCGGCATCTCGCCCATGTCTTCTTCGAGAATGACCTGGCTGCCTTCAGCAGTCGGCTCATCGAGCACGAGATCGTTGTCGCGAATGATATCCGAACTGGGGATGTCGAACCCGGAATCCGGCTCCAGATTGCGGGCCAGTTCCTCAATGTCTTCCGACTTGAATTTCCACGTTCCGCGATCGGAAAACGCCCGGATATCGCCCTTCTCGCGCTTGCGATTCAATTCTTCGACCGAAATCGAGAGTCGGCGGGCCGCGTCTTCAATGTTGATATACTTGCTGGCCATAAGAAACTCTTCTCCGAAGCTGTAACGACCGGCGGTGCGCTCACTCACTTGGACACGAGGAGCAGCACGCAGAGTGAACCGGCAACTTGAGTGATTACTCAGCAAAAAGGCGAAACGGTGCAGAAATGCGTCTAAACCATGATACGGCGTACCGGGGCGTATTCAAGAGCCGACCCGGACCCACCATGGTCTTTCACGCAACTCGACCCCGGTCGATTCCGTTCACCAGGGAGCTCAATAACAGACTTCTACCATTGGCTATCGACCATATACCACACCTCGATTGACCGAAGCGGGTCGAAAGGCTGGGGGAATGGATTGTACGCGGATAATTACAGTTTCCAGACCCGTTTTAGCGATTGTAGTGGAGACTCAGCAGCGGCTTCTGGTCCGCTACCCGTGCGAGTCCGATCTTCGCTAATTCGAGCCTGATTCACCCAGTCGTCTTATCAGAACGGCAGTCATGTCGTCCGCCGGCGGACTGGATTCGACGATATCCTGGCACGTTGTCAGCAGTCGGTGGATCGCTTCCTCCGCCGAACAGTCTGTCGCGGCACGGATACAATCAATCATCCCTTCCCGACCGAAGACATGTCCACCCGGGCTGACTGTCTCACAAATGCCGTCGGTTGAAAGCAACAACTGGTCGCCGGCTTCGAACGGGATCTCTGGAGAACACCGGTAACGAACATTCTGTTCAATTCCGAGCATGAGTCCCGTGCTCGGCAGCGACAACTGGCGGCCATCCGTCTTCAGGAAATCGGCCCGGTGCCCTGCTCCGACGTAGCGGAAACTGTGTTCGCGGAAGTTGAGCTCGGCCAGAAACAAGGTCACGAATCCGAAGTCCCGCAGGTCGGGCACGAGACAGTCGTTGAGGCATTCCATGATCGTATCGAGACGGATCTCAGTCCGCAGAATCGCACGCAGATACGAACGGACTTCGACCATCTCCAGCGCCGGCGCCAACCCGTGTCCGCTCACGTCCCCCACGGCCACGAAGACGCGGTCATTCCCCATGGAAATGTAATCGTAGTAATCGCCGGAAACCGTTTCGGCCGCTCGCACCGCTCCGGCCACTTCGTACCCCGGGAGGTCGGGTGCGGCTCGGGGATAGAGAAGTGTCTGCACCGCTTTCGCAGCCTGAATCTCCTGTTCCTGCCGCATCTGATCGGTAATATCGGTCGAGATTCCCCCAACGCCCATGACACGTCCCCTGGGGTCGACCACTGGAAACTTGACCGAGACGTAAGTGTGCGGACCGTCTTTGGTGGCGGCGACTTCCTGAGTGTGCTGGGTCTCGCCATTGGCGAAGATCTTGTGATCGTTTTGATGAAACCGCTCGGCTCGCTCCGGGTCGAAAATCTGGAAGTCGGTTCGCCCGTCGACCTCCTTGCGGTTCAGATCGAAGTGCTCCTCGAACTTCCGATTGACGAGCTGGTACTCGCCACGAAGATTCTTCAGAAATGCAACGCCACTCACATTCTCGATGACACTGGAAAGCATCTGCTTCAGCTCTCGAATGCTCCGCCGTTGCCGCAGTTCGCGAGTGCGATCGTGCAGGTAGAAAACGACAAATGTCTGTTCGCCATCACGGAAGCGACGGCCATGAAGCTCGCAACGGCGGCATTTGCCCAGGCTCGAACGAAGTCGGTAAAGGAGAGGTCTCTGGGCAGCCAGATCGATCTGCGGGTTCAGGCAAAGCTCGAAGAACTGTCGTCCCGCTTCCCGGTCCCGTTTGACGAACAGATCCTCGAAATCGGCGCCGGGTTCGAGCAGTCGTCGCAGCCGGATGATGCGGGTCACTTCCGGACTGTAAAACTGCACGCGGCCTTCGACGTCGAGAATGATGGCAGGACAGGGAGAGGATTCGGCAATCCGCTGAAATGCCTCCATGAGAGCTGATTTCGCTAAGTCCGACTGCATAAACGGCTCAAGTCTTTCGTGGAAAGACGACGCGTCCCTGCCGGTCCTGTTTCGCCGTGAGCGTGGCGAACTTTGGTCATCAAAGCCCAAGGATCATAACAGAATGTACACGAAACATTCAAGATCCGTTTGCCGGTCTTCCGTTTGTCCGCTGCGGTTGTCTCCAAATCATCAGTCGGATTTCCTGTTCCTGACGAGGATTTTATCAGCTTCCAGAAAGATGTGTCGGATCTCGGGGTGGGCGGATCGGATCGCCTTCTCGATGGAGTCAATAAGCTCTTCCACCTGATCAGTGGACAGACCATCCCGGAAGTTCACCTCCAGCGCGAGCAGAATCTGGTTGGGTCCGAAATGCAGTGTGAGCGGGCGACGAGTCTGTTCAACCCCGTCGTAGTTCTTCACGATCTCCATGATGCTTCTGACCATGGCCGGGGACGCACTTTCACCGATCAGCAGTCCGTGAGATTCGTAGATGAGAACGAACGCGACGCCAGCCAGAATGAAGCCAATCACAATCGAGGCCGCGCCGTCGAGCACCGGCATGTCGAACATATGACCGAAGAAAATCCCGAGGAACGCCACCACCAGACCGGCCAGTGCAGCCGAGTCTTCGAACAGCACGGCGAATGTGGTCGGATCCTTACTCTCGCGCACCGAACGCCAGAACGGCTTGGTGCCTTTGACTTCCAGAAACCCCTTCAACGCCAGGTACCAGGCTCCTGCTTCAAACACAACAGCCAGTCCAAGCACGATGTAGTTCACAGTCGGATCTGACAGCTCTCCGGGGTGCAGGACATGCTGGATACCTTCATAAATCGAAATCCCGCCCCCGAGGCCGAAGATGAGGATTCCAACGATCAACGTCCAAAAATAGAGCTCGGGACCGTAGCCGAAGGGATGCCGTTCGTCGGCCGACTGCTCGCTGCGTTTGATGCCGTAAAGGAGAAGCCAGCCGTTGCCCGTATCGACCATCGAGTGGATGCCTTCGGTCAACATGGCGGAACTCCCGGTGATTCCCGCGGCGATGAACTTGGTCACAGCGATCAGAAAGTTTCCGACGATCGCTCCGTAGATCGCCAACTTCGAGCCCGATGTTGCCATGGTGTTCTCTCCTTTGCTGTCGTTCGGTGAACCTCAGCCACTAACTTAACGGCGGGACCGCCTGGAGTCGACGACGACCAGAGAGCGACGGTTTCCGCCCGCTCGCTCCGACCTGTCGGGATCGCAGATTGTTTCCGGCGAGGCTTCGACCTATAGTGGAAGTCCATCCACACCCCTCCTATTCCCGCAGAAAGGGCCGCCGGCATGCTCAATGATCTCACCCGCAGAGGCCTGCTTGGTAAATCCGCCGCGACACTCGGACTGGTGACCCTCGGCAGCAGCGGACCATATCTGCTGGCGAAAGAATCAGATCCCGGCACACTCACCGAGTCGGCCCGCACGATTCCGCTGGTGGAAGATTGCGATGTCATCGTTTGCGGCGGCGGCCCGGCTGGAATTGCCGCCGCCATTTCCGCAGCACGCAGCGGAGCCCGCGTTCGTGTCTTCGAATGCCATGGATGCCTGGGGGGAGTCTGGACGAGCGGGATGCTGAGCTACGTGATCGACGCCGGCAAACCCGGCTTGAACGCCGAGATCTCGTCTCGACTGAATTCGATGGGAGCCCGGCTGACCGATCATCGGAAGAAGAATTACGACAATTACGTCTACGATGTCGAGGCGATGAAGTATCTCCTCGAAACGATGTTCGCTGAGGAGAAGATTACCTTCCAGCTGCATACCCGCGTTGCAGCCGTGCATACCGATGAAAACAACCGGATGACGGCGATCATCACCGAATCGAAATCGGGACGGCAGGCCTGGGCCGCTCCCGTCTTCATCGATGCCACCGGCGATGGCGATGTCGGCGCCCTGGCCGGATGCCGTTGGCAGTTCGGTCACGACAAGACCTGCCCCTGCCAGCCGATGTCGTTGATGGGAATCATCGCTGCCGACCCGAAAGTGCTCGAAGAATTCGACAACGCCGGCGCCACGGATGCCAAGAATCGTCTGCTCGCTGAAATGGCCAAAGCGGGAATCGAGCCGAGCTACGCCAAGCCGACGCTCTGGAACTTCGGCAGTGGCGTGGCAGCCGTGATGATCAACCACGAATACGGAGTCGAGCCGTTTGATGCCGCTCAAGTGACAGCCGCGACAGTCAACGCGCGTCGCGAGTTGTATCACATCGTCGAAGCGATGAAGAAACTGGGCGATGGCTGGTCGGAAGCACGGCTCGTCGCCACGGCGGAACAGATCGGCGTCCGCGATGGTCGGCGAATTCAGGGACGATACGAAGTGACCGTCGACGATGTCGCTCAGGGAGCGCGTCACGATGATGCGGTCTGCCGTTCGACCTTCTCGGTTGACATTCACGCTGCCACTCAGGAAGCAAACCGGAAAGCCGCCTACAGTTCCGGCGGCGTCAAAGCCAGACCGTTCGACATTCCTCTGCGGGCCTTGATCGCAGCCGATGTTGACGGACTGTTGCTCGCCGGCCGCTGCATTAGCGGCGACTTCTTCGCACACGCCAGCTATCGCGTCACCGGCAATGCCGTGGCGATGGGAGAAGCGGCCGGCGTTGCCGGAGCGGTCTCGGCTGCGAACAAGACACTGCCCCACGATGTGCCCTGGTCCCTCATCTCCGCTCAGCTGACGACCGTACGGGATCAGGCCGACAAGCGAGCCGCCGCCGAGCAGACCAGCTAAGTGTTACGATCTGATATGGAGAGCGAACTCATTTTCACGACATACCTGCGGGAATTCGAACACCTCAAGCCGCTGCAAAAGCGGGTCGAAAAAGTGCTGCACGCAATTCCGCGCGTGGTGCAGGAAGACTTCGTGCACGACCCGCGATTTCGCATCGCCCTGGAGAATTTCGTCCCCGGCTCGGGCTGGTCGCTGTTCATGGAAGAACCGGGCCCGGTCGGCTCCGGCAGCCGCTGTGTAGTCCTGCGACCGCGACTGGCCGAATGCTCCGAAGAGTTCGCCTGCTACGTGATCGCCCATGAATTCGCCCACGCCTACCTGCGAAACGGCGGCTGGGGCGAAATCGAAGACGAAGAACAAGCCGCCGACGCCCTCGCCGCCAGCTGGGGCTTCACCCGCCCCGAAACCCGCTAGTCCACCCGAGTAGCCCCGGAAGCACTACGTCGGGTCCACTCGGGTGGTTGATCGAGTCAGTGCTATTACTCGCGCTGGCGCGGCAACTCCCGGAATGCATCCCTGCTCGGGCTGTTGATGTCTTCGAAGCACCACTGGTCATTCTCCCATTCGAGCATGACCACGAAGGACTCGTCCCGGCTGGCTCCGAACTCGACCACAGCCGTATTGGCTCCCCGGTAGCGGACCGTCAGCGGGTCAGTTCGCTTCCACTTCGAAACCGATTCCCAGCGGAAGCCGGAGGTGATCGATTCATAGCGGGGATGATCCTCGCCCGCTTTCGCGAGCTCATCGAACAAGTCCTGATTGCCACCGGTGCTCAATCGGGACAGCGCGTCGAAATCGGGCTTCTGATAAGCGACCAGACAGGCTTCCGCGACCAGTTTCGCATCGGTCCGATCGAGAGCATCGGGCTCCACTGTCGCCGCATCCGCTGGTTTCATCTCCACAGGCGTCTTTGACTCATCAGGACTCGTTCGCCCGCGCCGTGAACGGGAGCGAGGCGTACGTCTCTGCGGAGCTTCCATTTCTTCGGAGTCGGCCGGCGCGGGTTGCGGGCGGGCTTCCGGCTTCGAGGTTTTCTCAATCTTGTCGGTCAGAGACGAACTGCTCCCGAGTGATCCAACCTGAGCCAGAGCCGTTTCCGTTACGACGCCGAGGCAAAGCGTCAGGGCGATCAGCAGGCGGACTTTCATCGCATGCACTCCCATTTCAAACGTGTGTCGTTTCAAGCTGAACCAGATCGTTTGCGGTTTCCATCGGTTCGGCGGCTTCATTGCGAGCCAGGACGGCCGGCGCGGAGGCTTTGCCATGATCCCGTTTGCGATAGACGCCGAAATCGTTGAAGAAGAATCGCTTGGCGATTCGATACGCCCAGCTTTTCTCCGGAACTTCCGAGCCCGGGTTGTATTGAGATGTGCGAACCCGCATCGCTTTGAGTTCGGGCAGGGCCGTCTTGCGGGCGGTCACATCTTTCGCGCCGTGCTTCTCAACAAGGTTCGCGAGCAGATCGGGACGTTCCAGTACAATGCAGCCACGGGTGGTGTCGGCGGCAAGTTCGCGGAATTCCCGCAGGAAGGCGGAGCCGTTGATCTTCTCTTTGATCGTGCGGCCCTCTTCATGAATGGAATCGGTACTGAACTGAATAATGGGACACGGCTCGACATCGCCCCAGGGGTTGATGTGGTGCGTGATCCCGGTCGCAGCCGGGCAAAGGGCTCCCCCTTCGCCATCGAAATACGCATCGACAATGATGATCGGTTTCTTCGCTCGCATCTCGACCACGAACTTCCGGGCCCGTAGCTGTTGCTCGGGAGTGAGACAGAGCTCCGGCGATGCCTGCGGCCCCATCGGCCGGTAGACATGAAACCATGTATACATCACGCCCATCTCAATGAGCCGGTCGACCCAGCGTTCCTGGAGCAGGTCGTCGATGTTTGTCTGACAGAGACTTGTGCAAACACCGGTAAAAATTTTCTGATCGAGACAGTTTTGGATGCCATTGAGCGTTTTCTCATAGACGCCCGCGCGTCCGCGACGTTCATCACTGACGATTTCGTTGCCTTCGACACTGATGAGCGGAGTGACATTTCCCAGTTTGCGGAGCCGTTTGGCGACTTCGGGGGTGATGAAATGTCCGTTCGTAAAAATCTGGAAGTAGCAGTCGGGATGTTCGGCGAGCATGTCGAGCAGATCGCCGTGCATGAACGGTTCGCCGCCAACGATGCCGAAAAAGACATTGCCTTCCGCCTTCGATTCATTGATGAGTCGATGAAACGCAGCCGGCTCGATCCGCTGCTGCTTGTGCGCAACATCAACCCAGCAGCCCTGACAGCGAAGATTGCAGCTGTTGATGACCGAGATATACAGGAACGGCGGAAAGTATTCGCCCCGTTTCATCCGACGCTTGTGTCTCTGAACCGACAGGGCGGCTTTCACCCCCATGTTGTACGAGAGTTTCCACAGCAGCCGTTTGTCGCTTTCGGTCAGCAGTCGTTTTGCCAGCCTGAGGTACATGAGCGTTCCCCGAACCATTCACGCAGAATAAGAAATCAATTCGCTGGTATCATAACCGCTTGAGGACCGAAATAACGACCCAAAATCGCGATCCACTTCAGGACAGATCCATGAAACTGAGAAGTTTGATGGGGAGACTCTTTCGGAGGCTCCCCGGGCGAGATACGATGATTTTCAAGGCTGTGTAACCGCACAGCTTCCATCTGATGACCAGCCTCCCGTTAAGGGAGATCCTCTTTGCCTGTCCGGACTGCGGGAAGACAATCAACACCGGACAGGACACCACTCAGCCCGAATTCAGAAGACGACACTCAGCTGAGAACGACAAGAGGCAGACGAAGAAAAGCGAATCTGGCAAATGGATTTTAGTTCGTCGAAAGGACTGGCTACTGAACTTGTCCGCATGCGCCTGATCACCAAAGATCAGGCGAATGCCTGCCTGCGCAGGTTGAAAGGCAAGAACAGAACCGGCTCGGAACTTCTGGACGTTCTGTTGGAAACGTCGACGCTGACTCCGTTTCAGGCCGAAAGCATCAAGCGACTCGATACCGATATCCTCGTGCTGGGGGGGAACAAACTGCTCTATCCCAATGCGGCCGGCAGCTTTGCCCGCGTCTTCCGTGCGGAGAATCTCGACACCGGAGAAACGGTCGCGGTCAAACTGCTTCGCCACCGATGGAATAACGATCCGGAAACCATCGATCTGTTTCAGCGTGAAGCCGAGCTCGGCCAGAAGCTGAACCATCCCAACATTGTGCCGATCTACGATATCGGTGCGGAATCGGGGCATCACTTCTTCGTGATGGAGTTCATCGAGGGGGGCAACCTGAAGGACTTCGTGCAGATCCGCAAACAGATCGAACCACTCGAAGCGGTTAAATACACAATCGATATCGCCCGCGGACTTGAATACGCCCTGACGCTCGGCGTCACCCATCGCGATTTGAAGATGACAAACGTCGTCTTCACTGTCGACGGCACCGCTCGACTGATCGACTTCGGACTGGCTACAGATGACGACCTGCTGGAGAAAGTCGGCGAAGGCGGCGTTCAGACGGCGCTGGAATACTCCACGCTGGAGAAAGGGACGGGAGCGCCGCGAAACGATCCACGCAGCGACTTGTTCTTCCTGGGCACAATTCTCTACGAGATGCTCCTCGGCCAGCCTCCCTATCCCCGCACCAAAAGCCGGGAAGAACGGAAGCAGCTGACACGCTACCGGAATATCCGACCGCTGAACGAAGCCCTTCCGAATTGTCCACACGATGTCTCCTTCATCGTGGATCGCATGCTGACGATCAATCCCAACGAGCGCTACCAGTCGCCGACCGAACTACTGAAAGATCTGAACGCGGCCAAAGCCAGGCTCATGCAGGACGCCTCCCGCAAACCGTCTGCGGCAGATCGGACTGGAGCCGCCGCTAACGGCAACAAAGAACTTTCCCTGCTCTGCGTTGAACGACGGACACGGGAGCAGGATATTCTGCGGGACTACTTCACCCGTCACGGCTTCCGGGTGCTGATGATCTCTGATCCTGATCGAGCGCTGGGACGGCTGGTTACCAATCCGCCGGATTTGTTCCTGTGCATGGCCACGGTCCAGGGAGAAGATGAACTGCCCGACGTCTATCAGGAATTGATCAACGTCGCAGCGAGCCGGCACATTCCAGCAGTCATCATGGTGCCCGATTCCGAGATTACCCACCAGGTGCCACCAGGCAGCGAGAAGACCCTGCAGGTTCTGCAGCAGCCAATGGCTCTGAGAATGATGCGGAATCATCTCAATGAGGTCGCCCGGGGAGCAGGTCTCACCGCGCCCGCGGAAGTGAAAGCTTCCTCGGCCAGTTGACGCGGCTCAAATTCACGCCCGCCGCCCACCCTTTCACGTCCGCCGCTGGAAAGGTTCCCCATGCCTGATCACGCCGAGTCCATGAGAGTCGCAATTACCGAAGCGCAAAAGAACCCGGCTTTCCCATTCGGTTCAGTCCTCGTGGACCGCTCCAACGGTTCGATTGTGGCCCGCGGAGCAAATCGTGCGGAAGAGAATCCACTCTGGCACGGCGAGGTCGACAGCATCAACCGCTGCGCAGCCGAGCATTCTCAGATCGACTGGAAGCAACTGCTGCTTTATACGACCGCCGAGCCATGTCCGATGTGCATGTCGGGAATCCTCTGGGCGGGAATCGGAGGTGTCGTCTTCGGCACCTCGATTCCAACGCTGACAAGATGCGGGTATCACCAGATTGAGATTCGCGCCCGGGAAGTCATTGCTGCCAGCCAGTTTGCGGAATGCACTCTGGAAGGGGGAATTCTGGAAGCCGAGTGCGATGCACTGTTTGCATCCGGGCCGCATTGAGTATCATCGTGCTCGCGGCAGCATTCGCGAATCCTCTATCTTCTCCTCTCCCCATCATCTTCAGGTCGATCAGCATGACTCAGGCGCAGTTTGAACAGGACGTGCAGACCGTCTACGACTGGGTCGACTCTGCCGTCGCTGAAGCGGGACCGCGCTGCGAGATCAGTGGACGCTGTTGCCGGTTTCGTGACTATGGGCACCGCCTTTACCTCACCCGGATTGAAGCCGACATTCTGTTTCGTCAACCATTGCCGGAAGGTCACGATACGGCGGAACGGACTGACGCGACTGCGGTGGATCAAGTCTGCCCTTACCAGCACAACGGGCTGTGCACCGGCCGCGAAAAACGTCCGCTCGGATGCCGCATCTATTTCTGCGATCCCGGTTACGACGAGCGCTGCTGCGAGATTACCGAAGAGGCGATTAGTCGCCTCAAAGAAATCCACAAACGGCACAACCGGCCCTGGGAATACAATCAGCTCCCGTGGTTCTTCAGTCAGCGAAACTGCGAATTATCGGACGGAGACCGTAGTTGCCGGGTTGACAGTAAATCCTAACGGTGAATACACTTAGAACGCTCGCATGTTATGTGCGTCCGACTGCCGGTGTGACTAACAAGGGATTTTGACCGTGACTAAGAAAGAGATTGTGAAGGCGATTTCCGAAGAACTCGGCCTGACACAATTACAGACCAAAGCGATCGTCCAGAAGACCTTCGAGTCGATCATCGACACGCTGGTCGAAGATCCCAAGCACCGGATTGAGCTGCGAAACTTCGGTGTGTTCGAAGTCAAGAAGCGAGCCGCCCGCAAGGCCCGTAACCCAAGGACCAATGAACGGGTCGACGTCGATGCCAAGTACGTGGTGACGTTCAAACCGGGTAAAGAGATGGAAGAACGGGTCCGTCAGCTCATGCTCGACCGGGAAAAGCGAGAGAACGAGGCCGCTTCCTCAGCCGCCCCGCCAGCGCCCAGCAGCGAGACTCCTCCCCCGGAGGCCGCTCCGTCCAGTCCGCAACCTCCCGTTCAGCAGGATGTTACGCCGCATCGACCCCCGGAGTACTCCTCCTCCAGCCCGATGGACAGCCATTGATCTGCCAGGGCGAACCAGAAAATCATAAGAAGGCCGGCTTCAAGTCGGCCTTCTTCATTTTGAGCCGATCCGTTATCAACCAGCTCACCCCCTCCCCCGCACATGCCCTTTTGTGCACACCTCTCCCCTCACTTCTCCTCAAACGCGGAAAAATCGGAATATCTTGCCTGAATTGATTCATCAGCAGGTCCGATCCCGCCGATACATTCCTTAGAGACAGATCTTGTCGCGACGCATACCGAGTACGTCCCGACCCTACCTGTCGCGATATCTACAACGACCTCTCAAGATTCAATACCGTTCGTGTGCAGGCGAATAGACTCGCCTGTGTGTTGCATGGAGGCGACAATGCGGAGATTCATTTGCATCCTTCTTCTGGTTGCGATCGCCGGAACTCAGGTTGGTTGCTTCGTGCCTATCTGGTCCGCTGAACGGGATCGCCGGGCTCGCCAGCTGATCTTTCAATCAGAATCGTTCCGTCACATTCCCAATATCTGGGAACGGATCTGGGGACTGGATATGCCAGACCTGGCTACGCCGTACCGGACTCACGGTGGCGTGATCTAACGATCCGATCGACGGACAATTTCATCACTGAACCAGCGAGACGTGCAGTTCTTACGGGCTGCATTGTCTCGACTCCGGGTCGGCGATAAACTGCGGCAGTCGATAGCTCACTGACTTCGTCAGGCGTGAAGCCCACGTCGACGAATCCTCTTTTTGCGACCTGCCCGCCGATTCCGTGACTGAACCAACTCTGCAAGTGCGTCTGGGGCGACTCTCGCTGCGTAACCCCATCCTGACGGCCTCCGGGACGTTCGGCTACGCGCGCGAAATGGCTTCGTACGTCGATTTCTCGTCGTTAGGCGGCGTCGTTCCCAAAACGGTTACGCTCGAACCGCGCATCGGCAATCCGCCTCCGCGGACTGTCGAAACCGCGTCCGGGATGCTGAACTCGATCGGCCTCGATAACGATGGCCTCGATACGTTCATTGAAAAGCATCTGCCATATCTGCTCCAACTCGACACTGCCGTCGTGGCCAACATCGCCGGACGAACCATTGACGAATACAGTGTGATGGCCGGGAAACTGGCCCCCTTTTCCGATCTGGCGGCCATCGAACTCAACATCTCCTGCCCCAACGTGAGTGGGGGCGTCGACTTCGGCACCAATCCGGAATCGACCGAGAAAGTTGTCGCGGCCTGTCGGAACGCCTGCGATCTGCCCATTCTCGCCAAGCTGACTCCGAACGTGACCAACATTGTTCCCGTCGCCGAAGCCGCGAAAAATGGCGGAGCGGACGCGGTTTCGCTGATCAACACGCTGCAGGGCATGGCGGTCAACTGGCGGGCCCGCAAGCCGATTCTGGGTAACGTCATGGGCGGTCTCAGTGGACCGGCCATCAAACCGGTCGCGCTGCGCATCGTGCATCAGGTGTCCCGTGCGGTCGACGTGCCCATCATCGGCATCGGCGGAATCTCGACCATCGATGATGTCCTGGACTTCCTGGTGACGGGAGCCTCCGCCGTACAGGTTGGAACCGCCACCTTCTATAACCCGAACGTCTCGGGGACACTATCGCAGCAGCTGGCCGTCGCTCTGAACTCCGAAGGCATTTCGGATGTCAATCAGTTGATTGGCTCCCTGCGGCTCGATGCCCAGCCGAAATCGCCCACGCTGCAAAAGACGACCATCCCCGAAACTCTCTAAGCCTAACCGCGACAACAGCGAATCCCATCATGCGAGTGCTTTCCGGCATCCAGCCTACAGGACGGTTTCACTGGGGAAACTATTTTGGAGCCATCCATCAGTACATCGCTCTGCAGAACAATGAGCAGGCGTTCTACTTCATTGCCGATCTGCATGCTCTGACCACGGTTCGCGAACCAGACAAGCTGCGGGAATACGTCCGCGATGCAGCGATCGATCTGCTCGCACTCGGACTCGATCCTGCTCAGGCAACGCTGTTCGTCCAGTCCGACGTGCCAGAAGTGACCGAACTGACCTGGCTGCTGATGACCATCACGCAGATGCATCTGCTCGAAAAGTGCCACGCCTACAAGGACAAGAAAGCCCGGGGCATCGCAGCCGATGCCGGACTGTTTACGTATCCGGTCCTTATGGCCGCCGACATCATTCTTTATGACAGCGATCTGGTGCCGGTCGGGAACGATCAGATCCAGCATATCGAAGTGACCCGTGATCTCGGCCAGCGGTTCAATCACCTCTACGACACCGAAGTCTTCGTGCTGCCGAATGCTCACGTCCTCGATCAGACTGCCAAAGTACCCGGCACCGATGGCGAGAAAATGTCGAAGAGCTACAACAACACCATCGAGATCTTCCTGCCCGAAAAGCAGCTGAAAAAGAAGATTAACTCGATCAAAACCGATTCGCTGGCCGTTGAAGATCCCAAGAATCCGGAGACCTGCCCGGTTTTCGCGTTGTACAAACTGTTTGCGACTCCTGAACAGCAGGAAGAGCTGGCGGGCCGATATCGCGCAGGCGGCATGGGATACGGTGAAGCCAAGAAGCTGGTGCTCGATGCCGCTCTGGAGTTCTTTGGCCCTGCCAGAGAACGACGAGCCCGACTGGAAGCCGATTCCGACTACGTTCAGGATGTGCTGCGGCAGGGAGCGAATACAGCCCGCCAGAAGGGCCGCGAAGTCCTCGACCGCGCCCGCCAGGCGAGCGGCCTGACGCGGACGCCGGCTGACGGAATTGACGGGTAGCGATTGAACCGATCTCGCGTTTCAGGGAAGTTTCGCCTGGAAGTCCCTCGACAATTGTTGAGAACTGAGACCGAACCCAACCTGCAAAATCAGGCTTCCGCCGGGAAAAGCTGTCGAATTCCCGACGATCTCGTGGCAGCAATTGGATTCAACTCCCGAGACGGGTATGATTGACGTGCAGGCCAATTCAAACAGAGCTCGTTTGATCGCGTCAACAGGCGAGATGAATTCCGCGTGAAGACGGCTTCGACTCCAGTCGAACTCGAACCGCGATCCGGGGCATCCTCCCTCCGACCCCTCTCCGACCAGGTTAACCCTCTCTCGGAACAGCGTCCGATGTCTGAACTTTACCACGAATGCGGCGTCGCAGCGGTCTATCATTACGCACACGACGAGATCTCTCGGCTCGCGCCCAAAGATGATCCGATGCAGACCGCGTCGCTCATTCCGAGGCTGCTGCTCGATATTCAGAACCGCGGTCAGCTGGCCGCAGGAATCACGAGTTACAACTCCGACCGCAAGCAGTTGATTCGCACTCACAAAGATGTCGGCGGCGTAAACGAAGTCTTCCGGCTCGGCCGCCGCGAAAAAGCCGAACAGCTGATGAAGGATTACAACGGACAGGCGGCCATCGGTCATGTCCGTTACGCCACCTGCGGCACCGATGATCGCAGCTACGCCCAGCCGTTCGAACGGTCCCACGTTCAGAAATCGAAGTGGTTCAGCTTTGGCTTCAATGGACAGCTGGCCAACTACCAGAAGCTTCGTGAGCAGATCGAAGAGCAGGACGATTTCCATCTGGCCCGCGAGACCGATACCGAAATCATCATGCACCTGCTCTCGCAGGACTTCTCGATCCACGGCCGGGGCGATCTGGTCGGCACCATGTCTCGGCTCAGCAAGAAGCTCGACGGAGCCTACAACATTGTTTTTCTGAACGCTCGCGGCGACATGTTCATCGCCCGCGATCCGCTCGGCATCCGCCCCATGTGTTACGCTGTCGAAGGCCCGATGTTCGCCGCGGCGAGTGAATCGGTCGCTCTGTGGAACCTCGGTTTCGAAAGCAGCAGCATCCGCACCCTGGAACCTGGTGAAATGGTTCTGGTGCAGAACGGCCGCATCGAGAAAACTCGCTTCGCCGAAAGCCCGAAGAAGGCGCACTGTTTCTTCGAATGGATCTACTTCGCGAACGCCGCCAGTACGCTCGATGAACGCAGCGTTTATCTTTCGCGGACCCAACTCGGTGTGCATCTCGCCCGTCAGGAAAAGCTTGAGATCGACAACGAAACGATCGTCGTGCCGGTCCCCGATACCGCCAAATCGGCGGCATCCGCCATGGCATACGAACTCGGCGTCCCCTGTCTGGAAGGACTGATGCGAAACCGCTATGTCGGTCGCACGTTCATTGAATCCAAAGACAGGGCCGACAAAGTCCGCACCAAGTTCACGCCACTGCCTGAGGTCTTCCGCGGACGCAAAGTGCTGCTCGTCGAAGACTCGATCGTCCGTTCGACGACCATGAAGGGTCTGATCGATCAGATCCGCACCCGGGGGGAAGCCAAAGAGATCCACGTTCGCGTGGCCTGCCCACCGATTATCGCTCCCTGCTTCTACGGCATCGACATGTCGAACATCGGGGAGTTGTTCGCACCGAAGTTCCTGAGAGGCGAACCGCTCACGCCGGAACACGAAGCCCAGATGGCCGCGACCCTGGGAGCCGATTCACTGCGTTACCTGCCGATCGAAACGCTGCACGAAAGCATCGGTCTCTCAGAGAAATCACTCTGCCGTGCCTGCGTCACCGGCGAATACCCGACGGAATGCGGCGAAGAAATGTACCAGCTCGCTCTGCAGTACAACCGCAACCCGGAACTGGTACAGAGCCAGCGGACATACGACGTGCCGACGATGATTTCGACCCGGTCGTAGGTAACTGTTTACTGAATTTGGAAACTGCAACAAACACTGCTGGGCAAGCCAGCAGTGGCACCCCGTTGATCAGGCCATGCTCGCCATTGGGTGTCGCACTCTCAACGGGAGGCACAGACTTTTTCAGTGGATGCCAACTTTGCCGAAGTGTCCATGTCCGTATGCCCCCACCAGGGGTGGCCCCGAAAGATTCTTTCGGGGCGGCGCAGCCGTGAGAGAACGGGATTGGACGACGTGTTGGTGACGGGCTTTCTCTGAGCGGAAGACGCAGCAGGGCTGAATTCTCCCACTTCGCCAGACGGCATCCTCCGACGGCTTCGCCGCCCTGATAGCAGAGCTATCAGGGCCACCCCGCGGCTGATCGACCGCTCGAGTTTTCATACAAACAAGCTCAATTTTCAGAATTGCTCGTAGTTGTATTCGGTGTACCGACCGTTTCGCTCAAAAAACACATCGATCCAGCCTGACCGGAACTTGCTCGAATACCTCAGCACGGTCGATCCATCCACCCCCACAATGCGATGTTGAGGAGCCCCCAACAGAAGCTCAACTTCTGACAGCTCCATGCCTACGCTTAATGAGTCAAGCTTGGATTGCGAGACAGGAGGCGACAGGTAGCAGTTGGTGGTGTGAACGGCAATCACAATCAGGGCGACGGTCAATAGCCCCTTAAGTCCGAATGCGTCAACGGCTTCCCGACCAGCATCGTCATCTGACTCAGCCTCCTGCATCGGCATTGCTCACTTTCAAACGCAAGTGTCTCTAAAGGCATGTCGTAGCGTATTCGAATCCTACTGCGTCACCAAGACAGATAAACTCGCTCAGTAATTGCGAGGATGAAAGCGGACATCTTCTCTTCGAACAGATGCGGCACCAAATTCCGCTGCCACGCGGTTCGCCCACAGACAGAAATGTCTGTGCCACTGACTGAGAGTGACGCGTGTGGATTGCAGGGCCGGCTGTGAGAGCGGTTCGTACTTACGCCGTGTGGCCGGGGAAGATGCCGTGGCCGGCGATGACGCCGTCTTTCATGTAGATCTGGGTGCGGGTCTGCGAGGCGACTTCCGGTTCGTGGGTCACCATGATGATCGTGCGGCCTTCGGAATTGAGCTGTTTGAGCAGCCGCATGATTTCTTCGCCGGTGGCCGAGTCGAGGTTACCGGTTGGTTCGTCGGCCATGATGATCTGCGGATCGTTGATTAAGGCCCGGGCGATGGCGACTCGCTGCTGTTGACCTCCCGAGAGCTGAAACGGTTTGTGGTCGAGGCGATCTCCCAGTCCAACCTGCTCGGCAATGCGTGCGGCCTTGGCTTCGTCGGTCGCGTCGATGTCTTTCCCGCTGCGACGGTACTGGAACGGCAGCAGAATGTTCTCGAGCACGGTGTACTGCGGAATCAGATTGAACGACTGAAAGATGAAGCCGATCAGTTCATTGCGAATCAGCGAGAGCTCGTCATCTTCGAGAGCCGCGACGTCCTTGCCGGCCAGCAGGTAAGAGCCGGAGGTGGGACGGTCGAGAGCGCCCATCAGATTGAGCATCGTACTCTTGCCGCTCCCGGAGGAGCCCATGATTGCCAGAAAGTCGCCGTCGGGAATGTCGAGACTGACGCCGCGCAGCGCTTTGACCACGACATCGCCGAGGTGGTAGTGTTTCGTCAGGTTGACAAGACGGGCAGCGTAAGCCATGGCATTTCACGATCGATCAGCGGGGAATCAAACCGGCTCGAAAGAAAACTCTTTGCACCGCACTGGGGAATCCCGGCGGAGAGAGTCGGTGACTACTGGGGCCGGTTCGCGGCGTGGGCTTTCAGTTCTGCCGGGCTCAGAGAGCCATCTCCATCGGTGTCAGCTGAGCTGAAGGCACCCTGAAGCTGGGCGGGAGCCTCTTCCTTGCTGATCAGGCCATCTCCGTCCTTATCAAGGCGGCTGAAGAATGCCGCCGGGTCTCCGCCGGGTCCCCCCGGCTTCCTGGCCTGCGGTTTGCCCTCGCCATCCGGCTTGCGAGCCCGGGGCGATTCCTCCTGCAGGTCTTCGGCTGCTTCAGCGGCATCCTCGCCCGCGGCGAGTTTCTCGGCGGCGAGTTTGGCGGTTAGCAATTCTTCAAGTTTCGTGATGTCGTCGGAGAAGATCGTACGAGGCGACATCACAACCGAGTCACCCGGTTTGACGCCATCCAGAATCTCAATGTCGGTCTGATTCGACTTGCCGACCTTGACCTGCCGTCGCTGAATCGACTTCTGGCTGGTCATCACCCACATGTAGTAGTCTTTGCCGACCTGCACGACAGCCTGAACCGGAACCTGCAGGACATCTTCGCGGTCTTCCACAACCACTTCGAACTCAGCCGAGAGACCGGGACGCAGCATGCGCACCCGCTCCGGAGGGTCGGTCAGATTAATGGCGACCTGGTATTCCTTGATGTCGTAGTTGGGGAAGGAGCCGGACAGGGGCACGGAAGAAATCATCGCGACCACGCCGTGATAAACCTCGCCGGGCTGTGCATCGGCTCGAATAATAACCGGCTGTCCGAGGTCGAGCTGACTGATCATCGACTCGTGGATTCGGGCATCGATTTTCATCTTGCTGAGATCCGGAATCTTCACGATCGCCTGACGTTCACGAACGGTGGCACCTTCGATGATATCCGGCTCTCCAGAGCCACCACGGCGGCCGCTGCTGGAGTTCGCGTAGACGATCTGACCATCCTGCGGAGCTCGCAGGGTGCAGAGCTGAATGTGCTTGAGCCAGTCGTTGTACTTCTGCTTCTCGACTTCGAGAGTCAGCTTGCTCGATTCAAACTCGGCATTCGCCTTGGCCAGTGCGGCAGCGGACTGACGTTCCACGCGATCGAGTTCGCGGACCAGTTCCTTGGCGTTGGCTTCGAGCTCGCGAATCGTGCGGGGTGCGGTGAACTTGTCGAGCACACGCATGTTCTCTTCTTCGACCCGCAACTGGATCTCGGCCTGCGTCATGGCGATTCGCTGGGCTTCGAGTTCCGAGGGGCTGCGATAACCCTTCTTGGCCATCCGCTTGGTGAATGCGTAGGCTTCTTCCTTACGGGCGAGTTCTTCCTGCTTCAGACGGATCTGTCCCAGAATCTGGTCACGCTGCTGAGGAAGCTCCCCTTCCATGAACTTGTTGTAGTCGAGCTCGGCCAGTTCGAGGGAGAGCTGAGCGAAAGCGATATCGCTCGCGTTCTGCGTCTTCTGGATTTCGAGATTCTCGCGAGCAGCCGAAAAACTGGCTTCGGCCTTGGTCACGTCGATCTCAGCCTGGCGGGCTTTTTCTTCGAGCGACGACGAATCGAGTTCGCAGACAATATCGCCCTTCTTGACCGCGGCCCCTTCCGGCACGATCGAGATGATCGTGGTCGAGCCGGGCACTTCGCAGGTCAGCGTGGCATTGTTTTGACTGTCCAGGAAGCCGCGTTCATTGATCGTGATCCGGAAGCGACCTTTGTTGGCCTGCTTCATGATCAGATTGGAAGGCAGCTTTTTACTCGAGGAGAACCAGGAGCTAATCCACTTCGTCACCGATCGGGACAAGGTCGAGTCGCTCGACTCGTCCGGGTCCTGCTCCATCTCCGATGCGGCGATAGAATTCGGGTCCGCTGACGGCTCGGCGTTGAACATCGCGTTGGCCAGGATCGTTCCCAGCCCCACCACCAGAGCTCCCACGCAGAGGGTCAACCAGAGCCGGCGCTTCGGTTTCGGCCGGGGCTGGGGGGACGGGGAGGAGTACGAAGTCGTCGCGGAGTCCAGGTTGGTTGACGGACTCTGCGTTGTCGTATTCATTTGTTCCGGGGCGGACGTTGCCATGATCGTTCGGTCCTGGAGGAAGGAGAGTGATATCGAGATCACTCGTAGTCTTGGAAGGTGGGCAAACTTCAGGAAACGCGATTCCCGTAGACTGGGTTTCGTACATTGCCTGATAGTAAGGGTCGATCCACATGCCGAACTCGTCGATTTCCATGATCCCCATATCGCGGTGGATCTCGAGACGAGTCTGCTCGTAGCCCGACCAGATTTGCACCAGCCGGTCCTGTGAATCCAGGATTCTGTCGAGAGCATCGACGAGGTTTCGCCCGCTCACGCCAGAACGGTTCGAAGCCTCAGGATCTGCAGATGCCTCCACAGCCTGGTCGTATTGTAACACATTGATACGAAGAGATTGACGGGCAGTTTCCAGATTTTGTTCCAAAACGGCCAAATTTCGCCACGCAGTGCGGACCTGGAATTTGATCGTATCTTCAAATTCCATGTAATCCCGGCGCTCTCTCTGGTAATTAACCTGCGCCGCCCGGTAAATGTTTCGCTCATTTATCTGATCAAGGGGTGCGGTGAACTGAACTCCGACCCGGTGGCTACTGCTCCGACCGCTGAAATCGAACGGATTTCCCGATCCCGGTTCGGTTCGAATGTCCCCCGCGACCACCACATCGAGGTTTGCTTTCAGGGCATTGGCGGCGACATCGACCTGACGGCGGGCATCCATCACGAGCCCCTCCTGATTCATTAAATCAAGGCGATTTTCGAGCGCCAGCCCGATCGAATCGTTCAGATCGAGCTCGTATCGGTTCACATTGATCAGCTCCGAACGCATGCCGACCTGGGCGACGATCAGCCCCTGGGCACGCTGGAGGAGATCCTGATGCAGATCGGTCAGTTCGACGATCGCGGCTTTCGTCGATTCTTCGTCCGACTCTCCCTGATCGAGGTATTTTCTGATCCGCGCAAAGCCGTTGCCGAGGTTGCGTAGCTCGAGTTCGAGCGTTTCGAGCTGATTCCGGTCCCGCTCCACGGTGGCGATCACCTGGTCGCGAACCTCCTGTTCGGGCACACCTTCCAGTCGACTGTCGAGATTCTCTGCGACACTTCGAGAATCGACTTCAACCAGGCCGATCCCTTCGGTCATGATGCGATCGTAGAGCGCCTGAACATGCTGTAGAGCGGCTCGAGCCTGAGCGACGTCGGGATTCTCGGTGTCGAGGGCACCGACTACGAGAATGGCCGATTCGGTTTCGTCCCGAAGCTCTTCCATCAGCGGGTCAATCAGTTCGAACTGCTTCAGAGCCGAGTCGTCGATTGTCATTTCCATATCGGGCGGCAGCCCCAGCTGGATCTTGAACTGGTCGAGACTGTCCTGGTACCGCCGTTGGGATGTCTGCAGGTTGATGATGGCCGAGGCCAGACGCGATTCGAGCTGCAGCACGTCGAGCGGCGTCGTGTTACTTGTGAGCAGGGAGATCAGTTCGCGGGCAGCCGCCTGATACTGCGGATCATTACTGATCGCGAGCAACTCCGCCGCGTTTTCCATGCTCATGTTGCGGTACCAGATCAGCTCTCTGCGTTCGGCGTCGTAGGCCACTTTTTCTCTCAGGGATTCGGGAATCGACGCACCGGGCGGGAACACTTCCAGCGTGGCAGGAGTCGCCCCCGGCGGCTCCTTGGCCAGAGCACTCAGTTCCACGACCTGGCGCTCCAGCTGTTCGATGTTGTACTCCTGGTTGCGGATTCCCTGCAGCTGCTGAAGCAGATTCAGGTAGGAGCTGACAACATCGGTAAACAGTTCCTTGCGAAAGCGGGCGAGATCGCGAACTGCGTACAGAACATCACGTTCGGTCTGCGTGAGACCTTCCAGCGCGATTTTCCGGCCGGCATTGAACAGCAGGGGCTGCACAAGTCGGTAGGAAAAGACACTCGCGGTATCGGTTCCGGCGTTGGGTCCGGAGAAGAGCCAGAGCGTGTTATTGGCCAGTTCCATGGCCCACTGTCCGCCGGTCGGCAGCACCTGACTGACGCCGAAGTTGGTATTCAACCGCAGCGAGTCCTGCACTCCGGGAACGTTTTCGTAGGTGAGATCCGCTCCGGGTTCCCCGCCACCGATGCCCAGATAGCGGACCTGAAAGCGAAACCGCTCGAGTGTCAGCGCGAGAGCGGTGAAGTACGTTTCTTCGAGCTGAAACTGATAGTCGCGGTTGTGGAGATAGGTCAGCTCGATGGCGTCGAGAATTGTCAGATCGCGGATCGCGGGCACCGGGCAGATATACTCTCCGGATGCTTCGTCGATCATTTCCGGCGAGTGCTCGAAGTGTGCGAGCCAGATCGGATTTTCCACACTCATCGCCCGGCCGTAACGGTGCCAGCTGTGGTAGCCGGGAATGCCGTCAGGACAGTCCATGTCGGCAGCGGCGGCCGGATCATCGGGCGGCATTGGTTCTTTATCCGGGTTATACGGATCGTAGAACCGGCTGCGCGGGTCGGGAGTGAGATTGGTCCGCGGCGCGACCCAGCGCGGGTCGGACTGCTTTTCCTGCAGAATGTTGTACGTATCCTTATCGGCCTGTTTCCGCCAGAAACTCTGGGAACACCCGGAGACCATGGCCAGCAGACAGAGAGAAGCCGTCAGACAACTGACTGCCAGCCTCCGGGATCCGTCCTGTCGTCCTTCAATCTGCGTCTGATCCATCAGACAACCGCCTGTCCTCAATCGACGCTGAATGTCGCTTCCGAGCCTCACAAGCAGGCCCGAGTCAACATCCCCCGCCGTGTCGAAAATTGTGAAGCCGCACATCGCGGACTTTCCATGGGAACTACGGGCGCGGACAGGCCGCGCGTTCCCCCGCTTCCATCTTCGACATTCGGAGAATCACTACATCAGGAGGATCTCATACATCCGGAAGAGCTTGACTATTCCTCTCAGATTAACACGCGAGTTCACGGAGCATTTCCGGCATCCGGACGCCCGCCGGGAGCGTCTCGTTGGTCGCCGGAGACAATGTGGCTCGTCAATGACTCTTTCGCTCAGATTGAGGGGCGATACAATTCAGCTGAGCAGGACGGCTTCGCGAAATTCGCCCCTGCCACACAACAATCGCATGAATCTTCAGCCTTCAGTGAGAGCAGCTTTAGCGTCACCATGGCCAGCCAAGACTATTACAAGACACTCGGGGTCGAACGGGGAGCCTCCGAAGAGGAAATCAAGAAGGCGTATCGCCGTTTGGCGCGGGAATACCATCCCGATCGTCGGCCCGATGACAAGAACGCAGCCGAGAAGTTCAAGGAGATCCAGACCGCTTACGATATTCTCGGCGATAAGGAAAAGCGGCAAAAGTACGACACGTACGGCTCCGCCTTCGAGAACATGGGGGGCGGCTACTCGCGGCACGCCGGTGCCGGTCCGATCGATATCGAGCAGATTTTTGGTGGTCGCGGCGGTGGATTCGACTTCAGCGACCTGTTCGGTGGTGGCTTCGGTGGAGGTGGCGGCGATCCCCGGGCCGCTCGCCCCCGCAAAGGTCGGGATGTTCAATCGCAGGTCACGATTCCGTTCCATCTGGCCGCTCAGGGAGGCAAATACGACCTGGGGCTTAACCGGGGTGGACGAGTCGAGCATCTCGAAGTCAAGATTCCTCCGGGAATTCACGATGGAGCCACAATTCGACTCGCCGGACAGGGGGAACCGTCTGTTTCGGGCGGCCCGGCGGGCGACCTGCTCGTGCGTGTTCATGTGGCCGAGCACCCCTACTTCCGTCGAGAAGGAGCGAATGTCACGTTGGACGTTCCCGTCAGCGTGAGCGAAGCGGTACTCGGTGCCAAGATCGACGTTCCCACGCTCAGCGATGGCGAAGTGACGGTCACCATTCCGCCCGGCACCTCGAGCGGAGCCAAGCTGCGACTGAAAGGCAAAGGCATCCTGGACAATAAAACGAAAGTCCGCGGCGATCAGATGATCGTGGTGAAAATCGTCGTCCCGAAAACGGTCTCGGACGAAGCCCGTCAGCATATCGAACAGTTTTCCGAACTGACTCCCCAGACGCCGCGAGCGGGTCTCTGGAGTTGACCGCCCTGTTCGGCAGGTGTCCCTCACTGACGTTTCGGGTTGGGAGATCCTGCTTGCCAAGGGTGGCCCGTCCGTTGATTCCAGAGTTGCAGGCTGGATTGCCGACGGGCGTAGCCCGCACAATGCGTCCCCGCTGCCCGGATGCGGGTTCTCTGGTCTTCGTTTGTGGGGAATAACAGCGTCGAAGACAGGCATGCCCACGCGAGCGTGGGCATGGCACCCGACATCGTACTTTGTGCGGTGTTACGGTGTGGGTCCCTCACAGTTGTGGGTTCTGGTCCCTCACTGACGTTTCGGGTTATGGCGCGAACACTTTTGACTTCGTCACCCTTGTACGTGGCCCAGCCGGTGGAACGACTCTCCGCGCAAAACGAAACCGCCGGCCCGAAGGCCGGCGGCGGGTCCTGCGTATGACTCGTTTGGGCTCGGTTATTTCTTAACCTGAGCGGTGATGCCTTCCCAGTCGTCGGTGCGGAACGGCGTCAGCGGCTGGCCGAGCGTGTTCTGCACGTTGCAGACCGGGTTGTCGGCCCAGGCGTAGCGGACGGCGACCGGCTTCTGGACATTGCTGCTCCAGACTTCGATCTTGTTGCCGGACACGACCTTAGCCTCAGCTGGCACAAAGACACGGTCTTCGCCAGCAATGGTGAAGCCAATCGGCTCTCGCACGTCGAAGGTATCGAGCTGAGTGCCGACATTGGTGAAGGTGACCGTTACCTTGCCGTCGTTAATCTCATGCGACTCGTAGCGCGGGCTGCCGGCGACGATGTCGTAATCGTAATCGTGCTTCAGAGCCAGACGGGCCAGGCGCTTCGCGACATCCTGTTTGTTGCGGGGGTGAATGTCATCCGCTTCGCCCAGGTCGGTGATGATCGCCTCGCCAGTGTTCGGGAGAGCGAGTGTCATTGTCTGAGCTTCGCGCAGTTCCGCCCAGGAGCTGTCGGTCGGGCTTTCTGTTTCGCGACGGTAATCGGCCAGAGAGACCCAGTAGAACGAGAAGTCGCCCTGATTCCAGACGTTCCGCCAGTGCTCGATCATCAGCGGGAACAGATCGCGGTACTGATAGGCGCGACCCGCGTTGGATTCTCCCTGATACCAGATTGCTCCCTTGATGCCATAGCCCACGATGGGATGCAGGCAACCGCCGTAGAGGTTTCCCGGGCGATGATTGCCAGCCAGCGGATCGCGGGGACTGCGAGGACGGCTGGGCGGAGACTTGCCATCCGCTTTGGCCTTCTTCGCCGCTTCTTCCCATTTGTTGAGAGATTCCTGGAAGCGAGCCATGGTTGCTTCGTGATCGTAATTCTCTTCCGTCTGCTTCCACTGGGCGAGCAGATCCGAGAACCGTTCGTCCTTCTCGATCACATCGCGACGGATCCAGGCTTCTGCAGCCGAACCGCCCCAGGCGTTGTCGATCAGGCCGATCGGCACGTCGAGAGTCTGATGCAGCTGACGTCCGAAGAAGTAGCCGACGGCCGAGAAGTCCTTCACCGTATCCGGCGAGCAGACCACCCAGGATCCATCAAAGTTCTTTTCTGACTCCTGCGATGCCCGATTCGGTACGGACAGCAGACGAATCTGCGGATAATTGGCGGTGAGCTGTTCGAGGTCCGGATCGTTGGCGCTACCGACGTTCCAGGCCATGTTGGACTGTCCGGAACAGACCCAGACTTCGCCAACAAGCACATCCTTAATCTCTTCTTCACTCGACCCGGCCACCTTCAGTGTGTGGGGTCCGCCGGCGGAAAGAGCATCGAGCTTCACTTCCCAGCGACCATCCTTCCCGGCTTTGGCCGAGTGAGACTGGCCGGCGATCGAAACCTGAACTTCGGTTCCCGGTTCATCCCAACCCCAGACCGGATTCTCCTGATTCCGCTGAAGCACCATGTGGTCGGTGAAAACGTTGGGCAGTTCGACGTCGGCGCGTGACATCGACGGAATCGCCAGGGACAATAGGCAGAGTCCGACGAACGTGTAAAGTCGCCTCATGTAGAGATCTCCTGATGTAGTAAGAGAGTTGTGAGCGTCTGTGGAGGATGGAACGTCGAGCGATCAGTTCCTAATTTCTCGCACCGGGCGGAGCACCGCGTCCCGGTATTACCTGTTTAATGTACCGGACCGCCCTTCTGCAACGCATCCACAGATTTTTATTTACCTGGAAGTCCGATGTCAGAGCCAGAAACCTACCGTCTCGCCGGTCGCAACCCAATGACCGAAGCCGAAGAGATCGCGCCGGCGCTGCAGCGACGTTCCACGCGACGGGACGCCTCCGCCGATCAGGCAGACGTCTTTCCGGCTTCCCCCATGCTGGACCTGAAACACTGGCAGGCGCTCGATCTCTACCGCGGAATATTGCTGCTCGCCATTGTTATCGGCCTGGCTTTTCTGGCGAGCATCGAACGGGCTCTTGATCAGGGCGTGACGGCCAAAGAGATTGAGGCCAATCTGCCCGGTTACGCGAGAATGATATTCAACATCCAGCCGTCCGAATGGCGAAGCCTCTACGGAAGTGGAGTCATCCGTGTTCGCGACTTCCTGCTGAGCGGGTTCCTGTTTGCTGCGGGGATTTCACAGTTCTGCTGGCGAAAACGACGGGCCCGCATGGAATGGAAGGCGATCTCAATGTTCGCTCGCGTCCTCTGGCGAACTCTGGTCCTCGTGGCGATGGGCATCTTTCTGCAATCGATCGGGTCGACGTCGACCCGCTGGGTCTTCACCGATCCGCTGTCGCTGATCGGCCTGGCCGGACTGGCCACGTTCCTGCTCGCACGCGGGCCCGTCTGGTGGCAGTTGTTGATCATGGTCGGGCTGCTATTCGGGCAATACGCGTGGTTCGAATTCTCCGCTCCCGTTCAGTATCCGCCTGAATTGCAACCGGCCCTGGTCGACGAGGACGCGGCTCCTGATTTGCGAGAGGATCGCTGGGCGTTCCAACGAAATATTGCCGACCGGTGGGATCGAGGACTGCTCTCGCAATTCCCCGGTCAGCCCGACGTCCGTTATCGAGAAGCAGGACGGACCACGTTCAATATGATTCCCGCCACGGTGTTGATGATGATCGGCAGCCTCTGCGGCTGGCTGCTGTTCCTCCCCAATTTCAAGCCTCTCACACGAACCGTCTGTTTCGCGATCGCAGGCGGAGGGCTCGTCCTGGCGGGGGTGGGAGCCGATCAGTGGATCTGCCCCGCAATTGAACGACTTCTCAGCCCGTCCTGGATTCTGATCGCCGGCGGATACAGTCTGATTCTGTTCGCCGCCTGTCATTTGCTTTGCGACGTGCTGCCGGCGGGCGGTCTGTTCTATCCCATTCGCGCAGTCGGCCGCAATTCACTGGTTATGTTCCTCGCGGCTCTACTGGCCACCAACTGGGTGGGCGCCGAACTGATGAAGCACGCTGGATCGATCGTCGAACTGGCCACGAACGGTCGCTGGACGGTGGCCCAGGGACCACTCGCGTGGATGGCCTGTTCCCTGCTGGCGGCTCTCTGCCTGGCCTGGCTGCTGGACGCCCGGCGGTGCCTGATTCGCGTCTGAACGACTGTCCGCAGTCCCTCGCAAGGGCAGTGGGGAGAGTTCGCCATGGAAATCGAGGCTGATTTCCGTATTGTGGAAGAGTCGGGAGTCGTCGGAGTCGCGTCGGTGAAATGCCTGAGGTTCAAGGGCCTCCGAGCGACTCAATTCGCACGACCGTCAAATCAGGAATCTGTTATCAGACCTCGATCGAAGTTGGCAGAATTCGATTTTCATTGGTTAGACCGCCGGTTTATTCTCAGAGTCCGGTTTCATGTCGTATCCCCGTCCCTGGGTCGCTGATGGCTCAAACGAGGACGGCATCCAGGAAGATCGCTCCCTCAGAGATTTCGACCGCGGATCAGACTCATTCGCGCACCAGGAGTATCAGCAGATGAATTACACTCAGGACGTCACTCCGAAGTCGGCGGAGATGCTGCGAATGCGGATGCAGGAACTCGCCGACACGATGTCGCGGACGTCAGAGTCCCTGAAACGCGGAGAGTCGGTCGAGTTGCAGTTCGTCGCCGATGAGATTCGAGCTGTCCAGGAACTGATGGACTCGATGTCCTCCCGATTGAAAGAACATCCGCTGCTCGCCCCGGCTGAACACGATGCCGGTCGTATTGAAGATATTGTCGACGCCTGTCAGCAGATCGAAGTTCGTCAGCAGGCAATCGATCGCCTGAAACGACTGCAACTGGTCAAGTCGTTCGATGAGAATGATCGTGAAGCCTTTCAGGCGATGTCGAACCGCGTGAATGAATACATGGACAAGCTGACCAACGGAAGCGGCGAAGAACGCCGCGCCACTGTTGATCAGGTGAACGCCGCCGAGTCTCCGTTTCGTGCCGTCTTCGAGATGGTGAACCGTCCTGAAGAACTCTCGGATGATCGCTGGATCGAGAATCAGCGACTGATCTCCGAAGCATTCGGACGCAGCGTGGCCCTCGCGGTGCTTCGCGGACGTGCTCGTTAATTGGCCGAGAAACAATTGAGAAGTCAACGGCGAAATGTCGTGACTTGGTTTGAAGGAGAATGATAAATGAGCAGTGCGAGATACAAAACTCTGCTGTCCTATCTGCCGGGGATGGCTTCGGTCGTGAATTCGTTTCAGTCCGAACAGGTGCAGATCGCGGTCTTCGACCGGTTGATGTCGGCTTTGGAAGAGAGAGCCGAGTTCAACGAAACTTCCGCAGCCCCACAGTCGAAACCGGCCGCGAAGAGTTCCGAAGATGTCGCTCATGAACTGCTTGAGGGAGAGAGCATTCACACGGCTATCGATTCCGACCTGTAGTGACGCAGCGGCTGGACCGTCAGCCATTATCGAATCCACGTCATCAGGAACCCAGAGGCAGCCATTCCGGAGGCATCGCAGTCGGAACGTATCGAACCAGATCGAGGGGTCATGAAAACTGAGTTAGCGGAACATCTGGATCGCCTGCAGTCAACTGCCGAGACTCTCGCGCAGCAGCTGCAGTCTCAGGCTGAAACTCTTCGGCAGGATCGGCTCGACGGCTGCAACGAACTTCAGTCCGCCATCACGTCTTTTCTGACGCAGGAGCAGACAGTTCGGACGTCTCTCATGGACGGATTTCAGTCCGCCGGACTTCCCACCGACGCGGTTTCCTCCGCCAACTGGCTCGAACTCCGTCCCTTCGCCGACACCTTGAACACGCTCCGCTCAGCCCGCAGTCGACTGGCGGAGGTCCGGGTCGAATTCGAAGACTATCAAGACCGGGGAGACGATGCCGAGTCGCTTGATCAGGAACTGTCGCGTCTCGAAACGGAACTGACGGAACCCTCCCTTCCCCTGTCCGACGAGATCGTTCAATTCGCCGCGGGGACACATCCCCTTTTCGATCGGATCGAACTGTTAAAATCGCAGCCGGCGTCTGACTCAACAGTTGTGGAATCTCAACCGGAGCTCCCGGCCGAGGAAATGCCAGCGATCCGCGACCGCTACAGCGATGCCGAGAATGCCTTCAAAGCACTTTTCGACTTCGGTGAAGCTCCCCTCGTGCCGCGGGCTTCCGAACCTGAGTCCGTTGTCGTGGAGAACGAGACCACGGCATCGATCGAGCCGGCTGCCGTTTCGGAGGAAAGCTCCGCTCTGATCGACGATGAAGAGAGCGATTTCATCTTCGACGACATCGACTCGGGCGGCAAAGAAAAGAAGATCCTGACCGCTCACGACCTTGAGAATGGCTTCGCCCAGCTGGAGCAGTCGTCGGAAACTGCGACAGAGGCCGACGAAGAAGAAACTGACGCCGCGCAGGAGAACGACGTTGAAGACTCCCTGATCTTTGGCGATTTCGACGACCGAGTTCCTCACACCCGGGACAAGAGCGACGATGTGATTCGTGGCGCGCTTTCGGCCAGCGTTCAGGAGGAGTTGAGATACTCCTCAGAGCCAGCCGAGCCCGCCCCTCCGCCGCCGTTGCTCGAACTGGAATCGATGGAACTCGATTTCTCCCAAGTGACTGAACATGCGGAACGGGCCGCTGCAGCTCAGAACCGATTTGATCGCGTTTCCTATCTCAGTCGCCTCACGTGGGAACTGATCACGCTGGGCGAATATGCCTGGGCGTATCAGGTTTCGAACTGTCTGTACGGAAATGTCGACAAGGATCTCTCGATCCCGGCTCCACCGCCGTGGTTGATCGCGATACTCGTTATGGGGGACCGGGTGCGACTGTCCTCAGGTCGAATCGCACGGGAGTTCGATTTTCTGACCGATGCTCACCGGAAAGAGGCTCAGGAACTGGTGCGGAATGCTTCGTCGCCGGAAGCATTCCTGCTGAGAGCGGCTCTCATTCGGGGAGCCGTCACAACAGGTTCCCGAGCCGCGACCGACCTGCTCCGCAGTTTCACGATCGAATCCTCGCAAACGCACTTCTACAATTACTGCAGTCGAGTCGCCTCGTTTGCTTCACGCTCCAATGGACTTCGGCTCGATCAGTATTTCTATCGTCCCGGAGCCGCTTCGATCGAATCGAATGCCCGGGCGATTCGGGCCCAGGTGGTCGCCTGGAAACCGCGGGCCTTCGAAGAGATCCTGCCGTATCACATCAGTACGCCGCTGTTCTCGCGGGCATTCTGGAGCGTGCATGCTCCAACAACCGTGCGGCAGCCGAAAGCGATCGATGAATGGCGGGCTCGTCAGATTCTTCAGGCACATATCTCACGGCTGCTTAAATCAATCATCGAGAATAAACTGCATCAAAGCGGTGTTGTGGAATCGGAGATTCGGCGGCTTTCTCACAGTGTGCTCCTTATCGATGGTAATACCCGGGTCGTGCTCTCGGAACAGGAAACGCTCACCGTCGACGGCCGGGAACTTTACAATCATGTGCAGGAAGCGATCGAGTTCGCGTCGCACTGGCTGGTCCTGGCCGCTTCGTATCCGGGGATCGAAAGCGTACTCGTGCCTCAGGAAGTCAACGAGCTCCGGGATGAAATCGAGCGGCGGCAGAACTCGGTCTTCATGGAGATGCAGCAGCTCGACAAGATGCATGGACACCATGCTCACCGGTCCGCGCTCACGGCATGTCGACGGAGCATGGATCGGATCAGCCAGCTGTTTCATCCGACCGAAGAACCGCGAATCGCCGAGCAGGATCCGCAATGTCTGCTCAACGGTGTCCTGCTCAAAATCCCCGGCATCACGCTGGAAGAAGACTGGCGCTGTAAGCTGACGCCGTCCACACTGGAGCAGCAGATTTTGCTCGTGCTTCAGCAGGGACAGGTGACCTGGGAAGACGCCTTCGAACAACAGATCGAAGCCGGCTCTTATCGTTCGGCCCGTATGCTCCTCAAGCTCGATGCCTGGACGCCCGAGAAAAAACAGCGAATGATCGATCAACTCGAAGAACGACGTCGCGATAATGCCGAGTCACTGCGCTCGCTGGCTCAGCAACTGAAGAAGAAGATCGCCGAGACGCGGAAGCTGGATGTCATTACGACTCTGGAAGCCGGGCGGTTGACGCGACAGGTGGAAACGCTTGAGGAGAAGATTCCCAACGAGTACCAGCTCGATCATCTCCGCAGCGATTTGAACCAGCTCTGGCAATTGATGGAGAACCGACGCGGGTTGGAGTTGCGGAAGATGCGCGACAAGATGTCTCAGCTCGAACGCAAGGAACTCGGTCTGGTCGAGACCGAAGACGATCCAGATTCCACGCGACGCGAAGGGCCAGCCAAAGACGGCGATGACGATCAGGCAGACTGGGCTCTTGACGTGTGACGCCGCCAGTTGGACACTCCCGGCAGGCTGAGAAGAGCTGGAAGCTCAGAATACATTTGCGCGGGCAGATGAGCGATTATTTCCTTGTGTCTCCCCAGCCCGTTCTTCACAATGGACCGCAGGATAATCGGAGGGTGACTTTCAAAGGGCCTTCAAAGCCGCCTCCGATGCGCTGATGTTTCACCCCGACTGCAGCCGGGTCAGAATCAGCGATCAGATCAGCCGCACGTGCGACTGGGGATGGATTTGCCTCAAGCAGCGTTTAAGTTCACATGCAATCCGACGTAGCGAACCCGATTCTCACGGCGATCCCGCAAGGTCCGCTGTCGCAGAAGGTCCAGCTTCTCCTGGCTGATCGCAAGTTCGAACGTGCGCGGGAAACCTGTCAGTCCCTGCTCGTTGAGATTCCTGTTGCAGATGCGTCGCGTCTCCAGGAGCGCTTCGAGGCGGTCGGCAATCTGTTCCTGATCGCCATTAAGAGCGGCAATGATCTGAGCCTCGAATGGACGCTCGGCACACTCAATACCGAACTCGAGCAGATCGTCGAACAGCACCGCGATTCCGACGAATTGTCGCGCTGGTTCCAGAACCTGTTGCAGTTGAGCGAAGCGCTCGGCAACACCCGCCGCTGGCCCGCGGTCAAACTCATCAGCAGACAACTGTTGAAGTATATCGCCGATCAGTCCACCGAATCGCAGAGCATGCGGATTCGGACGCTGAACAATCTCGGCTCGGCTCTGCTGGCCGAGAATCGAATCGACGATGCCATTCATGTCTGGCAGTGCGCGATCAGGGATTACGATCTTAAAGCGGAATCGACCTGCGCCGCTCCGCTCTCAACGCTCCACAACAACCTGGGGGAACTGCTGCGGCTGCAGTGCAAGTTCCCGGAAGCCCGGCTGCATCATGCCCGAGCGTTGCAGTTGCGACAGGAGCGGTTCTCCGAAGACAATCTGCTCGTCCGGCAATCGCGATACAACCTCGCTCAGGTTCAGGTCGAATGCGGCGAACTTTCCGCAGCGGCCGACCAGATCGATCTTTATCTGTCCTCGTTTCCGGCCGATCAGCCCGATACGGTGGAACGGATCAAAGGACAGATTTTCCGCTGCCGAATTCTGAAGGAGCAGGGACGATTCCTTTCCGCGGATGCCGAGATCAATCATCTCGCCCGCGTCCATGCCCGCAATCAGCAGGTGCCGGGACGCCTGATGGTCGAGCTGCATCTGCAGCGGCTCGATATTGCGGTGATTCTTGGCAAGGAAAGCGTCATTCAGAGTGAACTGAAGCGACTGCCGGGAATGATCGACGACAATCATCTCGTCGGCAGTATCTACGAAGGGCGGCTCAGTCAGCTTATTGGTCGCATTCCCCGAAGTATCGACATCAGCCCGCTCCCCAACGACCGGGAAACTCACCTGCAGACTTCAATGCAGATCTTCCGCAAGCGACTCGTTCGGAATCACCCGCTGATGGCTCAGTCGGTCTTCGATCTGGCCGATCTGTTCCAGGCGACGCATCGCGGACAACGCGGCACGCAGACTGCCGCCGGCGGACTTTCGATCTATGAGAACACGTTTGGCGAAGACTCGCTGGCAACGGCGTACGGCCTCACCCGACTGGGCCAGCTCTGCTGCGATCAGGGCCAGTATAGGCTCGTGCGTCAGCTGATGCGAAAAGCCCTGCGGCTGCTCCGCGGTTACCGCTCGGTCCCCGAACTGATCCAGCTTCGAGTTTATGAACTCCTCTCGCACGCTTACGACGGCCTCAACAAACCCCGTCTGGCGTCATGGTTCGCCTTCGCCGCTGCTCAACAGGTGCAAAAGACCCTTGAGTTCCCACCGATGATGGAAGACTTCTTCGTCGAGCAGGCTCTCGACCATGCGAAAGCCGTGGGGCATACGCACCGCGAAATTTCGCTGCTCGAACGCCGCATCGAACTGTTGAGCGAAGAGTATCACCCGGATCATCCCGCCGTGATTGAAACGATGGAACAGCTCGGCCGTCTGTTGGCGGAGTCGGAATCGTTTGATCAGGCCGCCGCCTGCCTCGGCAAAATCGTGGTCGTCCGCAGCACCGAACTGGGCGAAGACTCTCCTCTCGCCATCGAACTGATGCAACTCACCGCCGACGTCTGCCGCAAAGCCGGCCAGCCCGACCAGGCCGAAGAACTCGAAGACCGCATCCGCCAGATCTCCGAACGCCAGTCCCACGTCCTCAGCGATTTGCTCTAATCAGCGAATCCGTACCGCATCACCGCACCACGGGTGCCCTGCCCGCATCGCGCAACAGGGCAAGCATGCCCCTGCAGTTGACCACCCTGTTTGGCACGTGTCCCTCACTGACATTTCGGGTTAGGATGACTTCCTTGCAGACGAAGGGCGTAGGCTGGGAGAGCCGGCAGACGTAGCCCTGCACAATGCGTCCCCGCTGCCCGGATGCGGGGTCTGCGGTCTTTGGTTGTGTTGAGATACCAGCGTCGAACACAGGCATGCCCACGCGAGCGTGGGCATGGCACCCAATATCGGCCCCGACATGGCACTCTACATCCCGCCTGGCGCCGTGTTGCGGTGTGGGGCCCTCACTGACGTTCCGAGTTAGGATGACTTCCTTGAAGACGGGTGGCCCGTCCGCCTCAGCGAGCGGGTCGCGGCAGCGACAAGAGGCAGCGCCATCCGCGGCCCTCAGAGATTGAAGTCACATTCTTTGCATTCGGATGAGACATCGGCGGCCCCGGCACTTCCGTTGGCTCCCCTCGAACACGTTGAGGGAAGTGCCTCTGCTCAAGACACTTCCCTCAGCACGAGTCTCCAAGTCCAGCTCGATCGGCATGCTCACCCTGCTTCGCGATGTGAGCATGGCACCCAAGTTCCACGTGATTCCCGGTGTGCCACTGGCGTCCCGCCAGTGCCTTTTCCTTCGAGAGTGATCACGCAGAGAAGCGGCACCCCCGAACCTCCAATGACCGAAGATCCATCCGAGTTGATCCACTGGCGAGACGCCAGTAGCACCCGGCACCCCGGTTCGGGGCCGAGTCGCTCGGTCGATCAGACCTTCAGCTCTTCGGCGTCCCCACCCAGTTCCGAGGCGTATTTCTCGCGGATCGGATCGACCAGGGCAGTGATGAACTGGTCGACCTGTTCCGGGGAACGGCCGATGTAACGGCGGGCATCCAGCGTCGCGGCCAGGTCGATCTTCGAAAAGGCGTCATCCTTCGACAGTCGTTCGATCAGGTCGTTCGGCAGTCCCTGTTCTTTCACCACACGGGAGGCGTCCTGGCTGTGGACGCGGATCTTCTCGTGCAGATCCTGGCGATCGCCGCCGACTTCGACACCAGCCATGAGGATCTCTTCGGTCGCCATGAAGGGCAGCTCCGCATTGAGGTTCTTCTCGATGACCTTGGGGTAAACAACCATGCCGTCGCAGATGTTGCGATACAGAATCAGAATGGCATCGACCGACAGAAACGCCTGCGGCAGCGACAGCCGGCGGTTGGCCGAGTCGTCCAGCGTCCGTTCCATCCACTGTGTGGCCATCGTCTGATCGGCGTTCGACTGCATCGACATCGCGAACCGGGCCAGCGCACACATGCGTTCCGACCGCATCGGATTCCGCTTGTAAGCCATGGCCGAGGAGCCGATCTGCGTCGACTCAAACGGTTCCTCGACTTCCTTGCGATGCTGCAGAATCCGGACATCCGAGCCGGCCTTGTGAGCCGACTGAGCAATCCCGCTCAGCGACGACAGCACCTGCGAATCAATCTTGCGGGAATACGTCTGACCGGTCACGGCGTAGGAGGCATCGAAGCCCATCTTCTGGCAGACGAGCCGATCGAGTGCATCGACCTTGGCGTGATCCCCCTTGAACAACTGCAGGAAGGTTGCCTGTGTTCCGGTCGTTCCTTTGATGCCCCGCATCTTCAGCGTTTCGAGGCGATGCTCGATTTCTTCGAGATCGAGAACGAGATCGTAACACCAGAGCGTCGCCCGCTTGCCGACGGTAATCGGCTGAGCCGGCTGCAGGTGGGTGAAGCCAAGGCACGGCAGATCGCGATACTGCTCGGCGAACTTCGCCAGCTGATCGATGACCGCAACAAGCCGATTTCGGATGAGCAGCAGGCTTTCGCGGATCTGAATCAGTTCGGAGTTATCCGTCACGAAGCAGCTGGTCGCTCCGAGGTGAATGATCGGCCGAGCCGACGGGCACTGATCGCCCCACGTATGCACGTGAGCCATCACATCGTGCCGCTTCTCTTTCTCGTAACGGGCGGCGAGATCGAAGTCGATGTCATCGAGATGATCCCGCAGTTCGGTCAGCTGAGCATCGGAAATCTCGAGACCGAGTTCCTGTTGAGCCTCAGCCAGCGCCAGCCAGAGGCGACGCCAGGTGGAATGCTTCTTCTGAGCCGACCAGATGCCACTCATGGCTCGGGAAGCGTAACGGGTATTGAGAGGATTCTGATAGATGTCGTGTGACACGTTGCGTGTGATTCCGTTTGATGAAAAGTTTGAATGAACGCCGACACGTCTCGGGTAGCCCCGGTTGCTCCGCTACCTGGGCCGACGCAGTCGGTAAGAGGTCGTGCAAGGGAGTAGTTCGAAGCCCGAAGATGTCCGTCTTAAGACCTCTTGTGGCTTCGCCACCCCGATTGAATCAACCGGGGCGACCCTTACGTTATGAGTCACTTGCAAAAGCATGCCCATGCGAGCGTGGGCATGGCACCCCGCCCTGTGGAATGAGATCCCTCCGTCAGGGTGGCACAGACATTCTTGTCTGTGCGTGATTCGACGCTGGCAACGGGGAAAACTACCGGTTTTTCTTCCGCGACTTCCGGGCCTGTTTCCGCTTGTCCTTTTTCTGCTGCTGCAGTTTCTTCTCGTCCGCCGGACCGCGTTTGCTGCGGAGTTTGCCGTCCGTCAGGCGGCCCCCCGGGTTGGCCATGCCCATCTTGCTGAGCTCCTGGACGGCTCGCATTTTGTCGCGGACGCCCATGCCGGCCATCTTCTGCATCATCCCGGCCATGTCGTTGAACTGCTTGACCAGGTTGCCGATATCCGACGGCTCTGCTCCACAGCCGCGGGCGATGCGGTTGCGGCGGCTGCGGTCGATGAGGTTTGGATTGCGGCGTTCTTCCTGGGTCATCGAAGAGATCATGGCTTCCATCTTGCCGATCTCTTTGTCCGGGTTCATGCCGTCCATGCCCGCCATTGCTTCGGCCATCTGTCCCATGCCGGGGATCATCTTCATGATCTCGCCCATGGAGCCGAGCTTCTTAATCTGCTTCATCTGCTTCTGAAAATCCTCGAGGGTGAATTTCCCCTTGAGCATTTTCTCCTGTTGCCGCTCCATCTCGTCGCTGTCGAACTCGGCTTGCGCCTTTTCGACCAGCGAGACGATATCCCCCATGCCGAGGATTCGGCCGGCCATTCGGTCCGGGTGGAAGACTTCGAGCTTGTCGAGCTGTTCGCCGACGCCGATGAACTTGATCGGCACGCCGGTGACCTGTTTCACGCTCAGCGCGGCTCCCCCGCGGGTGTCGCCGTCGAGCTTGGTCAGGATCACGCCATCGAGTTCGAGCGCTTCGTTGAACGCTTTGGCCGAGCGGACGGCATCCTGACCGGTCATCGCGTCGGTCACGAGCAGGACCTGATCGGGCCCCAGCTTGCGGTCGATCTGCGAGAGCTCTTTCATCAGAGTGTCGTCAACGTGCAGACGGCCGGCGGTATCGAGAATGATCGTATCGACCGAGCCGGTTTTCTTCGCCGCGTTCACCCCGTTCTGGCAAACCTGAACCGGGTTCGTTCCCTTGGGATCTTCGGCATGCACCGGGACGCCGACCTGGGCTCCAACGGTTTTCAGCTGTTCGATAGCGGCCGGACGCTGAAGGTCGGCTGCGACGAGCATCGGCTTGCGGCCTTCGGCCAGCAGCATCTTGGCGAGCTTACCACAGGTCGTCGTTTTCCCGCTTCCCTGCAGACCGCACATCATGATGATGCTGACGCCCGACTTCCGCAGATGCAGCGAATGGTCGACCGGGCCCATCAGGTTGATCAGTTCCTGATGCACGATCCCGATGATCTGCTCGCCCGGTTTGAGCGACTTGAGCACCTTCTCCCCGAGCGACTGCTCGAGGACCGTTTTCATGAATTCATCGACAACATCGTAGCTGACGTCGGCTTCGAGGAGAGCCGACTTGACCTCCTGCATCGCTTCGCGAATGTTGGCTTCATTGATTCGGCCGCGCTGCATTTTGCCGAGCGCGTCGCCTAATCCCTGCGTAATCTTTTCGAACATAACTGCTGACTGCCTGTAGATTTCCGAAGAATCCGGAACGATGCTTAACCGAAGCAAACAGGGATTCTACGGCATGGGCAGCGAGAACTGAAGAGACGGGAAGCCGGAAATCCCCGCATCGAACGCCCCCGATGGAAGAAGGCTCACGCAAAGCCGCAAAGACGCAGAGAGTTACTCAAACCGTCCGCCTGACATCCTTTGTGGCTTCGCGGCTCTGTGCGAGGAACTCTCTCAGCTGAACGATTCCTCTTCAGCGGAAGCCGTTTTGAAGCCGGAGAGCCAGCACACTCCAAGTGCTCCCGGCACGCTCACGAGCAGGATCAGGAACTCGCGGATTAGGATTCGCAGGGTTTCCAGTCCGGCGTTATTGGAGAAGATCTGCAGGCGAACGAAGTGTTCCCCCTGGTCGGCGGTGGTGACCTGCGGCGAACCCTTTTCGACGGCTGGTGTCTCGACTATCAGGGACAATCGGTTCCGATCGAGGCTGTAGAGAAGGACGGCATCGGAAGGAACTCCGTTAATCCGTCCCTCGTGTGAGATCTCTTCTCCGGTCTGATACATCGGCCAGACCGCTTCCGCGATGCGGGTTGAGTAGGTCGGAATCTCGTAGAAGATCTTGCGGTCAGGCGTATCCAGATACCGCGTTCCCAGCGAGAGAATCAGGAAGCTGATCCAGAAGAGTCGGGCCCGGCCTTTGGTGGCGATGGCCAGGCAGACGGCCAGCAGCATCAGCACGGCGGCAGCGATGGTGACGCCGAAGGCGACTTCCGGGGTGCGGTAGCGGAGAGCAAAGTCCATCAGCCCGAGCGGGACCAGGACCAGAACGGCTGTGATCTGGGCGATTTTCAACCAGTCTCGGGCCGGCGGCTGAGGTGTTTCCGACATGGCGGGGCTTTCCTTCCGGTCTGCTTGCTCTTGTCTTCGATTTGTGTAGAGTGACAATGATAACGCCAGGGCACACGGTTCCCAAGCTGGCAATAGACAAATTGCCAGCATCTTTTTTCGACGTGTTTTTTTGCAGTTTGAGACAAGGCGACGATGACAGCCAAGCAGAATCTGTTCAATAAGGTCTGGGATCTTCACACCGTAAGCACGCTGCCGACCGGGCAGACTCAGCTGTTTATTGGCCTGCATCTGATTCACGAAGTCACCAGCCCGCAGGCCTTTGAAATGCTGCGGGATCGCGGCCTGAAGGTCCTGCATCCGGAACGGACCATGGCGACGGTGGATCACATTGTTCCGACCGATAACCAGGCTCGCCCGTTCCAGGACCTGCTCGCTGAGCAGATGATGTCGCAGATCGAGAAGAACTGCCGCGAATTCGGCGTGACGCTGCTCGATATCAACGACAGTCGCCAGGGCATCGTCCACATTGTCGGGCCGGAACAGGGACTCACGCAGCCCGGTCTCACCATCGTTTGCGGCGACAGCCACACCTCGACGCACGGAGCATTCGGAGCGATCGCCTTCGGCATCGGCACCAGCCAGGTCGCTGGCGTTCTCGCCACACAGACGCTTGCTCTCAGCAAACCGAAAGTGCGTCGCATCGAAGTCAACGGCGACCTCGCTCCCGGCGTCTACGCCAAGGACGTGGCTCTCTACATCATTCAGAAGCTCGGCGTGAAGGGTGGCATCGGCTACGCCTACGAATTCGCCGGGGATGTCTTCGATCGGATGACGATGGAAGAGCGGATGACCGTCTGCAACATGAGCATCGAAGGGGGTGCCCGTTGTGGTTATGTGAATCCCGATCAGACGACCATCGATTACCTCCGCGGCCGCCCACAGTCGCCAACGGGCGCAGCCTTCGAAAAAGCCGCCGAGTGGTGGCTGAGCCTCGCTTCCGGACCGGACGCCGAGTTTGACGATGTCGTTGTGCTCGATGCCGCTGACATCGAACCGACGGTCACCTGGGGCATCACGCCGGGGCAGTCGATCGGGATCACCGAGAAGGTGCCACATCCGGAAGATTTCCCGGAAGGCGATCGCCCGGGCATCCGTGAAGCGTACGAATACATGGGACTGGAAGCCGGTCAGTCGCTGCAGGGTGTGAAGGTCGACGTGACCTTCATCGGTTCCTGCACCAACGGCCGCATCTCCGACCTGCGGGAAGCCGCCCGTCTGGTGCAGGGACATCATGTCGCTCCCGGCGTGAAGGCCCTCGTCGTTCCCGGTTCTCAACAGGTGTTGAAGCAGGCCGTCGAAGAAGGTCTCGATGAGATCTTCCGCGAAGCCGGCTTCGAATGGCGAGCAGCTGGCTGTTCGATGTGCCTGGCGATGAACCCCGACAAACTGAAGGGCCGCGAAGTCTGTGCGTCGTCGAGCAACCGGAACTTCAAAGGCCGCCAGGGAAGCCCGACCGGCCGCACCCTGCTGATGAGCCCCGCCATGGTCGCCGCCGCGGCGATTAAGGGACACATCACCGACGTCCGGGAACTCGAAGCGCCCGTCGGCGTCTAAGCAAACACAAAGCGGGTGCCATCAGCGTGAATCAACGAGAGCATGCCCGCGCAAGCGTGGGCATGGCACCCCGGCGAATCTGACCACAGTGAACCGAAAGGATGGCACAGAGATTGATCTCTGTGTTGCGCAGCAACAGGAGGCTTGTCTTCAGCGTCCTTACATGATGGGCACGCCGATTTCGCACAGACAGGAATGTCTGTGCCACCGGGGAAGACGAAGTTGAACGGGGTAGCCCCGGTTGCTTCGCTACCGGGGCCGACGCCAGTCGGCAAGAGGTTCGAAACAGACAACGAAACGACCATCGCGCAACCTCATGTGGCTGCGCCACCCCGGTTGAATTAACCGGATCTCCCTAGAGAACAGACGAACGAACAAAACGGCATGCCCACGCGAGCGTGGGCATGGCACCCGATCCAGGATTTTTCTGGTGCGTCGAGACGCACCCTACTTGAGAGAAGCAGACGATGAACGAGATCAAGCAGGTGAAAGGCACCGGCGTGCCGTTGTTGCTGGACGATATCGATACCGACCGCATCATCCCGGCCCGGTTTCTCCGCTGCGTGACCTTCGATGGGCTCGGCGAACATGCCTTTGAAGATGACCGCGAACAGGATCCGAAGCATCCGTTCAACAACGCGAGGTATCAGTCGGGTTCGGTGCTCGTTGCCGGTCGCAACTTCGGATGCGGCTCCTCACGCGAACACGCTCCGCAGTCGCTGATGCGGTGGGGGATCAACGCCATTATCGCTCAGTCGTTCGCCGAGATTTTCTTCGGCAACTGCACTGCGCTGGGTGTGCCGACGGTCACCGCTTCAGCCGAAGCAACCGAGAAGCTCTGCAAGATGATTGAAGCCGATCCACAACTCGAGATCGAAGTTGACCTCGAGAAGATGCAGGTTACCGCCGGCGACTTCAGCTGCCCGGTCGAAACGGTCGCCTCGTCCCGCGATGCCCTGCTCTCCGGTCAGTGGGACTTCCTCTCGCTGCTGCTGGAGAACAAGCCGGCCATCCAGCAGACCGCCGACAGCCTGCCGTACATGAAGCAGTTCGCGTAGGCCAAACGAGAAAGCCACTCTCCTGTGCGACGGGGAGTGGCTTTTTTGCTGCGCGGATCTGCGATTATTTCTGATTGAGGCAGCTGAGCGACAGGACGGCTGCTTCGCGGACATCGGCGTTGGGGTGCTTGTCGGCGACGCGGGTCAGGATCGGCACGAGTTCGTCGCGATTCTCCTGATACTCGCCGACCATGAGCACGGCCTGGCGCTGCACGGCTTCCGAGTTCTGCACGAACTGCTTGAGCAGCAGGTCCAGGGCCTCGCCCGGCGAGTGCTGATAAACGCTGCCAAGAGCGATCGTCGCCAGGAAGGCGAGGTTCTCATCGGAAGAGCTGAGCGTGTGCTGAATGACCGCCAGTGATTGTTCACTGCCGTGCCCCAGCTTGAAGAGAGCCTCGGCACTGTTCAGCCGCACGTGATTGCTTTCATGCTCCAACAGGCTGCGGAGCGTCTCGAGCGTCGCCTGATCGGGATTGGATTCGTTTCCGACCTCGTAAGCGAGAATCGCCATACGGTGGGAAACGCTATCGGCTTCGCTGGGTGACGCGGGTTCGACGGCATCATCCGACTGCGATTCCGCGGCGACAGGCAAAGCCCATTCCTCATCGGCGTCAGCGGTGGCTTCAGTCGAAGGTTCGTGAGAAGCAGCAGCTTTCTCCGGTGTTGAAGCTTCGGTCAGCGGGGCTTCGAAATCGGGGAGTTCTGGCGGCAGATCGGCTTCGGATTCTTCAGCGGAAGCCTGCTCGCTCCATGAATCTGAGGTTTCTTCGGCCCCGGAACTCTTCCATCCGGATGCGGCCCAGACCGGAACACGTCCCTGGCTGGCCGCCCATTCGGCTTCTGGTTCGGGAGCGGCCTGCTCGTCGGCGACCACTTCAACATCTTCTTCGGCTGTTTTTGGAGTCTTTTCAGCAGCCGCTGGAGCCAGCGCTGCCGTCTGCGAGGCTTCCGTGACTGATTCTTCGTCGGCAAGTTGTCCGAATGCCGGATCAAGCTCCGGGGCGGATGCGTCTTCGTTGGCATCGAAATTGACCTGCACCACGGGCTCAGCCACGGGCGGTTCATCGGCCGACGCCAGCTTGACCTCGGACTCAGCCGGGGCGACCGGGGTGGGCAGATCGGGAATGACATCCGACGCTTTTCCGAGTTCCGGATTCGGCAAAGTCGGCTCCGGCAGCGGCCGCGTCGAACCGACAAAGTTATTGCGAGGAGCGGTCGAAGAACATCCGGTTAGAATAGTAGCCAGGATAAGGCTGAAGATCAGGCGTGATCTGGACACCAGCATGGGAGAACCGGCCTTTCGCAAAATCGGTACGACATCAGCGGCGTACCGCGTTGCGGCACGACCGTATATCGGATAGTTCGACTATGCGGGTCGTGTGGCTCAAGCCGATTGTGCGGATTCTGCCGGTTTTTTGAGGAGAGGTTTTCTGGGGAAAGCGAGGACCTTCAGAGAATGGGGATTTTTCCCGAGAGCCACGATGGCATGCCGGATCAGCAGGGGTGCCACTGCTGGCTTGTCCAGCAGTGCGATTGGTATGGGCCGATTTCGGAAATCATGCACACGGCTGCAGGAGAGGCTCGGGTTCAATATGTCCCGAAGTTTGCCATTCTGGAACAAAACGATGTGGCCCGCGAAGGGGGGAAGCGAAACCTTGGGTTATTCCTTCATGAACCTATGCCACGCTTCATCAAATTGTTCAGAGAATGGCGGGCCCTCTCGTGTGCAGGCTGCGAGTTCTCCATTCTTCGTTTGACCGACGAGGTATTTGAGCCATTCGAAGAAAGCGAATACCGTCGTCGCGTCCCAATCGTCGCCCATTCGGTAATCAACTTCGATGGATTCCTGAAAAACGAACATCCCCAATTCGGGGAGCTGGTGGCCGCGAAAGCAAATATCTCGAACGACCAAGTGGAAGGGAGAGGCCTTATAGTTCGCGACTAAGCTCGCCGCATTTTTAACGCTATCCAACGGTATCAATTTGTCTGATTGCTGGTCGTGGAAGGCCGGTTCTTCCGTGGTGATCCGCCCTTCTCGAACAAATATCTCGAAGATCAACGCGATTTCTTCGGGAGTTAAAGGCTGAATGGCGATCGATGGCAACGAGCCATCGTCCTCATCGAAGCAGCCGTGCACAATGTCCCAAAGAGCGTCCTTGTCCATTTCGATCCTTTCGCCAGTAGGCTGGGAAGCCGCAGGCTTAACCCAGCAAATGTGCTCTCGATCCGGGGTACGACTCCGTCAAACTCATTGGCCTGTGTCACGCCTGAAATGACCTTGCGGACCGCACGATTTCCGTTCAACACGCGGATGGCGCAGCCTCTTGTCGCTGTCGCGACCCGCCCACTGTGGCGGACGGGCCACCCTTCGTGTTTGAACCTCGTGCGTACGGACGGGACCTCTTGCCGACTTCGTCGGCCCCGGTAGCAGAGCAACCGGGGCTACCCTGTTCGTAAACTCGATCAACTAATAAAAAAAGCCGGAGGGAAACCCGTCCGGCTCGTTTCGGTGCGATTGGCGATCAGGCAAATTAGACTTTGCCGCAGATCGTCTTGCCGCTGCTCAGCAGGTCGTCGCAGGCTTCGCCCAGACGATTGGCCACGCCCTTTTCGGCGGCCTTGAGGTAAGCGCGGGGATCGTAGGCTTTCTTGTTACCGACTTCGCCATCGGTTTTCAGAACGCCGTCGTAGTTCTTGAACATGTGATCGGCGATCGGGCGGGTGAAGGCGTACTGGGTATCGGTGTCGATGTTCATCTTCACGACGCCGTAAGCCAGCGTTTCGCGGATCTGCTCGTTCGGAGTGCCCGAGCCGCCGTGGAAGACGAGGTCGAACATCGCTTCCTTGCCGTACTTGGCGATCACGGCGTCCTGACCCTGCTTGAGGATATCCGGACGCAGCTTGACGTGACCCGGCTTGTAGCTGCCGTGAACGTTGCCGAAGGTGGCAGCGAACATATAGCGGCCGAGGCCGTTCAGAGCTTCATACACGGCGACCATGTCTTCCGGAGTCGTGTAGAGCTTGTCGGCGGGCTGATCGGAGTTGTCGATGCCATCTTCTTCACCGCCGACAACGCCCGCTTCGACTTCGAGGATGATTTCGTTCTCGGCACAGAGCTTGAGCAGCTCCTGAGAGAGCTTCATGTTCTCTTCCAGCGGCAGCTCGGAAGCGTCGAGCATGTGCGACTGGAACAGGTTGCCCTTGCCTTCTTTACGCCATTTGGCGGTTTCGGCGATGAGCGGCTTGAGGAAGCTGTCGACCTTGTCCGGCTGGCAGTGGTCGGTGTGCAGAGCGATGAGGACATCGTACTTGGCGGCCAGGCGATGGGCGGCTTCGGCGAGCACGATTCCCCCTTCGACCGAGCAGCCGACGTTCAGACCGGAAGCGAACTTACCGCCACCGATCGAAACCTGAATGATCCCGTCCGACTTCTTGTCCGCAAAGCCCTTGAGAGCCGCGTTGAGCGTGACCAGCGACGAAATGTTGATCGCCGGGTAGGCGTAATCGCCCTGCTGGGCGGCGTCGAGCATTTTTCCGTATTGTTCGGGCGTTGCGATAGGCATCGATTATTTCCTGTCAGTTGAAATTGTCAGCTGATTTCTGAATTCCCGCAAAGGTTGATAAGAATCGAACGGGAATTCAAGCGTGGACGGGGGGCGTGTGGCGATTCGGCGGAAACTTGTCGCCGATCGCATCCACACCGGTTAATCTGTTGACTCAAAAGTAGTTACTGCGACGGCGGTGAGGGAACCTGAGGTTAAATGCGCCCCGGTTCGCGGACACCCGAGCCCTGCTGCTTCGTTGCCGAATCGCCCAGTTCCCTGCGGGCTTCTTCGGCAAGCTGCTGGAGTTTCTTCACAACGTCTGGATGCTGGTCCTTCACGTCGTTCGATTCTCCCGGGTCCTTCTTGAGATTATACAGAGCCAGTCCAGTCCTCGCCTGCGTGTACCCGTTGGGGACGCCATCCATGCCCGGCTCGCCTGTTAAACTGCGGTATCCGTGGGGGAAGTGGAGTTTCCAGTCGCCACTGCGGATCGCCTGCAGCTCCCGGCCCCAGTAGAAGTAATAGACGTCGTGCGGGGTTTTGGCGTCTTCCTCGAACATGAGCGGGCGAATATCGAGTCCGTCAATCTTGTGATCCGGCAGCGGAGCATCTGCCAGAGCCGCGATGGTCGGGAAGATGTCGATCGTGGCCGCGAGTTCATCGCAGACGGTTCCAGCGGGAATGCGGCCAGGCCAGCGCATGATACACGGCTCGCGAACGCCCCCTTCCCAGGTCGTTCCCTTGCCTTCGCGGAACGGGCCGGCCGAACCGGCGTGATTGCCGTAGCTGAGCCAGGGGCCGTTGTCGGAAGTGAAGATGACCAAAGTGTTTTCGTCGAGGCCGTTCTTCTTCAGCGTGTCGAGCACCTGTCCGACGGACCAGTCGATTTCCTGAATCACATCGCCATAGGTCCCCTGCTCTGAGTCCCCTTTGAACTTGTCGGAAACGTAGAGCGGAACGTGGGGCATCGAGTGAGCCAGATAGACGAGGAACGGCTCGTCCTTATGGTCTTCGATGAACTTTACGGCGTGCTCGGTGTACCAGGTTGTGAGGTGCGTCTGGTCCTCCGGAGTAACGGCCGCGTTGACGACCTCATTGCCTGAGATCAGCGGCAGATCGGGGAAGCCTTTCTTGTGCTTCTGGTCGTCCGGCAGATTGATGTAAGCCGGGTGATAGGGCCACATATCGTTGGAATACGGCAGGCCGAAGTAGTCATCGAAGCCGTGCTGCATCGGCAGGAACTTCTTCTGATAGCCGAGATGCCATTTGCCGTAAGCAGCCGTGGCGTAGCCCTTCTGTTTGACGAGCTCGCCGAGTGTCATTTCCTCGGCATTGATGCCGATCGTCGACCGATGGTTCAATGCACCGCCGATACCGACGCGAACGTTGTAGCAGCCCGTCAGGAGGGCAACTCGCGAGGCACTGCAGACCGCCTGGGACACGTAGAAATTGGTGAATTTCCGTCCCTCAGCGGCCATCTGGTCGAGATTCGGCGTCTCGTATCCTTCGGCTCCGAAGCAGCCGACGTCGCCGTAGCCCTGGTCATCGGTGTAGATGATGAGCACATTAGGTACATCGTCCTTAGCTGCTGAAAGTGCTATTTCTGCCGAACCAAATCCCACGTAGAATGTCGAAGAGGTAAGAAGCAGTGTAGTTAATTTGTGTAGTAAATATCCGTAGGGATGAACGGTTCTGGGGAGCGTGGCGGTGTTGAATGCCATTTGTGTTCTCCAGTTGTGTGAGCAAAACACTGGTGTACTCAATGAGTATCAGTCGATTCGGTTCGATGGTCAATCGACCGCCAACATTTCCACGCTCAACGGGAGAGCAATATGAAATCAGGGCCCAAGAAGCGTCGGCAGTCGCATGGCTCAGCCTGGCACTGGAAACAGACGGACTCGTGGTACTATACCGAGCCAGGGACGAAGAAGCGGATTCCATTGTTGGATGAAAACGGCGAGCGAATCCGCGGAAAGGGCAACAAGCGTGAAGCCGAGATTGCACTGGCTCGTGAAAAGTTGACATGGTCGAACCAGGACTCCGCTCCTAATCGCGGAAACTGGAAGGTCGTCAACGTCTGCTCGGAGTATCTGCAGTATTGCGAGCGAGGCGTTGCGAATGGTTCGGTCAGCCAGGGCTATCGCAACAATGCTGTTTACTGGTTGAACAGCCTGTGCGAATTCTGCGGAGCGATGCCACTTTCCGAGTTTAAGAAGGTGCATGTGCAAGACTGGATTGACTGCCATCCGACATGGAAGAGTTCCGCAACGCGGAGATGCGCGATCGCGATCACTCAAGCCGCATTCAATCGCGCCGAAGAAATGTACGGCTTGGTCAATCCGCTCAAAGGCTTGAAGAAGCCCAAAGAAAATCCACGATTGCAGTCGATTTCTCCAGACGATGAGCAGAAGATCTACGAGGTCTGCAACGACCGATTTCGAGACTTTCTCTTTGCCGCATTTCGCACCGGACTCCGTCCGTTTTGCGAACTCGCCCGTCTGACTGCGGATGACGTCGAAGAGCATGATCGCGGAATGATGTGGCGGGTCTACTCCAGCAAGACCGACAAGCCACGCAAGATTCCTGTTCGTCCTGAGGTCGCCAAACTGACCCGCGAATTGATGAAGTCGGCGCCAAAGGGGTCCGGCAAACCGCTGTTTCGGAATTCCAGGGATAGACCGTGGAAATCTACAAACGGCGTCAGCCACTATCTTAGAGTGAAGTCCAAACTTGGCTGGAGTGAAGATCCAGTGCGGGGAAGCTACGCGTGCTATACGTGCCGTCACACCTTCGTGCATCGGATGCTGTCCGGGTTTTGGAATGGCGGGGTCGGAGCTTCAATAGAAACAGTGGCAGAGCTGATCGGCGACACGCCTGCCACAACGTTTCGGCACTATGGTCGGGAATGGGCACAGCACTACCAGGAACCGCTCTGGCAGGCGATTGGCGATAGCGCTGCACGATCAAGCAGTTCGTCTCCGCAGAAATCCACGAAGCAGACGAAACCCGGAAAGCGGTCCCCCATTCCTGGCAAGAGTACGAAGTGTCGGCGATCATCTTCAAAATCCAGGGGAGCTTGAGAATGGGGAAACCTTCACAGCCCAAGCGTCGCCGCTCTCGCGGTCGGGCATGGTATTGGAAGCAAACCGATACGTGGTACTACACACAACCCGGCACGAAGTCTCGTGTCCGGCTAACGAACGAATCTGGATATCCGATCCGTGGTCAGGACAACGTTCAGGCTGCTGAATTGGCGCTGGCTCGTGTAAAGGCGAACGGCGAGTGGCAACCAGCGGCAGAAAAGTCGATTTCTGTAGCCACTCGCGTCGCCGATGTCTGTTCTGAGTATCTGGTCCGTTGTGAGCGGCGGATGAAACTCGGAGCAATGACCAGAAATCATTTTGATGAGCAGGCCCGCTACCTCAACGATTTCTGCGGATATTGCGGTGCCTTGCCGTCCTCGGAGCTTCAGAAAGGTCATGTTGATCACTGGGTGGAGAGCCACGCCACGTGGCGATCCCCTGTCACCAGAAGACACGCGATCACAGCCGTTAAGTCGGCCTTCAAGTCTGCCGAAGAGACTCTGTCTGTCCGCAACCCGCTCATCGGTCTCAAAAAGCCACCACAGCGACCTCGGCTCTATTCGTTTACTCCTAAGGACGAGCAGGTTCTTTACGATTCGACCAGTCAGCAGTTCAGGGACTTCCTTTTCGCGTGCATCCACACCGGACTTCGACCTTACAGCGAGTTGGCACGGCTAACGTCCCAGAATGTTGTGGAAACGAATCGTGGAATGCAGTGGCGAGTTGCTGCAACGAAGACCGGCAAGACTCGCCTGATTCCAGTCCGTGCCGAAGTTGCCGAGTTAATTCGTCGTCTCATTAATAAGTCCGAAGGCGACCCGTCCCGACCGATCTTTAGGAATGCACGAGGCACGGTGTGGAGCAAAGACATTGGAAAACAGCAATTCTTCCGACTTCGCAAGCGGGCGGGCTGGGATGAAAGCCCTCTTCTCAAGCGGTACTCGACGTACACCTGCCGCCATACGTTCGCTCATCGCATGCTTTCGGGATACTGGAATGAGGGGAAAGGATGTTCGATTGAAGTCCTCGCCGAGCTGATGGGAGATACACCGCAGGTGGCATTCAATCACTACGGCAGAGAGTGGGGCCAGCACTATCAAGCCCCACTGTGGTCGGCGCTGGGGATGTAAACGGGCTTCGGCAATAGCGACGGACGAGCTACTGGCCCGGGTAGCCAAGCTTCACGGTAATTCCGGGATAATGTTGTTGCGGCATTGGAACGCGTCTCCTAGGCCGTTGCCGCGGTTTAACGCGCATCGCGTCGAGCATACGGTCGATCTCGTCGGCTTCGATGCGGATTCGCCCCTGACCACGGCGTCCGCCCTGCAGATAGTCGATCGAAAAGGCCTGTCCGCGAAGCATGAACTTGCCGCGATTAGACTGCGCAAGCCAGTCATACAGTGTGAGGACTGAAATCCCCAGACGCTCAGCTGCTTCCTGCGCTGTCAGCCAGTCCGTTCTCACAATCGCCGCCCCATGAGACCTGTGATGTAAATGGACCGGGGAAAGGTCCAACACATCGCAGTGTGCGCTCTGGGATTCGCGGCAGAATCGTTCCTCGCGAATGCGGCGGCAACTTAGGCTCGTCCAAAGATGTTATGGCATAGCGTCGGACCGATCTAAGTTCGGCTCGGTGTGTCTTGTCGGAGCAGGAGCAACGTTGGACGAGCTAAATCAGCGAACTTTCTGCGGCAAGTATGGTGACAGCGTTTTAGCTATCCAAGAACATGACTCATGTCGAGAAGGATCGATGACGAAGCGGCGATCGAGTATTTTTCTGAGGTTGCGTACCACGATTTCGAAAGATTCAGAGAATTTTCGGAAAGCGCTATTAGCGCGGGCCTTTGTAAGCGATTTAATCTTTCGAAGTGTTTAACCACGATTCCAGCATGGAGGTCAAATAGCAATGATTGCGAAGATCACTCACTCGGGAGTTCCTGAGCCCAATGAGGCTTCACCGAACTCGCGAGCGGTCGAAGAGTTCCACCGAATTCGGCAATATGTCCTGACTCCTCCGATCGCGGCACGGGTCTGGGAGGAAGTCCTCACTCCTGAGGAAAAGAAACGCCTCGGCGGTGAGTTCTATCAAGCATTAAATGATCACCGTACGACCGTAGCATGGTTGCAAAAGCTCCACAATTTGTCCTATCAGCGGTCGGTAATCGAGGTCGGGCGTCGTCTTGGCTGGCTCTCCGACAGCAAGGCGGACTGGTTGCTTCGTGAAGGTGGAGAGGAACCGATCAATCTCTCCCAATGCGAAGCTATTAATCGAGGGCACCTGGTCATTGAACGTTACTCGCGTACCGTCTGGTGGCAAACAGAACTCCTTGAGATCACATGGGGTAATAAGCACGCGGTCTGGGACTTCTTCCTTTTGGCCTGCGAGCACGCCAAGGAGAACAAACCAATGGATCACTTTTCCTTCGGTGCCGATGCCCGTGAGAATATCGTTTCTCAACGGCGGCACGCACTCAAACTGATTCCAGGCTTCCCGTCTCAATTACTGGCTTGCTTTGAATCAGTTGGTCGGGGAACTCAACGCTTCAACTTCCCGGGCGGGCAAATTCACCTGATTGACGATTAGAAGCTATCTATGCGTCGAATCGAAATTCAAAGACCTTCTCGCTGAGAGGGTCTTTTTCTTTTGGTCTTTGACGATGTGCTTCCATCGTGTTCACAAGTTGAATTTGGACGACGGATTGAATTCGGCCATTTACATCCTCCCGAATGGGCTAGTCCGCCTAAGCATTTGATCGCCAAATTCGCTTCCCACTCTACTATGGCGGCACGTACCTCCGACAGTGATCTATTCCCGCTTGTCTGACTGCAAAAACGGGAGATTTTGCAGTCCCTGCTGTGCTTTTGGCCGGCGTTCGTCAGCCGCGAAGCTCCCGCGAATTGGGGATTGCACAATGCTCCCTGTTATTCACCGTCGGGGTGAAGTCGACGCTAAGGATGCGTTGTCCAGTCTGCCCAGCAGGTGTCAGCCCGACTCAAACATGAGGAGTTTAAATATGAGTTTCTGTCTTGTTTCTGCAGACGCTGATTTTACGCACGTCGCAGTCCACAGTTGGTGGATGCATGCGGCCTCAGCCGGGGGAGAACCCCCTGAGGGATTCAATCCCCACGCCAGTTTCGGGGATCGTTGCAAGTGGGCGATTGAAGCTGGCTATGAGATCGGCACGAACTATGTCCGCTTTAGCACGCAGATGCAACATTCTACTGAAGATCAGATTCGTGAATGTATGGTCTGGGCGGCTAACAACAAGATCTACGTGCCTCCCGAATTGATCTGCACTGACGAGGCGGTGTCGGGACGAAAGACCGCACGTGCCGGTCTCGATCGCGTAAAGGCGATTTTGGGCCGACGCCAGGCGACGGTTCTGCTGGTCTATAAATTCAGCCGTCTCTACCGGCAAGCCCACAAGGGTTTCACGTTCATCCAGGATGAAGTGGTCGAAGCAGGCCTCCGCGCCGTCAGCGTATCACAGGGTATCGATACGCAAGATAAAACGAGCTGGAAGCTCCAGCTTCAGCTTCACGGAATTTTCGACGAATTGCTGGTTGATGCCATCGGGGATCATGTCCGTGCCGGCCTCAAAGGTCTCTTCGAAAAAGGCTGGACAACCGGTGCGATTGGAGTCGGCTATCGCCCGAAGATCCTCCCGGAGGCTCCTCTGACAAATCGAGGGCTTCCACGGACGATGCCAGAAATTGACCCCGCCGCTGCCGAGTTGATTCGCGAACATGCAAGACTACTCTTGGAGGGAGTATCTGTCGAAGAAGGCTGGAAACGATGGGTGGAAGCGGGCGGGCCGTGTGATCCCCGCTCACCTGGGGGCCAGATGAGCCGCACGGCCTATCGCCGGCTCTTCACTAATAGCCGGCTGACTGGCTTGTGGGAGTTCGGCCGCAAGCGGAACGAATTTTCCAGCAAGCGGGATTATGTGCTTCAGGTCGAGCAGCCGGAGAGCGAAGTCCAGCGCATCCAGTTCGAAGAGCTCCGCATTCTGGACGACGAGACGTTCTTCGCGCTCAAGAAGAAGTTCGATGCCAAGAAGATGGGACCACGTGGCCCACGAGCCCCCAAGCAGCTTCAGCTGTGGGATCTGACCACGGAGTTCTTTTTCTGCGTCTGCTGCTCAACTCCGGAACAACCTGTTCGGTTCTACCAAGTCGGTGCACGCGGGAAGGGAATGCAGTGCAAACGTGGGGCCTTGTGTCCTTGCAAATCGGCGGTCCGACGAGAGGAAGCCGTCAAGTCGATCTGCAAGGAACTGTCCGAGCGGATCGCCAATGATGGCGACCTTATCGAGAACGCGATTACAGAGAGCCTGACCGCCGATGCTGAATTCGCGAAGGACGCCGCGGCAGAGATGACCAAAGTCGAGGAGCGGATTCGCGTACTGACCCGTCGTGCGGACGGGCTGTTGGAAATGATTGGCTCCGGATCCGAGGAGGACGACAAGCAACTGAAGGCAAAGATTCGTTCGGTTCAGGCCGAGCGAAACAATTCTTCTCTTCAGCTTGCTCATCTGAAGACGCACCAGCATAAAGCGATCGAAGCCTTGACGCCTGACTTCGCTCGCAAAACCGTGCAGGAGATGTCGACCCTGCTGCAAGCCGCAGCTGCCGGAGAGCTTGGCGAAGATGCTGTTTATAAAGCACTCGCAGTTTTCCGCGCCCTGACCGACGGAAAAATCATGGTGCACATCGAATCTCGTCCCGGACGTTCTCGCACGAACGTCAAAGGAACGTTCGAGCTGGACTTGCTTCAAAGTGTTGAACGGCTGACTGACCGTCCCAACTCGGAAAGCTCCGGTGAAACCGTGACGGTATGGCTTCGCAAGCCACCTCGACTTGACGAGTTGGCCAGCCCGGTGCACCAACTCATCGACATCGATGGACTTAGCTACCGCGAGGCCGCCAAGAAGCTGCGAGATGAAGGCCATAAAGTTAATTCCGGAAACGTTTGGTACAGCTACCGGCGTTATTACGAGATGCTTGGACAAGATCTGCCAGATGTTCCCTACAACAATGGGAACCGACGGCGACCGCGAGAGTAGCCTTACCAACCCTATTGATAACTCTTTGAATTGAGCCCCGTCCCCGCGACGGGGCTTTTTTTATGCGCATTCTTATCTGGGAGGTTCCATGGCTCTTCGCCAGGATAAAACGGAGAACATCCAATCCATTTCAACCACTGAAAGTAAGGAAGCGAAGGATCTCGAAAAGCAACGGCGGCAGCTTGCAAAACACTTGGGTTTCCTGGTCGCCGTTTACCATCGCCAGAAACAAGAGGCTATTGCTGGCCTAAATTCAGCGGCAAAACGCGGCAGGTAAACGTGAAGGACTGATTTAGCTCTTGGAACGGGCTGGGCGCCTTCGGCGATTGAGGCCCCTGATGCCCCGACCCGTTTGTTTACGTCCTCTTTCAAGGAGAACCTATGAACCTGCAGAATGATCTTTCGGAACTTGTGCGAGCCTGTTTCTCCGGGATCTGGCTCCAGAGTTTTGAGCACGACGACGCACTCCAGGAGATCGCCCGGATCTGTCATGACGAAGGCTGGAAGCTAGCCAGCTGGGATGTGGAGACGGGTCTGCACACCAGTGGCGTCGGTGATGTGGCCGGCACTTCACCGCTGGCGGCGATCCGGGCCGCTGAGCAGTTGGCGGACAGTGAGGTTCCGTCGCTGCTGGTGCTGACGAACTTTCATCGCTTTCTGGGAGCCGCGGACGTCCAGCAGGCGCTGGCTCGACAGATCATCGCCGGCAAACAAAGCCGGGTCGTGATCGTCGTGCTGGCTCCGGTGGTTCAGATCCCGATCGAGCTCGACAAACTGTTTGTTGTGGTCGAGCATGAGCTTCCTGATCGGCAGCAACTGTCGGAGATTGCCGCTGGGGTGGCGACGGAGGATGGCGAACTTCCCTCAGGGGCCGACCTGAATCTGCTGCTGGATGCCTCGGCCGGTCTTACCCGACTGGAAGCCGAGAACTCCTTCAGCCTCAGTCTGGTTCGCAGCGGTCGCCTCACCCCGGATTCGATCTGGGATCTCAAGGCGAGTACGCTCAGGAAGTCCGGTCTGCTGCAGTTGTATCGCAGCCAGGAAAACTTTGATTACCTCGGAGGTCTGGAGAGCCTCAAGGCGTTCTGTCTGCGGTCACTCTACCAGGTCAGCTCTGATGCGCGACGTCAGCCGCGAGGGGTCTTGCTGCTCGGAGTTCCCGGCACCGGTAAGTCGGCGTTCGCCAAAGCCCTCGGTGCAGAAACCGGTCGGCCGACGCTCGTGCTCGATCTCGGTTCCCTGATGGGCAGCCTTGTTGGGTCCACCGAGCAGAACATCCGCCGGGCGCTTCAACTGGCGGATGCGATGGCTCCCTGCATCCTGTTCATCGACGAACTCGAAAAAGCCCTGAGCGGATCGACCGGCTCCGGCCAGTCCGACTCCGGCGTCTCCACCCGGATGCTGGGAACACTCCTCACCTGGATGAACGACCATACCTCGAACGTCTACGTTGTTGCCACCTGCAACGACATCTCGAAAATGCCGCCGGAGTTGACCCGGGCCGAGCGGTTCGATGGGATTGTCTTTCTGGATCTGCCGGGTCGTCCGCAGAAGGATCGGATCTGGAATCAGTACCATCATTTGTTCGAGCTCGACGACAATCAGCGGCTGCCGAATGATGACCAGTGGACCGGAGCGGAAATCCGGGCTTGCTGTCGTTTGTCGGCGTTATTGGATGTGCCGCTCGTGCAGGCGGCGAACAATGTTGTCCCGGTTGCAGTGACCGCCGCCGAGTCGGTTGATTCGCTGCGTCGCTGGGCCAGTGGCCGCTGCCTCGATGCTGAGAAGGGCGGGATCTATCAGTTCACGCCGGGCCGAACGCGGCGGAAGTCCAGCGATCCCTTCAGCAACTGAGGGAGATTCCATGAACGATGTGCTGACCGACGACGATCTGGTTCTGCTGCGAGCCGCCCTGCAGTTCTGGAGCGAAGAGCTGGAGCCGCATGGGCCTTCGACCTGGCAGCCGTATCTGGATCGTCAGATTCAGGTTCGACGTGGCCGCTGTGCTGAACTCCGACAGACCCTGCTGAACTGCGAGTTACGCTACGCCGCCGTGGAGCGGGATGCTGACCGTTTTAAACAGGTTGCTCTGTACCACTCTCCTCTGGCTGCGGCGCTCTCGGCAACCAGTGATGACGCTGTGGTCGCGTTGGTTCTCATTCCCGTGACAGCCTAACGCCGCTCACAGCCCTTCCATCAGCTCGCTGATGCTGATGCCGAGCGTGTTGGCGATTCGCTCGATGTTTCTCAATGCGAGGTTTCGCTCACCCCGCTCAATCCCGCCGACGTACGTGCGATCCAGTTCACAGGCATACGCAAAGCTCTCCTGAGAGTAGCCCTGCTCCTGCCGCAGTCTTCTGACCCGCAGACCGAATCGCACCAGAATGTCCGCCTGTTTTGCCATAGCGGCATTGGACACTTGACGATGACTATCCGGCTACGGACTATGAGTATCATATCCGCTGCTGAAAACTTACCCATTCCCTCACTCTTTCACATAAAGGAGCTTTCGCCATGACCCAGGAACGCGCCTGGTATCAGGACGGCTTTATCATGATCTTCGTGGTTTTGTCGATGATTTACATCGGCTGTATGTATCTGGAGTATCAATGGTCTCAGATTCCCCGCATCTATCCCCGCCTGTCGGGGCAGGTTGTGCGTCCCATGCTGAGCATGCCAGATTTCTCGCTGGAGCTCTGGCATCAGCACGCCGGGAATCTTCGTAACGGCGTCATGTCCGTCACCCTTTCTGGAGAGTCGATCGCGGAGAACGCCAGACACCAGACTCACAGCTTTGAAGTCTGGCCGCCCAACCGGGAGAACAGCATCACGCTGAAGTTCCCACTGCAGCGATTTGATCAGGAAAGTGAGCTCAAGGTGGAAATCACCTTGACCGCCGCCAACTCTCACCCGAGCTACTCGAGCTTTGTGTGGAAGGGGGAGGACTGGACGGAAGAGACCTTTTACGGCGTTCCCCCCACCGCCGGTCAATAATCGGCGCAGCCGTTTGCTTCTGAAGCCACGTCTTCCCACGGGACGTGGTTTTCTTTATTTCCAGTCCCTGACGAGGAGAATTTCATGCAGCGTACCGCGACCGAAAGTCCTCCCGCAGAAGCTTCCGTCGAGGCCGCCCGGCGGCTCCGCGGCAGCATGACCGCCGCCCGGCTCAGCTTCACGTGGCTCGGCGTCCGCAAATCACTCAGCACCGAGCAGCGGGATCAGGCGGCCGATTCGTTTGGAGCCGAAGGCAAGTTCCTGTCGGCCGGCAAGAAGCTGCTCAATACGTCGCACCCCGCCTTCAAGAATGTGACCAGCATCAAAGGGCGGGCCATCAGCTACTGGAAGGGACTTTCGCTGCCCTATCCGGAGCCGGGCCTGCGGTTGATCCGCCGGGATCACATCACCGCCTTCGATCAGCAGATCGAGCTGTTCAAGGCCGAGCTGACTGAAGCGGTGATCGAGCTCGATGATCATTACGACGAATTGCGGTCGGCCGCTCGGGAGCGGCTTGGTGATCTGTTTGATCCCAGTGACTACCCGCCCTCACTGCTCGATGCATTTCAGATTGAGCACGACTACCCGTCCGTCGAGCCGCCGGATTATCTGCGGCAGCTCAATCCAGACGTCTACGAGCAGGAAGTGAAACGGGTGCAGGCCCGCTTCGATGAAGCTCTGCAACTGGCCGAACAGGCTTTTGTGGACGAGCTCTCGCAGTTGGTCTCACATCTGACCGAGCGGCTGAGCGGACATGACGACGGCCGCCCCAAAGTCTTCCGCGACACGGTCGTCGAGAACCTGCACGAATTCTTCCTACGGTTTCAGCTGCTCAATGTCCGCTCCAATGAACAGCTGGATGCCCTGGTCAACCAGTGTCGCCAGATCGTCGACGGCGTTCAGCCTCAAGCCCTGCGAAACGACAGCAGCCTGCGGCAACAGGTGAGCAGTCAGCTTTCTGGCGTGCAGTCGATTCTCGACGGCTTACTCGTTGATCGTCCCCGACGCCGGATCATCCGCACCTCGCGTTCGGAGAGCTGACCGAACACAACAATCCGATTCTCACTTGCCCCGGTTGACCAGCCTTGTCGCTGCTCAGCCGGGGCTTTTTTTGTGGACCTATTTGAAGGAACAACTCATGCGTCAATCTGAACTCAATCGGGCCGTGGCGTCGGTCACTGGTGAATCAATCGCCACGATCAAGCGGCTCGGCTTTCTGCTCTCTGATCCTGATACGGCATCAAGACCTGAGAGGGATTGCGGACCTGCAATGTTGGACTGGGATGACTGTCTCATCGCCGATGACGACATCCTGGCCGACATCGCTCCAGAATCCCTGGTGGCGTGAGGTCATGACCAGCACGACCAAACGCCAGCCACGTCGAACCTGGATCGCGGCCTCCCGAATCTGTCACCGCAGCAAACGGCACAAGGGGCGGCGACAACCTCGCCCGAAGCCCCGTCCGCAGCGGCGGCACTCACTTGTTTCTCACTGACTCGCACGAAGGAAACTCTCATGAAGGTCCTCTTTATCAACAACGATGGCGGCGGTTTTGCAGACTACGTCGAAGTTCCCGCCGGCATGACCGTGATGCAGCTCTTCGAGCGACACACCGGCTCCAGCAAGGCTCACAACTATCTCATCCGGGTCAACCGCCAACCTTGCTCGGCCGACCAGGTGCTGCAGGAAGGTGACCGGGTGTCGTTCACGCCGACGAAGATTGAGGGGGCGGCAGCTCCACAGTCGTGATCCCGGTCCACTTGTTAATTCCTTAGCCGTCCAGTCACCACGCTGGGCGGCCATTTGCTTTGAAAGGAAAGACCATGACTCCGATGGACCAATCACTCCTGCGGGTGGCGATTGAAATCAGCAGTCAGTTGAACATGGTGACCGATCGCGGAGCGATCTGGCTACCGGAACAACGCTGGCTGCAGCTTGTACGACTTCGGCGGCGGTATGAGCTGGCCCGGCAAAGAAAGTGGCATCACGCCGCTAATCTAACCTTCAACCAGCTCCAGCACGTGTTGAAGTCCCTGCAGCAGGATCTACTTCCGTTGAATGCAGCGATTGAAGCGACGCCTCGCATGGTGACCGCTTCCGCCCGCGAGATCCTGGCCGACCTGCGGGCTCTACAGGACGAGTTCGAGGACGTCACGATCGATCGCAAGCAGAAAGAGATTGCCGTTACAACGGAGTCAATCTGCCTGCAGAACATCGACCTCGGACGCTTCGAGATCCGACTGAACTACGCCAACTACAGCGATGATGCCGGGCAATACCAGGTGATCGCGCTGGAACCCAACCCGGCCTGCTCCAACGACAGTGTCACACATCCTCACGTCCAGGATGAAGACCTCTGTGAAGGCGAAGGTCACGCGACGATCGACATCGCGCTGCGGCAGGGGCGACTGTATGACTTCTTCACAATCGTGGCCAACCTGCTGCGGACCTACAACGACAGCAGTCCCTATGTCGCCCTCTCGGCGTGGCAGGCCGTCAACTGTATGGACTGCGGCCACGCCATGGATGCCGACGAAGGCTCGGACTGCGAGAAGTGCGATACGCCCGTCTGCGAAGACTGTTCCGTGACCTGTCCCGACTGCCATCGCAACTTCTGCTGTGGGTGTACCAGCGAATGCGAAGGCTGCTCCGAGCGCTTCTGCCATAGCTGTCTGATAACGTGCGCCGACTGCGACGCCGATTTCTGCTCCTCCTGCCTGACCAATGAAAGGTGCGAATACTGCGATGAACAACAAAACGAAGAAAAGACGGAGTCCACAACTCCCATCGCTGCAGTTCAGTCCGACGGCCTGGGCGAAGCTGCTGTTTCTGCGTGAATATGGAGACACGGAAGTCGGCGGCTTCGGGATCTCCGCCGCAGATGACCTGCTGCTGATCGAGGATATCCAGCTGGTACGGCAAACCTGCTCCTGGGCTCATGTGGCCTTTGAGGATGACGCCGTCGCCGAGTTCTTCGACGAGCAGGTCGATGCCGGGCGGAAACCAGAACAGTTTGCCCGGGTGTGGATTCACACGCATCCGGGAGATTGCCCTCAGCCAAGCGGAGTCGACGAAGAAACGTTTGAGCGAGTCTTCGGGAACGCGGAGTGGGCCGTGATGTTCATCCTCGCTCGCGGAGGTGACTGCTACGCTCGCCTGCGATTCAATAGCGGTCCCGGTGGTGAAACTGAACTGCCAATCGAGCTCGACTATGGTCGAGAGTTCAACGGCAGTGACTTTGATGCCTGGGAGATTGAATACCTGCAGAGCGTGGACGTCGAAGAGCCAGCGGCAGTCGCCCGCAGCCGAGCCGCGACCGACAAACCAGTCCGGCGAAGGAACGCGGACGACCGTGATCAATCCCACGAACTGGCCTGCTCAGTCGACTGGGAAGACGAATGGCTGTCCGAGTTCAGTTTTGCTCATCGAAGCGAGGAGGAGTGCGATGACAACTTCTGAAGAGGTTCCGGATCGCTTCAGTCGACAGCAGGACTTGGTGCCCCAAGGCCGTCTGTCCGAAATCACGGTGACTGTGATCGGAGTTGGCGCGATCGGGCGGCAGGTCGCTCTACAGCTGGCATCGATTGGAGCTCGGAAATTGCAGCTGATCGATTTCGACACCGTCGATTTGACGAACATCACGACTCAAGGATACCTGCGAGGCGATATCGGTCATCCAAAGATTATAGCGACGGCAGCAGCCATCTCCGGAATCGATCCCTCGATCGAACTCGAACTGATTCAGGACCGGTTTCGACCGAAGCAACAGGTCGGCGAAGCGGTATTCTGCTGCGTGGATTCAATCGCTGCCCGGGCAGCGATCTGGCGAGCGGTTGGTCCACGCTGCTCATTTTGGGCGGATGGTCGCATGCTGGGAGAAGTCATCAGGGTACTGACGGCCTCAGATCCCGACAGCAATTGGCACTACAGGGACACGTTCTTCGATCAAGCGGATGCCCACTGCGGAACATGCACGTCGAAAAGCACGATATACGCGGCCAGCATTGCTGCTGGCATGATGACGCATCAATTCACTCGCTGGCTTCGAGGCCTTTCCACCGACCGTGATACGACTCTCAACCTTCTCGCGGCGGAATGGACTCTTACTGAGATGTTATGATGCAATCGTACCATAAAGGAATCGACGAATGAAAGAAGTTCCCACTATGCCCTTCTGGATCACGATCCGCTGGTACGGGGTCGGGAAAACGCGGGGCAATCGTGATCGCTTCTTCTTAAAACGCGGAATTCGCTACTAGACTAACGCCACTGAATTGACATGGAGTAACCATAGGGCCGCCTTCGGGCGGCCCTGTGCTCTTTCTTTTAGCCATCAGCAATTCGGGTATCGCTTAGGCAACGAACTATTTGATGCGATGCTATTCCAGACCAATTGGTGCTCAACGCCTTTCGGCATCATCGGAATCAACACCGGTCGATCTCCTCCATCAGCTGAGTCTGTTTCGCGTGCTCAACGCCTTTCGGCATCATCGGAATCAACACACATCCACGTCGGACGGCTTGAGGTCGCACTTAACGTGCTCAACGCCTTTCGGCATCATCGGAATCAACACGTGGCTGCCACCCGGCGGCGTCAGCGGCTGCCTGTAGATGTGCTCAACGCCTTTCGGCATCATCGGAATCAACACCCGGTCCCAACCTCCCCAAGCAACTTTCCGAGTGTGTGCTCAACGCCTTTCGGCATCATCGGAATCAACACGCCTCTCTGCTGTGAGAGTATTCGCAGCCTGCTTAGTGCTCAACGCCTTTCGGCATCATCGGAATCAACACGTCTTTCGAACGACCTGGTCGCACCACGTCAATTGGTGCTCAACGCCTTTCGGCATCATCGGAATCAACACAAGGTATCCGTAGACGGCCCCGCCTTTGTCGTACGGTGCTCAACGCCTTTCGGCATCATCGGAATCAACACGATAAAGTGCTCCGCCGACGCCTGTTCCAGAGTCACCAGTGCTCAACGCCTTTCGGCATCATCGGAATCAACACACCTTCCAATGATTCACGTCGGCCATGACGTACCGGTGCTCAACGCCTTTCGGCATCATCGGAATCAACACCCTGTGTTTGTGCGGACGGAAGACGGGCTTGGTGAGTGCTCAACGCCTTTCGGCATCATCGGAATCAACACGAACCTTCGACGCTCATACCACTGCGTGCTGTAGTGTGCTCAACGCCTTTCGGCATCATCGGAATCAACACACCATCTACATCAACGGCGAACGTGTCGAGTGCTGTGCTCAACGCCTTTCGGCATCATCGGAATCAACACGAGTTGCGATAGATGGTCACACCCCCCGTCCTGCAGTGCTCAACGCCTTTCGGCATCATCGGAATCAACACGAGAAGGAACTGGCGAAACTGTCATGAGTACCAGGTGCTCAACGCCTTTCGGCATCATCGGAATCAACACAGGCTCATCTCGAATCGGCCCCGCTCACTCGTGGTGTGCTCAACGCCTTTCGGCATCATCGGAATCAACACCACGGATCGACTGCACATCCGTGGCACCGAACAGGTGCTCAACGCCTTTCGGCATCATCGGAATCAACACAGCTCGTCCTTCCAATCACCAGCCATCGCGGCACGGTGTGCTCAACGCCTTTCGGCATCATCGGAATCAACACGAAAACCGCCGCGGCGTCCTGCCGCGGCGTTCGTGTGCTCAACGCCTTTCGGCATCATCGGAATCAACACCGTATCGGGACACGATCATCGATTTGGTTGTCGTTGTGCTCAACGCCTTTCGGCATCATCGGAATCAACACAGGAGAACAATACGCATCTCCCGACTCCGGGAATCTAGTGCTCAACGCCTTTCGGCATCATCGGAATCAACACTCCGGGACGCTGTCCTGCAAGGGGGTGGCCTCGAGTGCTCAACGCCTTTCGGCATCATCGGAATCAACACTACGGCAACCACGAGGAACGCGTCGAGCGGTGGTGGTGCTCAACGCCTTTCGGCATCATCGGAATCAACACAGCCGTTCCGCCACCATGCCATCGCCTGCCCGATCCGTGCTCAACGCCTTTCGGCATCATCGGAATCAACACAACAAATCCACGAGAGCCGAGAACCATGTCATCGGGTGCTCAACGCCTTTCGGCATCATCGGAATCAACACGTTGGTCTTCGCCTGATCAATCGCGTATTTCACCTGGTGCTCAACGCCTTTCGGCATCATCGGAATCAACACCCGTACCCGACTTCACGCCAGACGCCCCGCTTGATCGGTGCTCAACGCCTTTCGGCATCATCGGAATCAACACGCGACTGCAACTGTTGCTTTTGCTTTTGCTTTTCCGTGCTCAACGCCTTTCGGCATCATCGGAATCAACACGCCAGAGAAGCGGTGGGAACCGCCAGTGGAATCAGGTGCTCAACGCCTTTCGGCATCATCGGAATCAACACGTAGGCGTTCCCCGCGAACGCAGGCAGGTTGTCCGGTGCTCAACGCCTTTCGGCATCATCGGAATCAACACCTACGTCGCCGGGGTGTCAGAATCGCCATTGTCGCGTGCTCAACGCCTTTCGGCATCATCGGAATCAACACATCCCTCTTGTAACACAAGACAATATCCCCTGATCCGTGCTCAACGCCTTTCGGCATCATCGGAATCAACACCTGCTCCGCCGCGACCTTGATCTTCACTCTCGCGTGTGCTCAACGCCTTTCGGCATCATCGGAATCAACACCCAGTCCACGAATCACCGGTATTACGTCCCCTGTCCTGTGCTCAACGCCTTTCGGCATCATCGGAATCAACACGATATTGTGTCGGCCATTCTGGGGACCGGAGCGTTGTGCTCAACGCCTTTCGGCATCATCGGAATCAACACCGGCCGGGATCTCGCTCCCGTGCTCGGAATTGTCTCGTGCTCAACGCCTTTCGGCATCATCGGAATCAACACTTTCCCGCGATCCCGGTACAAGTCACAGAGGGATGTGTGCTCAACGCCTTTCGGCATCATCGGAATCAACACGCAGCATAGTCCGTCCGCTCACCTGTGGCCAGATGTGCTCAACGCCTTTCGGCATCATCGGAATCAACACGGTCGCACGGAGAACGCGACGGTCGCGACTTCGATTGTGCTCAACGCCTTTCGGCATCATCGGAATCAACACCTCGTCCGGGTGATGCGTGGCCTCTGCGGCCAGTTCCTGTGCTCAACGCCTTTCGGCATCATCGGAATCAACACTTTGTAAATCGAGCCTTCACCGTTAGCTCTCTTCGTGTGCTCAACGCCTTTCGGCATCATCGGAATCAACACGAACCATTCTTCGTCGACCAGCCTTCGTCTTTCGCGTGCTCAACGCCTTTCGGCATCATCGGAATCAACACCTCCGCAGGAACCACCGAATCCAGCCGGCCCACTTGTGCTCAACGCCTTTCGGCATCATCGGAATCAACACGTAAGCCGCGTTTTCCTTCTCCAGCTGCTCCTGAATGTGCTCAACGCCTTTCGGCATCATCGGAATCAACACATTGGGATGTCGTTGACGCGGCTCGCGTTGTCCAGTGCTCAACGCCTTTCGGCATCATCGGAATCAACACGCCTCAGCCTCTTGGAAGGGGAACACCTCTGGTGCTTGTGCTCAACGCCTTTCGGCATCATCGGAATCAACACCACACCACCGCGAGGTGTCTGGCAGGCGGCGTTCTGGTGCTCAACGCCTTTCGGCATCATCGGAATCAACACGACAGTGCACCTGCCATACCGAGTCAAACCTGTTCGTGCTCAACGCCTTTCGGCATCATCGGAATCAACACGTGATTAAATCCCACGACCAGAAAGGATTCATCAGGTGCTCAACGCCTTTCGGCATCATCGGAATCAACACCTGGCTCGACGACGACGAGTGGCAGAACCTTCAGGGTGCTCAACGCCTTTCGGCATCATCGGAATCAACACAGCATTCGCTGTAACCCAGCGTTAGTTAAGAAGATAAGGCAGGTCAAATCACGCAGCAACTGACGAGGGTGGAAATCGACTTGTCGTGGACTTCGAATTCTGAACGTCCGGTGCTGTTCAAAGCAATAATTGAGGGTCTTTATGGACCACAGCATCGATTCAAGCATGTCGACGGCACCGAAGTATTTCCAACTGCTTTCCCCACGAGGAGATGTGGTAATCATGTTCTCGATGTGCGATACCATGCTCAGGTCCATGATTGGATTAAATGACTCGAAATGAAGGGAGCGGTTCGGCCCACGAGCTCTGGTCTCCCGTGGAGTGAATGGGAACTCGCCCGGCACAACTCGGGCAGAGCGGAATCACCAGTAAGTCATCCTCACCTGTCATGAGTTGGTTCAATTCCCAGTGCAGCTTCTCCAGGGTCGGGCGATCGAGTCGGCACCGGAAGACGCTATATTGCACTCGATTGCCGTAAGCTTCCAGCTTCTGTGCGACTTTTCTCAGCCGCTTCGGATCGCGTACATCGTAGCTGATGAGATGCCAATGTTTAGCAGACATGCGACTCTCCTCTGAAAGGTAGCGGAACAGGAAACGCTCCTATCGGAGACGCCATTGGGCGAACAATCCGGGTGACTCGGTCCATTCTTTTTCCAGGAGCCGCACTTCGAGTTCGACCAGCCGAGCAAACGTTAGAGATTTCCCCATCAACGGGTGCTTGTAAGACTCCTGCAATCGTTGCTCGAACAGTCCGATCGCCTTCTTGCGCCCTTCTTGCGATAGCCAGACTTGCGCACCAGCGATGGAAAAATCCTCGTCGGTTTTCCATTGCAAGCGATTGACGCTACCAATCAAAGGAACTTCCCAGAGGGATGTCCGGAACAATTCCATCAGATCGAGAACGAGCGGATGGGCCGCCGAGCGGGGCTGATGCAGGAAGCCAAGCGAGGCTTCGAGTCCGACCTCCGTAATGCTGCGATGCACGGTCGCCTGGATGAGTGAATAGCCATAGCTGAGCAGAGCGTTGAAGCGGTCGGTTGGCGGGCGTCGCGTACGGCCGGTTGGTCGCAATTCGTCGGGCACTGACTGTCCCAGAAGAACGGGAAGGGCCGCGAAATACTGCTTGGCCGCCATGCCTTCCAATCCTCGAAGAGTTTCCAGCGACGGGGAACTGCTGGACTTCTTGACGCATTCGCGAATGCGGTCAATGGATGGTTGAATCTGTTCTCGTTTGGCAGCTTCGCTACGGGTCGATCTCAGCAGGTATTTGAGCTGGTTCTCGATCTTGCAGTGAACGAGTGCCTTCGCGAGCCGGAGGCAATTGTCGGGTCGCGCGAGCGCCCGATACTGACGAATTCTCTGCTGAACTCGCCCGGGAGAGTTGGTCAGGCCCGCGGTGAAACGTCCTCCATACGACATCCATTCAATACCGACGCCTTTCCAGGCACAGAGGTGGATGGCCTGCGTGGTTACCTGTCCGTGTCCGTGAATCACTAGCGTGTCGACCTGTTCGATGGGCAAAACCTGATCACCCTCCTCTGTCTTGACCACCAGGCTTTCTCCCCGCCGAGTGACGTAGGCCTTTTGAGCCGTCACGTGCAGCGTTTGCCGTTCACGATTGCTGGGATACGCGCCGGCTTCCGGCGACGATGTATCGGAGGCAGTCTCGCCTCTGTTCTCAAGCAGCCGCTCTTCCTCCGGCAGACAGACCGGCGCTAGAGAACAGCGCGTGCAGAGCCGTTCATTCTCCGTCACGGCGGGACGACCGACAGTGTTGCGAAGATGGTCTGCTCGTGTCACAGCTGTGCGAAGATCATCGCGTGCCTGCTGGTCGATCTGCACGAAAGCCGTCGCCTTGTCCGCGTGATATCGGATACGGGCCTCGGGAACAGACTCGCCAAAGTGTTCCTCCAGCAACACGGCATAGGCAACAGCTTGAATGCGATCGCTGTCCCAGGCCAACGGCTCCTTATTATCTCCGCGCCGGCAGCGGCCGCGTTTGTGCTCATACACGACCCACTTGCCATCCCGCCGCCTCACGGCATCGACCTTGCCAAAGAGCCCCCATTGATCGCTGGACAGTTCCAGTGATCGCTTCTCTGGTGTCTCATCATCAAGACCCGCCACATCATCGTGCAGCCGTCGCCCGGCGTAGACGTTGGCGTCGGCAACGCGAATCTCTTCTACTTCCTCCAGATAGAATAACCGCTCGCAGTACAGCAAGGCATGCAATGCCATGACACGCAGCGGGGGATCGATTGAACGGTCGGCAGTAGAGGAAACAATCATGTTGTCATCTCCAGGGCTATTCTCCGTCCCTGGAGATGGGCATGAAATAATTGCGGGAATTTGCGGGAATTACTGAGAGACCGTCGAGTCGTTTTCGGGCGAGATTTGCGGCATCCGTCCAGATTCCGGAGTCTGAATCGATCCTGGAATAAGGCTTCCCCGCACGTACCTGGTTCCTTGTGAGCCAACGTGATCGACCCACACGGGGAGCGACAGATTTCCTTTTGGGTCCAACTCGAAACGCCGTGCCGAAACCGGATGCTTTTGCCGCGCCAACCAGCGTTCGATTTCGACAACTTCATCAACCAGATGCGTGCTTTCTCCCAGACTTAACCCTCCAAACCGCTGGATGTTGCCTGGGCTTGTGAGCGCTTCCTGCACGCGCTGCTCAAGCGTCCGTTCGCATGTCTCGCCAGAAGAATCAAGCCAGATGACCAGGTGGATATTGGACAGTAATTGTTGATAATCAGGTCGCGTATTGCCAGCTGAGCCCAACGGTTTGCTCTTCACTCGCCAGACTGTCCGCAGGACGACACTAAGATCTGACGTAAACTGTCCCGGCATCTCATCCGGGTTTAAGGAAAAGACGATTGAAGGACTGACTCGGCAGCCGATGTGATTCTCACGATCGGTCTCACCCACCAGCGAGAGAAAGAAGCCGTAACACATGGATGGCGGTGGAAGGAGTTCGGTTTCCAGATATTCCCGGGCTCGCCCCCGTCGGAAACAGGCGATGGGCACACTGACGTAAAGTCCCAGCATGACAGGTTCCTAAACATTGAGAGATTGCTGCAGTGATTCACAGGCAATTTGAATTGCACCCCGGACTCCACTCACCTGAGAGACGCCATTATCGCGCAGTGATTGTGACAGTTCGGAATCAAGGTCGCTCACCCCAACCACCAGTTCATCAGCGAGAACGTCTCCGACTTCGATGCGTTTAATGAGAGCCGATGCCGTGACTGTCGCTCCACTGTCATCGGAGTTAAAACAATAGAGCAATCTGGGGGCGGGATCTCGCGTGATGCGAATAATGATTGCTTCAGGCGAGAAATCGAACAGAAAACGACCGTGATTCCCTGCGACCGTCCGTAGAGAGCCTACTGCTTCCAGTGCTTTTGCAGCTCGACTCTTGTCGCGCAGGCGCTCTGGAGTCAATGCCAGGCCGAACTGGTACCGAGTCGCATGGACTTCAGTGCCATAGGGAACGGGATTCTTGTTTCTGTCTTCACCTTTGGAGGCGGACGGAGTGGCGCCGGGCGACGCGGCATTGAAGGTCACATCACCGTACCAGGGAGTTAGCGAGACTGCCCGGGTAATTTCGAGCACAGCACGGCGGACATTGGCCGATCCCTTGCCTTTCTCGTCTTTGGCCGCTTCGGCGGTCATGAATCCAAGGAGATCGTCGTCGATGAAGGTCTTTCCCTTTTCGTCGTTCCAGCCGTCAAACGTATGGTCTTTCCATTCGTTAGCGCGGGCATCTTCGTTCCAATGGCGATTAGTTCCTGACTTTTCAGCATCTGCGAGTAACCGCCGCAGTGCGAAGCGGATGGCTTCCGCACTGACAGTGCTGTGTGGTTCTCCCTTCCAGATCAGTTTCTGTAAGGTGGTGATGTAGCCCTCTGTTTCAGCGCGATTGTTTGCGGCTGTTCCAAAGGGAGTGACGACATTCGCAAAGAGATGAAGTGACATGATGAGGCCTGTTCGAGACTTGGGTTGGGCAATATTTCCGACAATGAGTCAGTCTTCTTGTGGCTGTCGTTCACTGGAGGCATAAGAGGCCAGAGCCAATAGCCCAAGGTCACGAGCGGTCTTCCAGTACTTGGCATCCGTGACCAGTGGGATGATTTCCTGCCATTGCTGCTGCAGGACTTCATTGCTGCCAGCCCTGCCAAAGAGTTGGCAAATCGCTGCTCGAGTTTGATCGGCGGTTTTCGCACCGACCAGATTTAGGCGAAGCTCTTCCCGAAACCGGTTCCACCGGTTCTTTGTTGCCTGGGACACACCGCTCGCATCCTTGCCGTCTGTGTCAGTCCTAATCTGAGCCATTCGCCAGCGAATCGCTTGATGAATAGCGTTCACCAGAATCCTTTCTGGCTCGTAATCGCAGGAAACGTGTTGGATCATCGCTCGAAGTCCCTCTCTTTCGGTTGCAAGTCGGTAACGGTAAGGATTGCCATTCGCATCTTCATCCCGCATGAGCGTGATGAAATTGGTGTACCACGGCAGGTCGCGGGCCAGATTCTCTGCGGCCAATGCGCGGACAACACTGTCAGACCAGAAGGCGACTTCGATTTCGTGCGATAGCTTTTTCCCCGCAACCTTGCGGCTGACGGCCTCTCGCTTAGTGCGGACTTGGGGAGGCAAGACTGCCAAAGCAATTTCAAACTGCTCCAATCGCCTCTTGTCGTCTTCGCCCGTGGAATCTTTCGGCTGACGCAACGCCTCTCTGCTGTGGTCCATTGTCCAAGTGCGCGATTTCTGCTGACTCGCCCACGGAGTCGGCTTGAATGTGGTCGCTAGGAAGGAGGGCATCGCTTTGCGATGCACGATGCCACGGTTCTTAAGTCGAACCTTGGCCTGCATGACCGCATCAGAATTCTCGGCCACGCGACACTCGGGCACGGTCGTGGGAGTCATCTGCGGGCGGTCCACGATGAATTGGCTGAGGTTTTCGACGTCCGGAACTACGAGGCTTCCCACTCGTCGATTGACGGGCAAACCAATACAGCCAATAAGTGCAAAATATAACGGCAGAATCAATTCGGCCGTGTCTACGATCTTCGTCTCGTTGCTATATTTTTCGTGTCGCACCATCGTCCCAGGGCTCAGCGGGCCGACGACCTTGACAGGCTTAAGCGACAAACAGCCCGTCTTTTCACAGATATCCTTCCAGCCGTCCTGGTGCTTGTACGAGAGGCAACGCTTGTATTCAACCGTGGCGAGAGCCGTTCCGCTTCCCTCTGGATCGTACTGGACGACAGTGGCATTCTTATCGAGCTGACGAACCTTCCCGTGCTGGAGAAAAGTTAGCGTCATCCCCAACTGCAGTTCCGCACGAACGGCCAGGGAAGGTTCCTGCGCATACTGGCCCGGAAGATAGATCAAGCCGTCTTTCAGGTCGAAGGCAATGCGGAACAGTCTCTCAAGGTAAACACGAGCCGCTCCCGGTTGGCCGAAGTTGAGGGTGATTGTTTGTTCGTCAACTTCCCAGGGCGATTGATTGGATGACCAGTCGCCTGGTAGATCGTCGTCATCAAGTATCCCCAAACTCCGAGCCCGATTAATGTAGTCCAGTGTGCAAGCCAATCCACCAAGGCCGGCCCGATGGAGGATCGACATGCCCGGCTCGAACAGATTCATTCTGAGCTGAGCTGGCCCGTGCGTTTTAGGTTTCAGCGTCGTTACGGCTCGTTTCTTCGCCATTGGGCCCCTCTCTTAGCGTCGTAGTCGATAAACTGCCTGGAAACGACAAAGCATCCCCGGATTCGCCTCGCCGTGGGACTAAGCAACTGCTGGCGAACTTTCCCTGAAGGTGCAGGCATTGGAATGGTATAGAAGCCGAGATCTTCGCCCGCACGAATTTTCTCGGCGTCCTCTTCCAAGATGACCGTCACGCCTGGCGTGCTCTCACGTAATTCCAGCACCTGTGTTGTAGGTCCTCCGTCCAGCCACGCGCTCTGAGCAACGGCTGGCCGTCTCTGCGAATGATCCGGCAATTCCTCCCAAGCCTGCGATAGATGGCGCTGAGTGATGCCGCTGGAAGGAAGGCTCTGCAGCCAAAGGTCAGTCAGCCGAAATTCTTCCGGCGTGTACGGCCAGTGAAATGATCCACCGTCGGGACTCGTCGGATTGACCAATACGAAAGGCTTGGTCAAGGAATGCCCATCCGGCCGAGCGCGGCGGTTGAGTCGCCCCAGACGCTGGATTAAAGAGGGGACGGGAGCCTTGTCTGTCACAAGCAGGCTCGCCGAAAGGTCGAGACTCATTTCAGCTACCTGCGTGCAGATCGCAACAACCGGTTCGGTTCCACGAAAAGCCTGAATCACTTCTAGATGCCGTTGAACGCGATCATTATATTTGAATCGGCTATGGTAGATGATTGCAGGAAGGTCTGCCTGGAGAGCCGCCTCAAAGGCAGCGATCGCCCGGTCGACCGTGTTGCATACCCAGAGCACTTTCCCGGTCTCGAGCGAATCGTATTCGGCTGCTAGGTCCGCTCTGATCTGTTCCAGCAGGGAATGTGAATTGAGTTCGCTGTACTCTTCATGCACCCGATGGTATCGATCCAGCGTTTCCAGGTCTTCCGGGCCGTCGATGATTTTCAGCGATTTGCCGTTTCGCTGCAGTACCCGCTCGATGGCTTTCGCCCGCGTGTCGGGCAAACTCGCAGTCATTAACAAAACTTGAGAGCCAGGGACATCTTTCAGAAAACGCAGGAGTGCTCCGAACAATCGATCGTCGTAGGCATGGATTTCGTCGAAGACGAAGGCAGCCTGAGCAAACGCGGGCCAGCCATAGAGTCCCCGTCGATTGTTCTGCATCAGCCCGAGGACCACATCACAAGTCGCCGCAGCGAGCGGCGTCGACCAGGCTGCTAATGACTCGATTCGGATGGCTGTCTCAGTCGCTTCCTCTAATCCCTGCTCACCATCCGTTTCCCGAATTTCTAAGAGGTCGAAATCAATCTCCTGACGGCTGTGAAACAGCCTCGCTTCGAACTTGATTTTCTGGGGACGACCGTCCTGCGGCGGCGTCAGAAAATAGTCGCGAAAACCTTCAGTCGCCGTTCCCGTTGTAGGGTAGCAGAAAAAGAGACGCTTGCCGGAGCACTGACGTCGAGCCCATTCGTAGGCGGCGAGCGTTTTTCCGGTGCCGCAGCCTGCTTTCACGAGGGTGACCTGTGAAATTGATTGTCCGACCTCCTCCTGAAACGGACGAAGCCCTTGATCGAGCGTTTCAGGTGTCAACCACGTTTTCCGATTCTCATTGAGCCGATCGAGAATCACCTGCGTTAAGTCATCGTGAGTGGGGAGAGCCTGAAAGGACTTCGCGATCCATTCGGTTTGCTTCGCATTTCCGCCCACGGTCTGAGGCAACGCCGATCCCGCAATATCCGCTGCAACCAGCGAATTCTTCACCGCGGCAACGAACCGAACATACTCCGATTGTTCGTGTCTCTCGGGCATCCAGACACGGTTGCTGATCTCGTAAAAATCGAGGATGTAAGTCAATGCAGAACGATTACCGATAAGTGGAACCGTCAGATCCCGCTCGTGGACTGTTTTCGGTTCCGGCAGCTGAAATGCTTCCGCCAGCCAGCTCAGGATATGGCGAAACTGGTCGTGTTCCATGAGCAGACGCATCTCCGTCCCCCCGCCTTCCCGAGAAGTTCGCGGTGGAGACGGCCGACCAAACTTCGGATGATGCCCCGATACGGCCCACAAAACTGCCAGAAAATCCTCGTCGCTCTCAACGGCCCCGCGAAGCCAGTTGCCAAGGGAATAGGCGGGCGAATAGAGACCATTCTCTGCCATATCCGGCATTGCCATGAGGACTGTGATCCATTCATGGCGTAGCCCCTGCCACATCCCGTTCCGGTGCGACAGCTCCTGCGGCTGCAACATCCCTTGGAAATGATCATTCGCTTTGCCCAGATCGTGAATGGCGGCTGCTAGCCGTACCGTCTGCTTCAGCCGGGGAAGCCACTTCTCTACGCCCAGACCTAGCATCGCCAGTTGACTGCTACCGGTCGCATCGATGACTGCGACGGCCGCCGCATGAACGTCCTTCAGATGCTGAGCAAGATAAACGGAATCTGTCGCAACAAGCTCAGCGTCGCGGTTCTTGGCAAGCAAGTCGATCGATCTCATTTCGATGTCTCCCTTGAATACGGTACGAACACGCCGGCTCCCATGTGCCGCTTTCCTCCCAGACCGGATTCCTGGACACGGATCGACTCGTCTGCCGTAAGGTGTTCGAGCAGAACTTCGTAGCCCACGATCTCTCGCTGTTTCACGCACAGAGTTCGTTTACGACCGGGAGTCAATTCGACTTCGGCGTCAATCTCCAGGGCATCCAGCTGTTTGCGTGCCGAAGCCGTGAAGACGTCGGGCGTGATACTGCCTCCATCGTGATGAGCAATCTTGATCACAACCAGCCTGCTGCGGAGCGAAGTGACCGGGACCAGCGGGCGAACTTCCGGAACGCCCACCTGAACTAGCGCAGGACCAACCCGCAGAGATTGTCCGGCAAGTTTCAGCAGCGGTGCAATTTGTCCGTCAGGCACCCGAATCGTCAGCCGGCTCCGGTCCGTCAACTTCATCTGGCGGTCCCCGATCTGCGTCCCGGCGATCGGATGAATCGCGAAGCCGTTCTCCCGATGCATTTCCGGCAGCAGGCCGGAGACAGCTGAATAGATGAGGTAGCCGTGATCCGCGGGAAGCGGTTGTTGACTAAAAAGCGAAAATGAAATGTCGAGGTGAGTCATCTGTGTTCCTGCTTTTCATGTTCGTGATAGACAGCCAGGCATCTCTTAAGATCGTGCGTGATCTCCTCCCGCAACTCAGCCGGTTCCAGGACCTCGGCTTTCGGCCCGAAACTGAGAACCCAACTTTTGAGTTCCTGCAGGCTGGCCAGTGCGAAAGTAGCAGTGAGGCTGCCATCGCGGTGAGTCTCAACCGACTGGCTGCGGTGAAATTCGTGTTCCTGGACATATTGCCGGACAGAAGCGTCGAAGCGGATGACAACCCTCCGTGAGGGACCGTCTTCGTGAAAAACGCCGAAAGTATGAGCATGAAACGAGTCGAGGTCGAAATCCGCCGGCCTTTCAAATCTCAGCGACTGCCGTTCGACATCCAGCACTCGGTCGAGTTTGAAGTGGCGGACCTCACGGTGGTGCTGCGAAAAGGCGACCAGATAGATGGAGTCGCGGAAATAAACGAAGCCGTAAGGGTGCACGAAGTAGGAAACGGGTTCGGTCGAGCGGGCTGACTGATAGGAAATACCTGCAATCGTGGAGTCCTCGCACGTCACCATCAGATCGTCGAGGATCTGCTCCTTCTCAGCGTAGTCGCTCGTGCGGGAGCGGACGCTGTGGACGAGACCGCCAATCTTATCGAGATATTCGCACTGCGAGTTTTTCAGCGTCGCCTTGATCTTCTTCATCGCCGAATGGGCTCCGGCCCAGATCAGCGTCCCCACCAGCGGCTCCAGTTGTTGTCTCGCCAGATAGAGCGAGAGAATCTCCGTGTAATCGAATCCGAGTTCGGGAACGTCCTTGGCCTTCTCGCAAGTCCAATACTTGCGGCCGTGAGGGCCATCACGTTCAGCGAGAGGAAATCCGGCTTCTCGCAAGTCGACAAGATCTCGACGGATCGTCTTCAGTCCAGTTTCGAGTTCTTCAGCTAATTCCTTGACCGTTACCCCGAACCGCCGCGCCGCCAGGGTGCGTAGAATCAGCCATTGTCGTTTGAGTTTTGCAGTGGTCATCAGCGTCGTGCCAAAGAGGATTTACGTTCCGACCGCGACTTTAGCACAACTTCATACCTATATCTGTCCAACGTTGCAAATGTTCATTGTGAGGTGTCGTCTTGTGGGACGAAAGGGGGCAAGACGTAGCAAAAAGCAGCTCGACCTTTGTCTGTAGCCCCTGTAACGGCCCAGATTCCCGCAGGCGGTAGCGAGCAATCCCCTCTTAACCTCTTGCCAATAGAGAGGTTGGGGAACTTTGAGTGGAAGTTGAATCAAGTTTAGTTGTATCTACAACGCACCTGCTTTCAACTCAGGAGCGAGATTCGAACTTATTCGAGACCGCAGGCGGGACGGAATACTCCGGAAGCTGCCCCGTTCCATTGGAGACTTCGGCATCCTGTACCAACAGATTCGATCGCGAAGGAGTCTTGTGGACCCTACTTCACTTCCTTCGGGTTCGATCTCAGATTTCGATGTCGCGAGTGGAGGACTGAAATCCCCGCCCTTTCAGCCCCTTCCTACATCGTCAGCCACTCTACGCAGCCCAAGGCTGTTCAGACTTTTGACGATGGAGGCTGCGATTGCTTTCAATTTCTGAGACATTGAATTAGGGTGGTTCCGTTCACTGCGACTAAGATTCAGTTTCCTCTCACTTTGGTTCATAGTCATAACCTTGAAGATTTCCGTTGTCATCCCCGCCTTTAACGAGCAGCGTGCTATCGGACCTCTTCTCGCTCAGCTACGCGAGTTGGTGGCAATCTGTCCGCATGAGATCGACATTATCGTCGTAGACGATGGTTCAACGGATCAAACGGCCGAATTTGCCACGTCGCTTGCGGACCAGGTCATCCGCCGGAAATCCCGGGGAGGTTCCGGCACCGCCCGTATCGATGGCATCCTTGCCTCTCGGGCCGATTACATCGCCATGCTGGATGCCGATGGCTCATACGCTCCAAAGGATCTTCTCAAGCTCTTCGAATTTGTCCCCGAGTTTGATCAGGTTAATGGGGCGCGCTGCTGCGAGTCCGGAACCTGGCCACTTTTGAGGGCGCCTGTAAAGTGGGCCATTCGAAAGCTCGCTGAATGGGTTAGCGGACATACGATCGACGATTTGAATACCGGGATGAAGGTTCTCAACAGAGCAATCGTGTTGAGATATCTCTGGGCACTCTCTCCAGGATTCTCTTGCGTAAGCTCAATGACTTTGGCTTATCTCTGTAACGGCCATTCTGTCAAGTACGTTCCAATCGATTACCACCCCCGTATTGGTACGTCAAAATTTCACCCGATCAGAGACACCGCCCGATATCTCCTGACAGTCGTCCGAGTCATCATGTATTTCAATCCGTTGAGAGTGTTCGGCCCCTTGGCCCTTGCGCTGTTCGTCGCCGGCCACTATCGGATCTTTGCATTCGGTATAAATTCCCCTGCCGGGATCGCGGATGCAGACGTCATCATCATCGTGTCTTCCATCATTATTCTTGCAATAGGCATGCTTGCAGATCTGATCGTCAAGCAGCGGCGATATGTCCGGTTGGATGACAATTCCGCCGCTTCGACGACGGATCGGAGTTTCTGAATAAATCGTCGAGAAATCTCTACCGCACTGAACAGTTCACCGGTAGGATGTACACTTCGATTCCTATCTCTCCAAACTCTTCGAGGTTTGGCACAATGTACGATTTCTTCGCGAAACGCTCAGCGAGAAGTCTGTCGGCCATGTACCGGACAGGCGGCTGTATCATTCACCGAGTTATCCTCGCGGCATTCGTGCTATCGATTCTCCTAAGCGCGGTTGCAGCACGTGCAATTGCGGCAGAGTCTGCTACGAAGCCAGCTGCTGCCGGCGAAAAAACTGAAGAGTCTCAGCGTCAGAAGATCTTCCGGCTGCTCGACAAAGACGACGACGAATTCTTAAATCTTAAAGAATACACGAACGGCACTCTGGGAAAGGCCTTTCAGGCAAAAGAGCTGGAGTTCAAGAGCTTCGATCGCAACGGCGACGAGAAGCTGGACGTCATCGACTTTGAGTTTCGAGGCAAGGAGCCTCCGCCAAAACGGAATGGCCCCCCTCCTCGCGTTGTTTTCGATGCCTTGGATACGACCGGCGACGATCTCATCTCACATACGGAGTTCACGTCGCAAAGACCGAAGGACCAGTGGGCAATTGAGCTTCTCGATGAGTTACTGGGTGATGTGTGCCCACCGAAACTCGCGTTCCGCAATGCTTTCTTTCATCGTTTCGATTCGAATTCGGACGAGCAGTTGGATTGGGAAGAATTTCGCACCCGGGGTAAGGACAAGGTCATGGACAGCATGGCCAGGTTCCTGCAGCACGATGTGAACCGTGATTCGAAGGTTAGTAGCGCGGAATATGCGACGGTCCGCAAATTCCTGTCTCAGGGACGGTGGTCGGTCCCCGAGGAGTTCGAACTATATGACGTCCAACCAGTCGATGGGTTTCTCTCCGCTCAGGAGTTTCAGTTTGCTCCTGCTGCCGCCCCGGATTTGACCACCCGTTTTCACGGCAAAGATCTTGATCACGATCTCTCGCTTTCTTCGGAAGAAATGCTGGTCTTTCTTCCTGAGCGGGCTTGGCTCCACACGTTGAATCAATTCAGTGAGGCGGATAAGGACGCGAGTGGAGGCCTGAGTCTGAGTGAATACCTCGGGTGGAAAGAGGAACAACGACAGCTGATGTTGGCGAAGACAGCCGGAAATCAGCATCAAGCAGAAGGGCAGCCCCTCGATCGCGTCTCCCAGTGGATCTTGTTCGCGGATGGGATTGGGATGCTCTGTATTGCCGGATTCTTTTCCCACCGAGCCTGGAGGCGTCGCAAGTGCGCAGTAAGGAATCCGATGGAGGCGACCGTGTTGGACGAGGAATCGAATGACTCAGAGTCCGCGAATGCCAAAGGTTCCGAAGCATCAATGCCTGCCCGAGCTCAGCCAACTGAAGGACCTGCGGAAATCAACGCGCAGATCGATGATTTTGTGGTGCAGTAGTGTAGTCGCAGCAGAATCGATTCTCGAAATTAATACCAGTCAAGGTTACAAGTGTGTCAGTACTAATGTTCTTCGACGCGGCAAATGTCATATGCAAGATTCCAAGTCCGAGAATGCCGCAAAGATCGTCAACTCTTTCGGGGTTGTTGTTCTTCGTTGTACTGACGAGTGGATTTCACGAGGGAACAGCGGATGACACGACGCATCAGGCCAACGCCACGAAGTGTCGGATTGGATTCGAAGCTCTTGACCAGGATGAAAATGGCGGCCTGACCCTTGCAGAGTTCCGGAATCGTTCAGTGGGGATTCAAAACGGGGACGCCGATTCGCTAAAGCTGTGGCAGACGTCCTGCGATCGCGTCTTCCGTGAACTCGACACCGACCAGAATGGCGTGTTGACTCGAGCTGAATGCGAGAGGGTCTCTGCTGATAAGTGGTTGAATGTGCCGGGAGCCAGACCCCTCGCCGATGAGGCGACCGAGCAGCGAATCCGGATGAACAAAGTCCTGGTCGCTCGAGATAAGGATCACGATGGCAGAATCTCTCTCGCCGAATATCTCCTGTCTCACACGGCTTCCAAAGATGGCAAATCCTTCTTTGCTCGGCTCGACAAGGACCAGGACGCTTACCTGACGCCATCCGAATTTTTTCAGTCTCCAGAAGCTGGTCCCCCTGCGAGCGTCCTCTTTACGTTTTTCGATGTTGATCAAGACAGTTTTTTGACGACTCAGGAACTGCAAACGTCCGACAATGCACATGAATCACTAGTCATGGCCGCCATCTTTGCGGCGGCTGATGCAGATTCAGATGGTCATCTCAGCGGCAAGGAGTTCGAGGGTTCACTGCTCTCTCAGCGAGCCGTTCCTCCGTTCGCCAGTGTGAGTGACATCAACCGTGACGGTCAGATCGAACAACGGGAGTTCACTGCGCAGATTTATGGGCACGTGGCTGAACAGCGACTTGAACTTTTCAAGGAGCTGGACAAGAACAACAACAACGCTCTCTCGCAGGACGAATTTCCCTTTATCGAGCGACTGCACATCATTCACGGTTCTCTCGAACGCCAACCGCAATTCGACGCGGAGTTTCGCCAGCTCGAGCAGAACCAAGATGGCTCACTCTCTCTGGATGAGTTCCGCGGTAGAAGCCTTCCTGCCGACGAAGCTCGCCGACGAGAAGTCAGTGACTTCCCAGAGTTTGTAGACGGTTGGTTCGCTTTTCTTGACCTCGATGCTTCCGACTCACTCAGTTTCGACGAGTTCAGGCTCAATCAGACGGCTCAGTTCCGCAGGTACGACAAGTCAGCAGACAAGTTGATCGACCTCGAAGAACTTCTGTCTTCTGTCGCGGAGAGTAACCACGATTCTGCCACTGCTGCGTTTCGCTGGTTCGACCACAACGACGACAGCAAGTGGAGTCCGGAAGAGTTTGAGCGTTCCACATTCGCTGCTCCGGCACGCGATCGACTATTCGAAGGATTCGATCGAAACGCGGACCAGCAACTAAGCCATCAGGAGTACTTTGCCTTCTATGAAGGTCTGGAGCTCAAGCAGGCGATTTATAATTTCGAGCGTCTGGACCTTGATCTGAGCAACACGATTTCCCTGGATGAGTTTCGCAACACTGTAGCGCTGGGGCCTCTGCCGGCGGAGATTTTTCAAGCTTACGATACTGACAACAGCGGCAGCGTCGAGGCGGAAGAATATCTCAGCAAGTTTGCAGAGCCTGCTCACCGATACCGAAGGAGTCAGTTTGATCACTTCGACAGGTCACCTCGGGACGGGAAGCTGGCCTTCGAGGAATTTCAAAGTCTTGAAGTCGCTCGTCCGTCGCCGAGGCAGGCTTTCCAGGGACTCGATACGGATTCAGACGACACGTTGAGTCGTGATGAGTTTCTCGGCCCTCATATCGATCGCTTCCGAACGGCGGCGGAAATCTCATTTCGCTTCTTCGACTCCGATCAAGACCAATCTTTGTCCATTCATGAATATGCCGCGACTCCGGAAGCTCGCACATTTCTACCGAGTCTCGTGCATGCGTTCGTGGACCCGAATGACGACGACCGAACTGAATGGGAGGAAGTTGCCAGCTTCCCATCAGTTCAGAACCACATTGTGATGCTCAGGCATTACTTCAACGTGTTCGACACCAATCAGGATCAGACGTTAACCCTCGAAGAGTTTCCACTTCACATTCACGTTCCAGTGGGCGGAGCGAACCTGAGTCCCATCGTCAGCAAATTTCTCAAATTGGACACCGATGGATCGGGGTGGTTAAGTGTCGAGGAATTTCGACATCGGGAACCATGGAAGCTGCCCGGTGCCGAGGATCGACTGAAAGAATGGCAAGAGGAAGCGGAGAGCGTTTTCGCGACAAGGGATGAGAATCAGGATGGCTGCCTGACATGGCGAGAGTTCAACCCTGGCTCTCAAATCCTCTCTCCGTGGGTTACTGCATACGGAGAGAAGATCGAGCTGCCCGAACCCGCCTATTTCGTCCGGCACGTTTATTTTTATGCTCAGGATAAAAATGCCGATTACTTTCTGACAGCGCAAGAGTTGGTCAATGGTGTCGGTGTCGAGGCACTCAGACGAGAGATACTGGAGTCGGAGTTTCCTCTCGCGGACCTCAATCGCGACGAAAAGATTTCACGAGAGGAGTTTGAGATTACTCGTCTGGCTCGCGTCCACGTGATTGGTGAATTCAAACGACGAGACCAGGATCAAAGCGGCTCGCTCGATGAGTCAGAATTTGCACTGTTCATGCCTCCGCAGCATTCTTTCCTGATTTCAACTTTGTTCCGTCGGTTTGACGAAGATCGCAGTCGGAGCATGGATGAGGGGGAATTCGCGATCACGCCAGTCGGCAAAGGCATGATTGGACACGTCTTCAATCTTGTGGATTGGGATAAGGATGGAGCAGTTAGTCTGGAAGAGTTCATCGGCGAACAAAAGGGCGATGTCGCTGAGGAATTGAAGGAGCTTTTCATTTACCTCGACACGAACGCCGACAATACGCTGGACTACGGCGAATACCCGATTTTCAAGCAATCACTTCCGCCCGGCTCTCCTCATCTCTTTGAAGAGCACGATGCCAATCGCGATGGACAACTCACCTTTGCGGAGTTCTGGAATCCATCACTGCGAGGTTCCATTCGAAAGCCGGAAGTCTCTCTCAAACAAGCCATGGCCGAAGGCCACAAGGAATTTCAGCAGCTCGACGTCGACCACAGCAACTCCCTCACACTTGCCGAGTTTCAGCAGCAGTCTCTGCAGAAAGGGGGACGGGTGAGTGCGACCGTTGGGCCTGTCGCTCAAGGGGGAGTTCCTGCCGCATTTCTCCGTCCGGGTTACCAGCCGCGACCAGAGACCGCTGAGGAGGTCCTCAGTCGGCTGGATGAAAATGAGGACGAGCTTCTCTCGCGAGAAGAGTACGGTTCCTACTTCAAGACACGCCTGCCCGCAGAAATTGATAGGGAATTCGCTCGGTTTGATCTTGATGGCAATGAACGTCTTACACTTGCAGAGTTCCAGCGCTCTCCCCCGTCCAATCCGCCGCCTGAGACGATGTTTGAGGTACGCGACAAAGATCAGGACAAACAACTCACTCTCGAAGAGTTCGTGGACCAGTTCGATCGGGAGCCAACTGCGCGAGAACGACGAATCTTTGAGCGGTTCGACGCCGATAAGAACGGCTCGCTGGCATTAAGCGAGTTTCGAGCCACCGGGATCGCGAAGCCTGACAGCCAGATAATTGTCGAAACGCGAGATCTTGACGGAGATCGACGGCTCACTCTTCAGGAGTATCGCGAAGATGTGGGAGCGGCTCCGTTACCTCACGAAGAAGCGCTGTTCAAGACGATGGACGTGAACGCCGATGGGTATGTCGCCCTTGAAGAGTTTCAGTCATTTGAGCCAACCCGTGAGACGGCCGTTCTGGCATCGGCGGATGTGCAGGATCTTCCAGAACTCAGTCCCAAATCTCTCGATGCCGGCCCCTCCTCAAGCTGGCTGTGGATTGGAGGCATTTGCGCCGGGGTTCTGGCCGTTGGTTTGATCGTCCAGTTCGGGCGCCGTCGATAATACTTCACACCAGTTCCAGTACATTCCGATACCGCAATGACTCAAGAAATCACGAATCTGGTGTCGCGATCAGCGCGTGAGCCGGTTCCAACTACCCAACGGCTACGATCAGCGGCGGTGAAGTTTGCCTTCATCGCCGGCGTGTTCGGAACGATCAACGCCTTCGGGTACTACTGGACTGCGAAGGTCGAGTCTGAAGCAGCAATGCCTGCTCAAGCGATTGCACCCTTTGAACGCGAGGAAGCCAGCGAACATCAACAACGGTGGGCGAATCATCTTGAAATTCCGTTCGTGCATCAGAACTCTCTTGGGATGCAGATGACGGTCATCCCGTCGGGAACCTTTACGATGGGGGCACGGGAAGAAGAGTTCACCTCGAAGGATCGCGAACGCCCTCGGCACTCCGTAACGCTCACACAACCATTTCTGATGGCCGCTCATGAAACGACATTAGGTCAGTTTCGTCAGTTCGTGGCGGAAGCCAACTATAGACTGGACCCTACTCGCGTGGAGGTGAAGACAATCGAAGCCGAAGCCCGGAGGGGCGAATGGATCGAGAACCCGGAAGTCCCCTGGGAGCAGCCGGGGTTTCTTCAGGACGACACTCACCCCGTTGTCAACGTGAGCTGGATAGATGCCATGGCCTTTTGCGAATGGCTCAGCAATCGCGAAAACAGGCGATATCGACTCCCAACGGAAGCTGAATGGGAGTTTGCTTGCCGTGCCGGCACCGACTCGATGTTCTACACTGGCGAAGGACTCTGGTCCTTCAAGCCCATGGACAATCACGCCGACCAATCCTTGCACCCCGACATGGTCGGGCACGCTCCCGATGCTTCCCCCTGGAATGATGGTTTCCCGAACACGGCTCCCGTCGGTTCTTTTCCTCCAAACCCGTTTGGGATCTGTGATATGCACGGCAACATCCGGGAATGGTGTTTCGACTGGTTCTCCGAAAAGACATATACGGCCGAACCTCGAATTGATCCCGTCGGTCCTCCTTCCGGAAACCAGCGGTCCTTGCGCGGAGGAAACTGGGGAAGCAATGAGTACTACTGTCGCTCCGGCAAACGCATGGGTCGCAGTCCCTTTGCACGCAACATTCGTGATGGTTTTCGCGTGATGTGTGAGATTGTTCCCAACGAGGCCATCGGCCCGGGGGCATCGCATCAGACGGTAAGCGCAACGGACTAAATTACGGTCTTCCTCAGAGACAAAGTCAGACATGCGAAGAGTTCACAATCAATTTCGATACTTCTACAAGAGTGGATTCACACTCGTGGAGTTACTGACGACGATCGGCATCGTTTCGATTCTGATCGCCCTCTTGCTTCCAGCCGTGCAGCAGGCTCGAGAATCTGCTCGTCGGACGCAGTGTGGCAGTCAACTCCGGCAAATCGGGATCGCTCTTCACAATTACCATAGTGCCCACAACGTCTTCCCGCCTGGAGGAGTGGCACTGGACCATGAAGTTCCAATCGTGGTCTGCTTGAGCAGTGAATCCTACGGCGCGATCGACGTCTGGGCGGATGCCGCTGCCGGGCCTGGTTCGCAGGGAAGCAGTTGGATGCTGCAGATCCTCCCCTATATCGAAAGAAGCGATCTCTACGACCGTTGGGATTACACAACCAGCGTCATCGGCAACCGAGCAGTCGCCGAAACGGATATCCCTTTCTTCTATTGCCCCAGCCGTCGTAGCGGATTGCGGCCACAGGATCTCCCGATCATGTTCGAAATGTGGGAGAAGGGCGGCACGGACTATGGAGGATGCCTCGGCGGGTGTAACGGCTACCACAATTGCGGTTCCAAGGAAACATGGCAGGTGTCTGACGGCCGACGCGGTGGCGGCCCCTGTAAGGGAGTCTTCGGGGTCAACCGGGCGACGGGCTTCCAGCACATCACCGATGGCACCTCGAACACAATCATGCTGGGAGAACTTCAGCGTTTCGACGAAGGCCCGGAGCAACTCAGCAGCCGTGACGGCTGGGCCGTGGGTGCAGCTTCGACACACTTCTCAACTTGTAGTGACCAGTGCAAGGGCCCCAACAGCGCCCATTTCGAAGAACCCGGCAGCGAACACCCCGGCGGTTGCCAAGTCGCAATGGCCGATGGCTCCGTCCGCTTTATCAGCAATCAGACCAGCGTCAAGCTTCTCGAATATCTGGGAAGCATCGCCGGCGAAAACGAACCTGTCTTTTCATTGCCATAATCGACGATCATGATGCTTCACTTCAACAACTCATGGCAGACGACGGGGTGCCTGATCACTCTATGGCTATTTTGCGTCCTCGTCGGTTGTACAAAGGAAAACCACCCTGTTCCGACTCGCGAAGCAGCCGTTCGCACGCTCAAGAACAAAGGCACGCTCTTTATTCGCAGCGGGGCAACCGGCCAGACAGTCCGACAGCTGAAAGACCTCCCGCAAACAGGCTACGGCGTCTTCGGGATCATGCTGAATGGGCAGACTTCCTTCAACGACAACGATCTGGCAGTCTTCAAACACCTGATCAGCCTCCACACTCTTCAGCTCAAAGGAACGGCGATCACGGATGAATCCCGCGACGTATATCTCACATTGCCCCGGCTCCAAATGCTGGATTTGAGCAACACCTCCATCACGGATCGCACACTTTCAAAACTTGCAGGACTGAAAGACGTCAAAGAACTCCTTCTGGCAAATACATCGATCACAGACGAAGGAATGGAACACCTCGCCGAGATGTTCAGCCTCCAGAAACTGGATCTTTCGGGCACGGCAGTAACACCAGAGGCTCTGAACCGATTGACCGGGCTCTACAACCTTCTAGAGATCCGAATGATAGGCGCTGAAGCGACAAGAATTCCGCACGAAGCACTGCGGTGTTCAAATCCATTATGCCGAGTGGTCACCGATGCCGAATAATCCTGACGTCACCGCCGCAGCGTCAAAGATGACGCTATTTTTTTATAAACCCCCAATAGTTCCTTGCATTCCGGAAACAATTCTCCGAAACAATGCATCTGACCATCCGATACCACCATCGGGGAGGTTGGTATCCGTCGATTTCTTCCGCGGACTGGCTTTGATCATCGTTATGCTTGACCATATAGACTGGCTGGTAGACGATACAAACATTTTCCTATCATGCACTCCAATTGCTTGGGGCTACTCGGATGTCTCGGAAGTCTTTATCAGTCTATCCGGCTACACCTTTGGATACATCTACTCTACCCGCTTGATTCGAGAACCTTTCCACTGTTCGCTAGCACGTGTCCTGCGTCGCTCCCTGCAAATCTACGCGACCTATGTACTCCTTTCCGCCTGTATCATTACCGTTCACAGACTGACTAACAACACACTAATCCATCTCGCTGCACGCATTTCACCTAACGTCTCAACCATGAGTCTCGCATACTCGTCATTGACGTTGCAATTCCAGCCGTTCTGCCTACAGATCCTAGCGGTGTATTGCATTATATTGCCACCGATGCTCGGACTTCTTAGAATAATGTTGCACAGACCCGGGCGTGCACTCTGTGCATCCGCGATTATTTATGTTATCCCGCCACTTCATCCCGGGTTCAATCTTCCTACAATACATGACCATGATGGATGGTTCTTTAACCCCTTCGCTTGGCAATTTCTGTTTGCCGTTTCGATGTGGTTCGGAGCGGCGCGCCGTATCAAACCGCCGCCACCTTGCCTCAATCGACAACTAACAGCTCCAATCGCCTTAGCTTGCGTCGCTATAATAGCCTATCTTCAGCTTACTGACAGGACTTTTCCACTTCGGATATTATCGCACCACCTCCCAGTACAGTCTTGGCTGGATAGTAAGACTCACGCTGGACCACTCCGCTTATTCCATCTATGCCTCCTCGTTCATGCTACGCACTGTGTGTCCAAAGCTATCTGCCACCACTACAGTACATCCTTAAGCAGTGTCACACTTCCGTTTAGAACAATCGGACGAACGCCACTTCGTGCGTACGCCTTCGGCACTGCTTTAACCTACATAGCGTATTTTTTAACTGCGTCCTCAACGCTTGGCACTGCAGGAATGTTGATCCTTGGTCTGGACGCCTCACTGCTCCTACTACTTTTTTGCGGCCTTACCGTCCGAAAGAAAAATGACGTTATATAACACACCACAGATGACCTTGTATACCCGGAAGGGGTGCCGCCTTTCCCGACCATCTCTTGCAAGCTTACCAGCGAAGGAATTCGCGGCACGGCGATAACAGAACTCCATCCCCTTCAGTGCCCCACCAGTTGACAAATGACCCACTTCCGCCCATACTCTATATCGTTTTCTATTGTCGCATCGCGAAACACGCTAGGCGGGCATAGTTATGGTTACTCGTGCTTCAATCGTTGCATCTACGTTAATCCTGTCCGGGGCAACATTTCTTGCAATCGGAGTTGCTACGCATTCGATGCCCCCCATGCTTACCGCCATACCTGACAAGATCGACGGGGGCGACATCACTGACACTGGCGCATTGGTATCATTCACCCTAGTTAACAACAGCGATGAAGTTGTATTGGTCCAGTGCGATTGTACCCAGGTTGATCTTGATCGAGCCCACATCCCACCACACTCGACCAAGAATGTTTCCCTCCAATGGAACCCAAATGGCGAGCCAGGGCCAGTCGATACGACAATCAACATTCATTACTATGCCGAACGAAACCCTCGAACTTCCAAAGTGCTTATACTACAGATTTTCGGCACAATCCGCCCCTCAGACCGTCCGTCGCCACCGTCATAATGGCATCCCTAACTGGGGCTTCTGCCAAACGGCTCTTGTTGGCGATTATTCACTCTTGCACTATGCCTAACACTATTGCCCATCGTTATGAAAGGTATCTTCTCATGGCCCATCGCCTCTTCTCTGTTGCATGCCTGCTGGCCACGCTCGCAGCCTTAAATGCAGGAACCATTCTCGTTGGTTGTCCAAACACTGTCCCCAAGCGCTCCACGTGCACACGTTTAGCATGCGGCGATATTGGAGATTCGTCACTCTGCGGAACGAAGAGCGAGCGAACTAATTTGCAGCAGAACCTTTTTGGCTCAGAGTTTCAGAACGGATCCCGGACTGAGGCTAAGCAGCACCCTGTCTCAGTCGCAAATTGCGCGACCGTATATGCATGCATGTGGACAGGCCCGTCGGAAGGCGGCAATTGCCAACGGGTTCCTGGGGCCCAGCCTGTTGTTTCAAAAGAACCGATTATGGCTGCGGAGCAGTGCCTTTACTAGACCCTTGGCAACTGTAGTTCACTGAAGTGAAGGTGCCGCTTTTCCGCTCAGTAGACAATCAAGTATTCACAAGAGTGGAAGCCGACTGCAGTGCTTACTGCGCGGCACTAGGCTTTCGCGCCTAAAATGTGATCCCACGTATTCCCCACCTGAACATAGTTATGAGTGCGCCGCATGGCTAAAGTCAACATCACGGTAAAGCTAATTATCACGTGTCACCTTGCGCTAACCTCAGCGATCTCTGCGATGGATAATCTAAACGTCAACAATGACATTCACCCCGGCCCCACTGACGAAATAGACAGGCTAGAAACCGCCGTTCTATTGAATCGGCAGAAGATTAACTCGAGCGTTGTCCGATACTCTTCGTCTGGGTATATACATAAACTCTCATCCCCAATGGTACCCACCGAGTCGACGGTATACTTTGATGGCGACTATTTTCGCTTTGACAAAGTTGACCTAGCAATAACTGAGAAATTAAAATCCGAAGAAGCGGAACCACACGTTGGGGCAGACTATATAGTTTATTCTCCCGACGCTTCCGTGACCTGGTCAAGCATACCGGCGGTCGAGTATACAGTAGTCGTTTCCGTGTCCCCTCCTCAGGAGTTTTTCACATCGGATAATCACTATATTGATCTGCGGAAAGTAGGAATGAATGGCTTTGGTATTTACGACGATGACCGGGCCTTTTTTATCGATTCCACCATACGTGGAGAAGGACGAAGTGACTTCACTTTGACGCGGGACGAGATTAATGGGTATCCTGTTCAAGTCCTGTCATTTACACAAAGTGGTCAAAATAACTCACTCGAGTTGAAGGACACCCCAAAGCGAATCAGCGTTTACATTGACGAAAATCGTGGACCGTCAGTTGTGAGAGTTGAGCGTTCCACCGACTATGGAAACGGGTGGATCTCGAAAGTGGTGTCGAACACTGAGGTAACTCTATTAGATGGAACCGACATTTGGGTTCCGAAAAAGCACTCTGTCATGAGCTACGATAATGGACAGTTGCAGAGTGAGTCGCACTGCGACATTGAGATCCTGTCACTGAACGAGCCGATTGATCCGGAGATGTTTTCACTAAATGCCTTAGGCATTCCGATAGGAACTCCAGTGTCTCTATTGAAGGATGATGTCGATCCTCGAGACCGGTACGAGTGGGATGGCTCGACCATTGCAAAAGTTCCTTTTTATCGAAGGGCTAGTGACCTTACCTCAAGTTCGAATCCCGGGTTACCCTATCTACTACTCGGAGTCAACGTTATGGCGCTAGGTGTTATTTTGCTCTTTTGGCAATGGAGAAAGCGACGTAAGGCTTAAGTGATATACCGTGTCGCCGAGGATGGACTAACCCCTGCCTTGGAAGTGACGGTTGAGCAAAGCAAGATGCGGTGGGCAAATGAACCCAGTTTGCAATTACACGAGAACACCGAGCAACTATTCACCTTTCCAGATGGCCTCCAGGAAATTGTCCCCCTATTTACAACGGATATTCAGCCAACAGCAATCGCTCTGCCCAGGAAATTTCTGTTCACGTAGAGAGCCAAGGTTGTGTTAGGCTCTGTCCCTAAACTGCTCTTTTCTGTTTGGAGAAGAACGGCGAGAATCAAGGCGAGGAGCAAGTGAACGGAGTCAAATCCAGGAAAGACCAGGGATGGCGCGACATCAATTAACGAACGAAGAATGGGAGTTGATCGCAGAGGTGTTTCCCAAACCAGCTGCGACAGGACGACCGCCCGTGAATCCTCGCGACATTGATGAATGCGATTTTATGGCGGTTGCGCACGGGGGCACCATGGCGTGATCTTCCTGAAGAATTTGGCCCGTGGAAGACCGTTTACAACCACTGTGACAAATGGAATTCCGATGGCACGAGCGACGAAGTCAAACGGCGACTGCTGCAGCGAATCGTGGATGAACAGGGGATTAATAGCGAACTTTGGTGCGTCGACAGAACCATCGTCCGGGCGACTCGCTGTGCGGCGGGCGGGAAAAAAGCGGAGCCGGAAGAACCCTCACACATCAGGCGGCTCGCGAGGTGGTTTTTCGACGAAGACCCATCTCGTCTGCGACGTGTCCGGGTGTCCGATCCACTTTGAACTCAGTCCGGGCCAGGCTCACGAGAACACCACCGTGGTGGAGCGACTCAACGGCATTGATGCGGAGATGACGACCGGAGCGGGAAAAGTCATCGCGTGGCCCCTCGCCCTGGCCGGCGACAAAGAGTAACGGGCCGACTGGATCGACCAGATGCTCTTGCAACTCGAGATCATGCCAGTGATCCCCTCGAAGAAAAATGAAGAACGCAAGAAACGTGCAGTGGAATTTGAAAAGGAGCAATATCGCAGACGTAACATCGTGGAGCGACTCATTGGCTGCCTGAAGGAAAGCCGCTGCGTGTTTGCCCGCTTTGAAAAGACAGCCATCAGGTATCTCTGGATTAGAGAACTAGTGATCATCCAGAGATACCTCCGAATGCTCGCCAAATGACTTTAGGGACAGAACCTAGGACACGACCGCCCATTCCCGGTGCCTCTGTCGCCGTGTCGGGCTTTACGGTCCTAGCTTCATTGTCACACACCGGTGGCGGAGAAGCGAAAAATTACGCTCGCCGTCCCAACTGCCGCGATCAACGCTTCTATGATCTTCGCTGCCGGATCGAACGGACGTTCGCCTGGCTGAGCCATTTCCTTCAGACCAGTGTCCGACGGGTATGTAACACGCTCATGTCTTCGAGCTCTCTGAAAAGTCGTCAGTGCTACCATTTTAATATTATCGGCTTGACAGGGATCGATTCGTTTGCGTGAATGATCTCGAATGCGATTCGATTATTTCGCCACCTTCTGACTTGCTCTCTTTAGATCGGTCTGCCGGTCAAATGACATGATCGACCGAATTGAATGGAGTCGCACGTCTTCCGCGTCATAGCCAGCGAAATCTGTGGCTTTACCGGTGCCGTTCCATTGGAAAAACTCCATACCTGCCCTGAAGTTAGAACTCACGAATCCCAACCGACGTTGTTGCTCTCGGTCCACTAGTCTCACGTCGGACCGAACGATCGCTGGGTTTTCGTAATCGATGCCCACGATCGCCGGATCGAACAGCCCGTAATAGACAAGTTCAATCTTTTCTGAGTGGCCCTTTTCTTCGAGCCACCAACTTAGAAATAGTAAGTCCTGCCCCCAGTCCAGATTGCTGTTCGCGAGATGCTTGTATCCGTTCCGTGAGCCTCCGATCGTCTCGTTGAAATAAGATAGGCAATGAGGGTAGCAGAGCAATGTCGACCCTACCGTCCACACCAAACATCCGCCGACTGCCCACCGTCTGAGATGGACAGAAAATCCTTCTCTCTGAGACAACCGGCCTGCCAGGACAAAAAGAAACGGGAAGGCTCCCAGAACGTATCGCAAGTGTGCGTTGTAATTCGTCTGAGAACTCACTAGTACCATGATGATGGCCACGGGGATGAACAGAATCATTTCATCACAAAAGTTCCGGCCGTGGCATCCTGTGACGAACGCTATAAGTGCGGCTAGCCATAATAGCTGAGTGCCGATCGGTACTTTGATCGCGATTGCATAGAGGTAGTAATACCAGAAGCCGTGATCGTGGAGTCGTCCGCGGAAATACGTCTGACGCGGGCGATCGAGGTCATGTTTCTGAACGTCGATGCCCGCCACAAACTCACGAGGCAACGGCAGCGGGAGATGCTCCAGCCATGTACCCCGAAAACGATTCCCGACGCCCTCCTCCTCATTTCCCTTCAGAGAGTGGCTTACGAACTCAAAACTGCCGAGCCGCGGAAAGCTTCCTTCATAAAAATAGGCCAAGTGGAGGACATTGAGCCCGATCAGCAGCAACAGGATCAGTTGAATGACGGGAGGACGACTGTGTCCTTCGGTTGCGTTTTCCTGCTGTCGTCGGAATAGCCTCCACACCAGCCACAGTGCCGGCCATAGACCTAGCAGAACGATCCAAGTTGACTTCGTCGCCAGCGCAAGTCCGACGCCGGTCCCCGCCAGGACTGCATGAAACCAGTCCGGCTCTTTGAGCCATTTCCAGAAAAGATAAGCGGCAAGTAAGCCCATTGAGGCCGCATGGGCATCCGGCGTAAAAAAACTGCCATGCGCGATCATGCTCGGTGAGAAAGCCCAAAGAGACATGGAGAGCAACCCAGCCATCGGGCCGTACAGTTCGCGGGACCAGCGATAGCAAACACAGATTCCCACCAGACAAAATGGAATACAGGCCCAGCGACCATAGGTGGTCAGCCAGAGCGAACGGTATCCATTGGCCCACATGAAGTCGGGGCCGACGTAGAACACACATCGTGAGCCGGGATAGTCGTTGTAAGAAGACCAGTCCTCTTCGTAGCCGAGCAAGACAGTTGGGATCGCAGCAACCATCCGCACTAACGGAGGGTTCACGCGATAGAGTTCAAAGCGGCCGAACTCCCAGTGACTGACTCCCGCCGCCAGATGGGCAGGCTCATTGGCGTTCGGACTGTGAACCGCAGCTGAGTAAGCAAGAAGCCCTGTGTGGGTCAACAACAAGGCCCAGAATGCGATCATCTGCCAGTGCTTTTTCAGTGGTAGAGTCATGCCTACTCTCCCCGTTGACTGATGGCAAGTGGCGGAAGCTTGTCGAGGTCAATGATCCGGATCGTCGGATTGCTGAAGGCATAACTGCGGAATGCCGGCCTGATGATCTGCACTGTCCCCTGAAAAAGGTGCTCGTAGGCGCGATGTCGGTCGTGCACGAGATCGCTCTGGCCTTCCATTTTCACGCCTCGGAAGTAGCGTTCGTACCGGAAATCGCTCGCCACAAGATATCTCACGCCGCTGCTGCGCACCTGAGCGAGATCGAGATCGGCTAGAGAAACGCAGTCCCAGCTTTCGTGGGCGTAGTGTTCATAGATGGCTTTCTCGTCGCGTTCGTTAATCCACTCCTGAGCCACCTGCCGCGTATCGCTCGCCAGATGATGGTCCAGTGCCACGCTGAGAAACGCAGGCCACGCAACGCATACTCCGATCAGGACCAGATAAGCCGGTTTGAAAATGTGAGGCACCATTGTCACAGCCAGTCGTTCCATGCCGATTACGGCTAGCACGATCAGGGCGGGTGCCACCTGGAGGACGTATCGCGCGAAATCTGGCGCTGGCTTTGAGGGCACCAATTCTGGAACGACATAATAAACGACCGCGTACGTAACCAGTATGCGTGCGGTGACCGACACTGTCTTCCAACTCCCCAAGATCCACAGGAGTCCCACGATCGCCAGAACCACGATTGGCAGGGTCAGCCCTGGAATAAGGCTGAAACGCAAGTGAAACAGAAAGTAATAGTCTAAAGCACTGATATGCAGCGAGTGTCCAAACGCAGCGTGGGTATATTCATGGTTCAATCCCGATAGAAAAATGTCGGGATCAATCAAAATGGGATAATTCACGCTGAAGAATACGAATTCAGACAGGAAGAAAATTCCAGCCAAGGCCGGCAGACGTGTGAGTATTGCACGCAATGATGAACCGTCGAAGAAAGGAATCGCGAGTGCCAGAGGCCACAATAACACGGACTTGTAGTGAGCCGACATGGACAGGCCCATCGCCAGCCCTGCAAGACAAATGCTGGGAAGCATGGGAACGTTCTGCCAGAATCGCAACCATGCCAGTACCGACGCGAGAGCACAGGCCGTGAAAAGAATGTCTTCTTTCAGGTAGTGCGCGTGAATTACCAGAATCGGAGACGTTGCTGTAAGCAATGCAGCGAGCAGAGACCATCGGCCAGGCAAACATCGGAGGGCCAAAAGATACGTGAACCAGACGATCGCGGTGCCAGCCAACGCCGAGACGAACCGGCCGATTAGAACCGCGCCGCTCTCTTCCTCAAAGCCCAAGATGGCGTTACCGATACGGGACAACTGCAGAATTAGAATCGGGTGATGGTAATCCTGAGTGCCATCCAGGATGAATCTGGCTTTCTTGGGCTCATCGCCGTGATAGCCGAGCGGAAAATCATTGTTCCAACTGTTCAGGAGGAATGAAAACAGGAGAATACAGCCGATCGTAAAGAACTCGGCGCGAAGCTGAAGTGAATTGCTCTCGGAGAACATCAATGGCTCAATCCGTGATGGCGTAAAGCGAAGTGGCATACATTTGTGGACTGCATCATACGAAGACGGCCTCAATTTTGACAGGGCTGCAAATGCATCGATCGGCCGCGCCGCAACCGCAGCTGTCAGAATTGCGCAGCAAGGCAGATCGCGACGCAGATGCACGAATGCTGGAGCATGGCTATATGGCTGATCCACTCTACCGAGCAGGCTCCCACATCCTGACATCAAATCTTGTGTAGCAAAATGTAGTAAATCGGCCTGAATGCCACTGAATTGGGATGAATCTCCAGCAATTCGGTACTCACATGAAATTGGAATATCCACTACATTTCTGGCAGTTCTCCACCGTTGAGGGAGCTTGGAGTTACTTATCATCGGTGAAGATGATGACGAAATTCGGCCGGTCGGCGGCGAAACCATTCTCGACAGGCAATGCAACGAAGAGCGCGAAAACCGAGAGAAGAAGCAGACGGGGGACATTCACGATGGAGCACCTCACTGAGCAACAGAACAGAACGCGTTGATGGATCATCTTAAGAGCTGTTCCCCTGCTTGTCACCCAAGCGGGGCTCTGCAGGAATTGCCCGGCTGGAAGCGCTCTTTTCGGAAATCGGCTCGCTGGTTTATATTGTGCGGGCCGGTCGGGATCGGATCCGGCGATCTTATTGCAGCGTTCGATTCTACATTGGCCACGGAGGGCGCAATGCTCCTGAAGATTCCGTATCTGTTCATTCCCGCACTCGTGCATTGTCTGCGGGGCCTGGTGCTGATACTCGCCGTGTGTCTGTTGTTACTGCCAGGATGCAGCTCGGAATCGAAGGACTCCAGCGAAGTCCTCGACGAATCCTGGTTCACGCTCGATGAGAACGGCGAGAGTAATTCCGCCGACGGTCAGGCCGAATCCAAAGCGCGGCTCGGCGTGAATCTGCAGGAGGGCGATCGATTCCCTCTGCGCAAAGTCGTTGAGAAAGTCCTGACCCAAAAGTCGATGCAGGGTTCCACGCAGAACCGCGAGTATGTCGAACTCGACATGGCGGTTACTGTCGAAGAGATTCGCGATCAGAAGAAACGATTCTCGGTCCGATACAACCGCGTCCAGTACGAGAGTGATCTGACTGGTCAACTGGTCCGTTACGATTCTGACCAACCCGCACTGAACATCCCCGATTCCGTACTCGTTTATCAGGGCATGATCGACAACGGATTCTCCTTCTGGGTCGGCCCGGATAACAAAATCACAGACGTCGTCGATTTCCAGCAGTTCGTGCAAAAGTGTCTCGCGCAGGTGCCGTCTGATCAGGCGGAGCGCACGGCTCGAATTCTCGCGCAACACTCGGGACAGGACGGCATCGCCAATTTTGTGGACGATACCATCGGGCTGCTGCCGTACGATCCCAGCTCTCCGGATGGCTCGGCTGTTGTCCGACTCGGGGGCAACTGGACGAAATCCCGCCACTACAACGATCCGGTCCAGATGTCGGTGAAGAACACCTACACCCTGCGCGATCTCAATCAGGAATACGCCAAGGTTGAGATTCTCGGGGATGTCTCCCCCGCTTCCGCAACCACAGGCGCCGGCTCGTCTCAGGTTTCGCTGCAGGTCCGTGATGGTCATTCCAATGGCAGTTGCACCATCGACCGCAAGACGGGACTGCCGCTGGAGTCACGGATCGATCACCTGCTCAACATGACCGTCCAGGCTGGCGGACTGCAGTTCGAACAGCAGAAACGGGTAGTCACGTCCATCCGCATGTTCCCGGACCAGAATCCTGGCCAGATGTCCGGATCGGCTACCGCTCAGCAGCCGGCTTCGCAGCCGTCATCGGTCCAACAGGCTTCCTTCGAAGAACTTGTTCAGTAGATCCCGTTCGGAAGATCGGGCGTGTCCGTCCTCAGGCTGAGTTGTACCGGAGCATTGAGTCTGCTCTATTGATCTCTGCGAAGTTTCCGAACGGCAGGAGAAAGTGTGAGCGACGGCGATCCGGTATTCATGATGGGCACGTACGAGGCGAAGATCCGCACGGATCGGCAGTACTCGACCAACCATATGTGGCTTCAGGCCGATGGCGATCGCTTTCGCGCTGGTTTCACCGCCTATGCCGTCCGACTTCTGCAGGATGTCTATTTCCTCGACTGGGAAATCGACGATGGCTCCCCGGTGACCAAAGGGCAGAACATCGGCGAAATCGAGAGCTCCAAGGCGGTTTCGCATCTGACTTCTCCCGTCGACGGCACCGATATTCAGTTCAACGAAGAGCTGCTCAACGATCCCTCCCTGATCAACAGCGACTGCTACGAAGCCGGCTGGTTGTTCTCCCTGAAAACCGATGCCCCGCTGCAGTCCGCGGAGGAATACATCGCCCACCTGGACAGCAAATGGGAAGAAACTCAGCGGGTGATCAAAGGCCAGATTCACTGAAATGGAGTGGCCTGGGCCGTAGCTCTCCAGAAAGACGGGATGGCTCAGACGTGCGCGTCTGAGTCGCGGCAGCGACAAGAAGCGGCTGATAAACTGCGAAGTTCTCGTTCGCGTTCGGGGTGGCACAGCTATCAGGGCGGCGAAGCCGTTGGAAGATGCCCCAGCCGCGGGCCTCAACTTACAGCTTTCCCTCTGCCGTCCCAGGAATCCATCACCTGTTAATTCGACGTGATATAAAAGTTCTCCCCCGGCTTCGCCGCCCCGAAAGAATCTTTCGGGGCCACCCCTGCCGGTTGATCAGCGGTGAGTTTAGTGTTCGGTGATCGACAAGCTCCGCGGGACGTTGATTCTCATTTGTATGGAGCATCGCAGGTTGATCGCCCCCTCATCCGCCCTTCGGGCCTGCTGCGTTTCGCAGCGAGAATTTTCAGTCCTCCCCTCAAGGGGCGGAGGGACATGATGTGCGTGACCATGAGAGATGCATAGGCTACTCCCCCATCTGTACCCAAACTCTTTGAGCAATAAATCCCGCGTCACTCGCCACTCAGACGCATGCGTCTGGAGCCATCCTTTTGCGTTTCCCAAGTGGTGACCACCCCCATCCGCGAAACATTCCCGGGGGTTGATGGTAGAATCTTGCAGGCAGACCGCTTACTCTGGAGAGAGTGTGCGCCGAGCTGTCGCCACCCGCATGCTCCCTCCTCCGACTTTGCTTCCGCACGATTGAGATACCGCCATGGCTGGAAAAAAACTGACTGTCGTCATCTCACAGTCACAGAGTAAGAATCCGCAGTATCGCGATCTTGAAGAGACTCTTGCCGCCCGGTTGATGATGGACGGCTCGGTCGAAGTGGCTGTCGTGCCGCATCTGTACGACATGCATGCCGACCACACCGGGCTGATCTTCCTCCGCGGCGTCCCGGGAGATCTCGTTGTCCTCAGCTGGCTCTACCCACGTCCGACGCGCTGGATTCTGCATCGACAGGGCATCTCCGGGCTGGAAGGTCAGACGCTGCTCGAAGAAGAAGTCGACGAGGACGATGAAGAGCTCGAAGAAGAACCTTCTCCGGATCGCGGAATCGGTCTTGGGAAAGTCGCCCAGAGAAAGGTCTACTGCATCGACATGCGGGTCAGCAACTCGGTCGATGACTACTTCAACGAGATCAAACGCATCGCCAGTGAGAAGTCGGTCCAGACGGTTGATCTGATGAGCTGGATTCAGGGAAGCCCGAAGCCGGAGCAGTTGGAGCGATACCTGCGAACGCCCGAGAGTGCGACGGGCAACAATGGAACCAACGGCGAGCAAAAGGCGGCCGCGGCGACGGAGCCGGAACCGACGAAACGCCGCTGGTATCCGGTGATCGATTACGAACGCTGCACGAACTGTCTGGAGTGCATCGACTTCTGCCTGTTCGGTGTTTACGGCGTGAACGACGGCGACTTCATTCATGTCGAGACGCAGGACAACTGCAAGAAGGGTTGTCCGGCCTGCAGTCGCGTCTGTCCTGAGAATGCCATCATCTTCCCCGGGCACAAAACCCCCGCCATCGCCGGAGCCCCCGGTGAAGTGGCCGGCTTCAAGATTGACCTGTCGAAGCTGTTCGGCTCGGAGAACTCGATCGACATCGCCGTCCGCGAACGCGATCGGGAACTGGTCGCCGATGGGCGCGATGCGGTCGGCACGGCAGTCGGACTCCGCAAACGACAGGAACACAGGTCCGATCAGCCGCGAGACCATCTCGATGACCTGATCGACAGCCTGGACGACATGCCGCTGTGAGTGACGCGACTGTAACGACAACACAAGACCACGACCGCGCCCAGGCTGCGTTCGAGATTTGTCGCGACCGTTTGCTCGCGGAACGAACTTCCACCGGATACTGGGAAGGCGAGTTGTCGACGTCTGCTCTCTCGACCGCCACGGCTGTCATGGCGCTGCTGAAGGTTCTGGAACAGAACGCGGTTCCTTCCCGAGTCGCAGAGATTCGGCCGTTAATTCTCGGCGGTCTCGACTGGCTCGTCGTTGCTCGCAACGAAGACGGTGGCTGGGGCGATACGCAGAAGAGTCTGAGCAACATCTCGACGACGATGCTCGTCCGCAGTGTTTTCGCGGCCGCGTTGAACTCCACGATGGTGGACTGGGCCATCGAGACCGACTCCCTCGCGGACACCGATGCCTACATCGCCCGTATTGGCGGCGTGAAAGCGATTCGCGAACGCTATGGAAGCGATCGAACGTTCTCGGTTCCGATTTTGATGCAGGGCGCACTGGGGGAGCAGGTCCACTGGCGTGAAGTCAATCAGCTGCCGTTCGAACTGGCCTGTCTCCCGGCTGACTGGTACAAGCGGGTGAATCTGCCGGTGGTCAGCTATGCCCTCCCGGCGCTCATCGCCATTGGCCTGGCGCGTCATCGGCAAATGCCGACCTGGTTCCTTCCGCTTCGGTGGCTGAGAACCGCTGTAAAACGCAAAGCATTGAGCGTACTCCAGCGGATCCAGCCAACGACCGGCGGGTATCTGGAAGCGACGCCGTTGACCAGCTTCGTCACCATGGCCCTGATGGCGGCCGGCGAGCATCAGCACCCCGTTGTTCCCGAAGCGGTACGATTTCTGATTGACTCCGTGCGTCCCGACGGCAGCTGGCCGATTGATACAAATCTGGCAACCTGGACAACCACGCTCAGTGTCAATGCCCTCGACGATCATCTGCCGGAAAGCGATGTGCGGCCCGTGCTCGACTGGCTGATCGGTCAGCAGTATCGCGAAGTGCATCCTTACACGAATGCCGATCCCGGCGGCTGGGCCTGGACCGATCTGCCGGGCGGCGTCCCCGATGCCGACGACACGCCGGGAGCCATTCTGGCGGTGCAGCGTTTGAGGGATCGCGTTTCCGCAAATGAGCGACGGCGCATCGACGAAGCGTGTGAAGCGGCCAGCGGCTGGTTGTTGTCTCTGCAGAACAGTGATGGCGGCTGGCCGACGTTCTGTCGCGGCTGGGGCAGACTGCCATTCGATCGCAGTTCGCCGGACATCACCGCCCACGTTCTGCGTGCGCTGCAGACGGTGAAGCCGGAGGCGGGCGAGGCGATTGAAAAGGGATACCGCTTTCTTGACCGTCGCCAGCGAAAGGACGGAGCCTGGCTGCCGCTGTGGTTCGGCAATCAGTACGCCCAGGACGACGAAAACCCGCTCTACGGAACCTCACGAGTCTTGCTCGCTTACGCAAGTCTCGAGGAGAATCGAGAGCGAAAACAGCGTCTCCAACAAGGCGTTGCGTTTCTGTTATCCATCCAGAACGCCGATGGCGGCTGGGGCGGCGCAGGCGGGATCGAATCGTCGGTCGAAGAGACGGCCCTCGCGCTGGACGCTCTGATCCCGTGTCGCGCCGATGCCACGGCAATTCAACGGGGTGTCGACTGGCTGGCGGAACGAGCGGAAACAGGCACTATCGACCATGCCACGCCGATCGGTTTTTATTTCGCCAAGCTCTGGTATTACGAGAAGCTGTACCCGCTGATCTTCGCGACCTCGGCGTTAAGGAAAGCAGTGTCCGTTGAATAGATGGCCCTTGAGAGGCACTGCCGAGAGAATCTCACAGGAGAACGGACGGTTCCGACGCGTGCGTCTGATTGGCCGATGAACAGCGGCCTCCCGGGACTTCGTCACCCGGACGAGCCCGTCCGGGCCATCCTGTCGGGCGAGACGGCGTTTTGCACACATCTGCCCGGCAAAACGCATCTTTCGGTCAAATTTGATGCTATTTGGTCCGGAAAACGTCATAATGAACGGACGGACCAATCTTCCCGGCCATTCCGTTGCTCGCTGCACACGTCCGGGATTTCGCTTCGTTTCAGACTCATTCTCTTTCACACCAAGCCTGTATGACCGCCCAGCGACTGACCTATCTCGGCCTTGAATCGTACGGATGGACGTTTCTGGTCGTCCTCTGTTTCGCCGTGGCTGTCGGTCTGGTCATCTGGCTGTACCGCTACGAACGTCGTCTCGTGTCCGGGCCGATCGGCTGGTCGCTGCTTTCGCTGCGAATTCTGCTGTTGGTCGTGCTGTTATTCATGGCTTTGCAGCCGACACTCAGCTGGACAACGAAGTCCAGGCAGGACAACTCCATCCTCATCGCTCTCGATGTCTCGCAAAGCATGGATCTGGTCGATGAGCAGGCCAGCGAACAGGAGCGTAAACAGTGGGCCGCAGGGCTCGGCATGATCCGAGCCGAGTTGCTCAAGGAAAACGCCGCCCGGGCTGAGGAAGTCCCGGACGAAACTAACGGGGATGATTCCGGAGAACAAGCGGTGCAGCCACTGGAGGACGACGCCTCCGACCTGATGGCGAGCTGGGAAACGCTGAGCCGCTTTGATCTGGCCCGGCAGCTACTTTCGGCTCCCAACATCGGTCTGCTCGATCGCCTCAGCGAGGTGGCCGACGTCGAACTGCTGCTCTTCAGCAAAGATATTAAACGGGCCAGCGGAGAAGATCTGACGGGATCCCGCGATGTGCTGTCCGACGGACTGACTTCGGCAAGTACTTCGTTCACTTCGCTGATTGAAGAAGTCGCGGCCCGCGAGAACGTTGCCGCGGCGGTCATCATTTCCGATGGCGTCGACACGTCTCCGCAGAAGCCGCAGGCTCAGTTGAATCGTCTCGCCGGACAATCGCGACCGGTTTACAGCATTCTGGCCGGTTCGACTTCGCAGCCGGTCGATCTGGCAATTGAATCGATTAATCATCCCGAATCGGTCTACCAGAATGACCAGCCCCTGATTCAAATCCGGGCCACCACACACGGCTACGAAGGGAAACCGGTCACCGTGTCGCTGACCGATGTTTCCAATGGCAATCGACTGACGAAGAACATCGATGTCGATGATCGCTACGAGGATGTCGAATTCAGCCTGCCGCTCAACACGCCGGGCCGGCAGCGGTTTATTGTCGACATCAGCCCGGCCGACGGCTCGACCGTGAAACGGGACAGCGAACAGGGCGAACTTCAGCTCGATAACAATCAGCAGGAGTTCGCCGTCAACGTGATCGACGACAGCACGCATGTTCTGCTTGTGGGCGGGGAAGCGAGCTGGGAGTTTCGTTTCATCGATGCCGCCTACGAACGGGATGATCGCGTCGAGCTCGATTCCGTGCTGTTCGAGCAGCCGTACCTCGGTCTGCTACCGACCTCGTTCTTCGATACGGCTCTTCCCAACTCGCGGACATCGTCCGGGCCGTTTGAAGGCGTTGATCTGGTCATCTGGGGCGATGCCGATCCGAAGGCGGTCGACGCCCAGACCTGGGAACGGCTTGAACGGTTCGTTGGCGAACAGGGCGGCACGCTGGTCGTCTACACTGGCAAACGGCACTTCTCGGGGATCATGCAGAATCCGATTCTCTCCAAGTTGATGCCGATTACGCATACACGACGCATCGAAGCCATCGACAATGAAAATCTTAGTGATCCCATTCAACGTGGGTTTCATCTGCAGTTGACTCCGCAGGGGGGGCTTCATCCGGCGATGAAGCTGGAAACGGAACACGATGCGAACATCGCCGCCTGGCGAAACCTGCCCGGGCATTTCCAGGGTTACGTCGGCGATCCCAAACCAGCCGCGGTCGTCCTGGCGTCTCCGGTCGGAGCCACGATCGCCTCGACATCGACCCGGCCGGCCGGCACTGTCGTCGCGCAGAATTATGGGCTGGGCCGCGTGATGTGGCTCGGCATCGACAGCACATGGCGGTGGCGATTGCGGCGTGGCGATAAAGATCACTATCGCTTCTGGGGACAGCTCTCCCGCTGGGCCGCGGAGATGCGGTCGTCAGCCGGTTCCGATGACGTCCGGCTGGCTCTGGAATCGACGGAGATTGAAGAAGGCGATGAGACGATGATTCGGGCCCGCTGGTCGCAGGCGATGCACCAAAATCTGCCCGAAGAAGTTCGCACGGAAATCGAAGTGTACCCGCGGGATGTCGATCAACTCGTTCCTATTATGCGGTTTCCGTTGGATCGGGTCGAAACCGAGCCAATGCTTCAGGAAGCGAAAGTTCCCCCGTTGCCGGTCGGCGAATATCGGCTGCGACTGGCGGCCAAAGACGTGCCGCTCGGCCCTGCTCCGATTGAAGCGACGCTGTTCGTCACGCCGCGACAGAATGGTGAAACGAATCGGTTGTCGGCCGATAGAACGCTGCTTGAACAGTTCGCCGCGGCGACGAATGGAGCGGTTTTTCTGCCGCATCAGCTCGACGAACTTCTCGACCGGCTCAATCCGGAGTGGCGGACACTCGAACAGAAACAGGACTTTCCCCTCTGGAATCATTGGCTGCTGTTTGTGATGATGGTGACAATCGTCACCGCCGAATGGCTGGTCCGCAAATGGCACGGGCTGCCGTGATCAAGTGAATTGAGAAGCACGTCCGTCAACTTCAGCCAGCGGCACAGAAATTCCTGGCTGTCAAAACGACCAGTAGCACTGACATTCCTGGCTGTGGAAACAAGACGCGGTGGCGGATGAAGTTGAGTTAAGAGAGCAAACGACGCACAGACAGGAATGTCTGTGCCACCCTGTCGGAGGAATATTCTTCCCGCAGGAAACGCCGTTTTGGCGTCAGGTTGTTAACGCAACGAGTTTTTGAGGATCGGTGAATGAGTCAGACCATTCCAACGACTGGCGGCAGACTGAATCCTGCGGCTCTTCCGGCTGATCTGCGTCGTGAGCTGGCTCAGCTCGACCGGCGGCTGCGGTGGGTCAGCTTCGTGCGCGGAGTCGGCAGCCTGATGTTCGTCGTGCTGCTCATGGCGGCTCTGTTCCTGGGCACCGATTATTACTTCCCGCTTCCCGGAGTCATCCGGTTCGCGTTTCTGACGCTGCTGTGCGTGACCGGACTCTGGCTGTTTTACCAGTGGCTGGTGCTTCCACTGACCCGCCGTCGCCGCTGGCCCGATCTGGCTTATATCATCGACCGGGCCTTTCCGGACTTTCAGGAACGGGTCAGTTCCACCGTCGAACTCTCCATGCTGGAACACGGCGACTCTGCTGTTTCCGAGTACATGACAGAACGACTGCGGCAGGAAACCAATACCCGACTGACTCACGTCGATCTGTGGGAATGTCTGTCGCTGCGAACAATGGCCATTGCGCTCGTCTCCGCGACGTTGCTCTCGATTGTCGCGGCTGTGCCGCTGCTGCTGAATTCACAGGGATACTCGCTACTCTGGCAACGGCTGCTCACGCCGTGGGTGAACCTCGATTCAGCGACCAATCTGACATTCCTCGTCGAAGACGCCGACCGGACCGTGCCCCGCGGCAGCGATGCGATGATCTATGCCGAACCGCACTGGCGCTACTACGAGGGCGAACTCCCGCGCGAGATTCGACTGCAGTGGACCGACGAGCATGGAAAAACGCAGTCGCGGGAAATGGCGTACGACGCGGGCCGTAACGCCTTCGTTGGGAAGATTCCGCAACTGATGTCGCCGGTCAATTACGTCCTCTCAAGCCGGAATGCACGTTCCCGCACTTATCACATCAATGTGGCCGATCGGCCGCGAATCGTGGACGTCCAGTTGACGATCCAGCCTCCCGCTTACACACAGGTACCGGAATCAATTATCGAAGGCGCGATCGGCACAATTCGCGTCATTGAAGGCAGCCGCCTCATTGCCAATCTGAAGTTCGAACATCCCGTCGCTGAAGCCGCGTGGATGTGGAAGACCCCGCGACTGGTTAGCCCGGCCGAATCGGCCTCGAAGAATGCCGACTCCGCCTCTCAGCCCGCCACGGTGGCTCAATCGCAGGTGCCTGCAACGCTTCTGGAAGAAGGACGGGCGGCCCGGTTTGACCTGATTGCCACACAGTCGGATCAGTTCGCGTTTCTGGTCACCAGTGGCGACGGACTGACTAATATCGACGAGCCGCAGCGGCTGATTCAGATCGTCCCGGACCGGGCGCCGCGGATCGACATGACCGGTTCCAACGACCCCGTCAAAGTCCAGCCGGCGGATGTCGTGCCCATTGAGATTCGTGCCGATGATGACTTCGGACTGGTCGATGTTCGCATCGTCGTCGAGCAGCTCTCCCGAGCCGGTGAGGAACCGCAAATTCTGGAGTGGAGCTCGCCGAAAACAGGAGATGACGTCCGGCTGCTCAACGACAGTTACGAGCTGAACCTGAGTCAGTTCGAGCTCGAATCGGGCGACATTCTCGGTTATCGAGCCGTTGCCCGCGATGGCCGCCCAATTCCGGGTCCCAACGAAACCTGGACTTCGCGACGGGTGCTGATGCTCGACGAAGAAGTGAAAACGATTGCCGGTCAGGAAGTCGAAGAGTTTTACGAATCGCTCCGACGACACGCCGATATCGTGAAGAATGAAATCGCTGCTCATCGCCGTGAACTGGAGAGTGATCGCAAGCAGCTCGATCCGAAGCCGCGTGAGGAATCGAAGCAGCGCGTCGACGAGAAGAAGCCGGAGTGGATGCAGACCAAACTGGCGTTGAACCTTCAGCTTGACGATCTGTCGCGGCGGTTGCAGCAGCGGCCAATTACCAGAGCGTTGTCGCAGATGAACGTCGAGCCGGCTCAACAGTTGATCGACGATACCGCCCGGGCCCTCGAAGAGTTCAAGCCGGTCAGCGATAACGATGCGATGGAATTGATTCGCGATCAGGAGACTGACGTTCGCGAAGCCGAGAAATCAATCGACCGACTGATGAACCAGTTGAGAGATGCCGAACGTATCGAACAGGAGCTGACGGAACTGCAGCAGCTCGCCCGTCGGGCCAAAGAACTGGCGAAGGATGCGGCCAACCTTAACGACTCGGAGCAGAAGCCCGAGGCTTCGAGCGAACCGCAGCAGACCGAACAGCCGGACCAGCCGCAGCCTCTTGAGAAATTGCAGAGCGAGTGGTCGACGCTGTCACAGGATCTGGAGAATCTGCTCAAACGTCGTCCGGAACTGAAGCAGGCCGCCAAGAACGCGCTGCTGTCGGAACTTTCCGAAGTCGCCGAGACTGCCGATGAACTGGCCCGACTCCAGTCGGCTCTTGGTGAAGCGACGCGGGATGATCAACAGGCGCTGACGGAAGCCAGTCAGCCGCTCGCGGAAAACCTTCGTCAGGCACGGGAGATCGCCTCGGAACTGGCGCAGCGTTCGAGCGAAGAAGCGCGCGACGATGCGGCTCCGGTCTTCAATCCGACCGCCACTCGGGAGGCGGCTCATGAACAGGAACAGGCAAACTTCGGCAATGCCGCCGAGCAAATCCAGGCGGCACGCGAAGCCCTGGAACGATTTCAGGAATCAATGAAGCAGACGGAATCTCTGCCCACAGACGCCCAGCAGGCCGCCACCGAACTGGCGAAACGAAGTGCCGCGCTCGCCGAAGAAATGAAGGCCCATCACGACGAGCAGCGAAAGCTCGAAGGCGAAGCTCGAGCCGTGGCCGGCGAAGAGAAGAAACTCGAGGGGGCTCGCAAAGCCAATCCGGACGATCCCGCGCTCACGGAGAAAGCAGAGCAACTCGACGCCCGCAAGCAGGATCTCAGCGAACAGGAGCGGGCTCTCGAAAAGGAACAGCAGAAACTGTCAGAACGCCTCGCCGGTGTGATGCAGGCCGCGTCCGCCCTTCCGACGACGCCTCAGTTTGAACCCCAGAAACGGGACGCCGTCGCGAAGCTGGATCAGGGAGCCGATGAACTCGCCGCCCGAACCGACCGAGCTGACGACCGCGTTCGCGATGCATCGAAGACTCTCGAAAATCTGGCCCGCAGCATGGGCGATAAGCCCGCTCGCGATCAGCGGGCACTCAACCAGCTCAAGCCGATTCAGGAACAGGCGGAGCAACTGGCCCGAGAGCTGGAAGACAAGGCGTCTCAGTCGGAACCAGCAGGTCCCCAGACCGGTCCCGATCTCGCCCCTCGGCAGCTCGAACAACTCCGTTCGGCTCTGCGAAGCGACACTGCCGAGCAGGAAGGAAAACTCGCTGAAGCCGTGAAAACAGGTCTCGAAGCCAACGAGCAGCTCAAATCGAACGATCTCAAGAAAGCGGCCGAGACGCAGAAGAAATTCGCCGAGCAACTCGCTGAATTGAACAAAGAACTCGCCGAACCGTCGGCGGACACAGAACAGAACAACGATCAGACCGAGGAAGATTCCAAGAACGCGTCCGGTCAGGACGCCTGGCGGGATGTGCCACTGTCGCCGGAGTTGAAAGCCTTGCGTTTCCCTCAGAAGCAGGGCGAACCCGAGCAACTCAAGGCGGAACTGGAGAAGCTCGTCAAGTCTCAACAGGAGTTGAATGAGAAGACCGAGAAGGCGATCGCCGACAACGCGGCCCCGGAACGGGCCAATGAACTGCGCAACAAGTTACGTCAGCTCGCCGGCGAGCAGCGCAATCTTGCTGAACAGTCGAAGAGCCTGAACGGAGAATCGGCTGCGTTGCCCCGCATGACTGCTCAGCAGTTGCAGCGGGAATCGCAGAAGGCACTCGAAAGCAACCAGCCGGAACAGGCCACCGAATCTCAGCAGCAGGCGAAACGGCAACTCGAAGAAGCTCTCGATCAGGTCAGCCGCGAACTTGAGGACCAGCACGCAGCCCAAGAAGGCGAACAACAGCCCGAGAAATCGCGATCGGAAGAACTGGCCGAGGCGCTGCGGAATCAGCTCGACAAACTCAGCGGGCAGATGGAGCAGCCAGCCGGACAGGTGGCCGGGAACGAAGCCCCCGAGGAGGTAGATGACCCCGAAGGCGCTCCGATGGCCCAGGCGATGCCAGACGAACAGAAGCCGTCGGAAGCAGCGGAAGGACCGCCCGCCGAGAGCGGTTCCGAGCAGCCGCCGGCCGGGAACATGCCGAACGAAGAACTGCTGCAGAATCTCAAGAATTCGTTGCAGTCGTTGCAGGCCAGCCAGGAGCGTCTGGCCGCACAGGCCGAGCAACTGGCCGAGCAGTCGGAAGTCATGAGCCCCGAGAAGGAAGAACTCAACGAGACCTTCCAGGCGGCGGCTGAGTCGGCTCGCAAAGCCAGCGAACAATTGCAGAGTGGACAACTCCGCCAGAGCGAACCGCAGGCCCAGCAGGCCAGTGAAAAGCTGGCCGCCGTGGCTGAACAGGGACTGACAGACGAATCGGCTCAGAAGGCGGTCGAAGAGCTGGCCGAGCAGCAGCAGCAGATAGCCGAGCAGCTTCAGGAGCTGGCGCAGAATCCGCAGGCCAGTCAACTGGCTCGCGCCATGTCTCAACAACAGCTTCAAGAACAGACCGAAGGTCTGGCGGAAGCCTTCAAGACACTGTCGGAGCAGAGTAAAGCCGATCCCATTGCCGATCAGCGGAACAGCCAGCAGCTTTCCGCCATGCAGAACCAGTCGCAGCAGGCGGCTGGTGAAATGCAGAACGCTCAACAGCAGAGCCAGCAGGGGAATCTTCAGAACTCTGGCGAGGCGTCTGACAAAGCCGCTGAAACCCTGAAACGGCTGGCGAAAGAATCGGCTCAACTGGCGAACACGAAACGCGATACCCTCGTCCCAGAACCCGTCGGCGAAGATGCCGCCCAGGCCTCGCGGTTGCTCGATCAGGCTGAGGAGTCGCTGAAACAGGCAATGCAACAGGCCTCTCAACAGCAGGCCGAGCAGTCCCAGAATGGTGCTCCGTCAGAACAGTCTCCCCAGCAGGGTTCGCCATCACAGCAGCAAGCGGCCAATGCGGAAGGAAGTCCGCAGACGCCCGGCCAGCCGTCGGAGAATTCGGGACAGCCCGCGCCTTCACAGAATCCTTCGGCTCTGCAGCAGCTGGCCCAGCAACTGGCGCAGGCTGCCCAGGCACTGGATCGGGCTCATGAGAGCCTGCAGCCGCCCCAGGAGAATTCGCAGGGAGCCGATCAACAGCAGATGGCCGCCCAGGCCTCGGCTGGCCAGCCGTCCGAAACCTCGGACTCGACCACAGGCAATCAGACTCCGATGGCGGGCGATGAAAAGATGGATGGCTCGGTCCTCCGCTCCGCCCTCATGCGGGACTGGGGCCAGCGGCAGGAAGAACTTGATGCCGATCTGACCGATGCCCGGCGTCGTCCGATTGATCAACAATACGCTCCGCTGATTCGCAGCTACTTTGAATCGCTCGCTCAGCCGGAACCCGCGGCGACAGAGGAATGATATGAACCGCCTTCCAACGTTCTTCTCTACCTCACCGTGCTGGCGAAAGCTGATCCCGGCGATCCTGTTCGTTCCCCTGCTCCTGGGCGGGATGCCCGCCGCATCGACGCCGGTTCAGGCCGCCGAGTGGACCGATCGTGACATTGACCGCGCGATCGAGAATGCGCTCGACTACCTGTCAAAACGCCAGCTGCCCGATGGCTCCTGGCGGATCGACAACATCGGCGAGTCCACTGCCGCGACTTCGCTCGCGGTCATGGCGTTTCTCGCCGGCGGGCACGTTCCGGGAGAAGGTCCGTACGGAGATCAGATCGAACTCGGGATCCGCTGGGTCCTCGATCATCAGGAACCCAACGGGATGCTCATTCACAAGACGAGCCACGGCCCAATGTACTCGCACGGCATCAGCACTCTCATGCTGGCCGAAGTCGTCGGGATGCTTGGTGTGGAAGATGCGGCTCGGGCACGACGCGGCCTGGAGCGAGCCATCCGACTGATTCTGGAAGCACAGGCGATTCCCAAGAATGAACGTCAGCGGGGCGGATGGCGGTATCAGCCTTCCAGCCGCGACAGCGACCTGAGTGTGACCGGCTGGCAGCTGCTGGCTCTCCGGGCGGCCAAGGATATTGGCTGCGATGTCCCCGCGGAATCCATCGACCTGGCGGTCGAGTACGTGAAGATGTGTGCCAATCGCGACCAGAAAGGCTTCGCCTATCAACCCGGCGGCGGTCCGACTCCCACACGAACCGGAACCGGAATTCTCTGCCTCGAAGTCTGCGGCGTTCACGAGAGTGCGGAAGCGGTTGCAGGAGCGGAGTACCTGCTGAAGTCGCCGCTGGAATACCGCGACTCGTACTTCTTCTATGGGGTCTACTACTGCACCGTCGGCATGTACAAGATGGGCGGCAAGTACTGGGAAGACTCCCGCAAACACTTCTTCAGCGTGTTGCTCGAAAAGCAGGAAGCCGATGGCAGCTGGTCTTCCGACAACGCTTCCGAACGGCGACAGGGGCAGGTTTACACAACCAGCATGGCCGTACTCGCGCTGGCGATCGAATATCGATACCTCCCGATTTATCAGCGGTAGGACCGCGCCCGTACCGGCGGCATCCTGCCGCCGATGTGCGTCGCTTAAAGCAACGACAACTGAACTTCCGAAGGGTGGCACAGACATTCCTGTCTGTGCGTGATCGACGTTCTTTCTCATTCACCGCCGATCAACACATGACGAGGCCATCAGAGTCTCCACCTATTCTGGCATGCCTTCCGCAGCCATGTTTTCTGTCCACAGACAGGAATGTCTGTGCCACCAACTGAAGTTGACGGCGGCATCAGTTGTTCTTCATGGAAGGAGCCGTAACGGCAGGCATCTACCGTGCTGAACACTCTTGGCAGAATGCCGGCGCTATGAAATAAAGTCGTCCCGGCCGGTGGGAAACTGGTTCGACTTACAATCCTCGAGCCCCGAGCAGGATGAAGAGTGGTCGAACGTCTCTCGAACGACTATCATCGGAGCAGGCGGTCGTACCCTTCCGACTGTCTCTGATTTCTCGACTGCACCTGCAACTTTCGGTTGATCCACAGGAAATCTCACATGTTCAGCAACTCCCTGATTCTGGCGGCCACAGTCTGGGACATGGCGATCTGGTTCGGCATCATCGTGCTGATCCTCGGGGGACTGATTTTCTTCGCCCTCTTCGCCCGATATGTCGGTCTCTGGATTCAGAGTAAGACAACCGGTGCAGGGATCGGGCTGATCAATCTGTTCATCATGTCGATTCGGAAGGTGAATCCGACCGTCGTCGTTCGCAGTAAAATCATGGCCGTGCAGGCCGGGCTGACGCAGGTCTATCCGATCTCGACCCGGGATCTGGAAGCTCACTATCTGGCGGGCGGCAACGTTCCGAATGTTATCCGCGCTCTCATCGCCGCTCATCGCGCCAGTATCGACCTCGACTGGATTACCGCCGCCGCCATCGATCTGGCAGGCCGCGATATTCTCGAAGCCGTGCGAACCAGTGTTTACCCGAAGGTCATCGATTGTCCCGATCCCAAAAAGGGAATGGGTTCGCTCGACGCGGTCGCCGGCGACGGCATTCAGCTGAAAGCCCGGGCTCGTGTGACCGTTCGTACGAACATCAAGCAGCTCATCGGGGGAGCGACCGAAGAAACCATCATCGCCCGCGTAGGGCAGGGGATCGTCCAGGCAATCGGTTCAACCGCTTCCTACGCCAAAGTGCTCGAGAACCCGGACAAGATTTCACAGACTGTGCTCAACCAGGGACTGGAAGCACAAACGGCGTTTGAGATCGTCTCGATTGATATCGCCGATATCGATGTCGGTGACAACATCGGAGCCCGTCTCCAGGCCGATCAGGCCGAAGCCGACATGCGTGTCGCCCAGGCCAAGGCCGAAGAACGCCGAGCCGAATCCAAAGCCCGCGAGCAGGAAATGGTCGCCCGGACCCAGGAAAATCGTGCTAAAGTGGTGCTCGCCGAGGCAGAGATTCCGGAAGCAGTCGCCGAAGCGTTCCAGTCGAAGCGACTCGGCGTGCTCGACTATTACGAACTGAAGAACGTTCAAGCCGATACCCAGATGCGGACATCGATCGCCGGCGGCGCCGCGCCTGAGGATGGCAAGGTCACCATCTAAAGCAGTTTCAAGATGCTTCTGCACTTTGGCGGCAGCTGATCTGCTTGAGTTGATTCGACGGCAATCGAGAGGGAGAGAGCAGATGGAAGGCTTAATCGGACTGATCATTCTGGTCATCTCCGCGATCGGCTGGATCTCCAACGCCGTCAATGAGCAGAAAGAAAAGCAGAAGCGGGCTCAGCGTGGGCAGCAGCCGGCTCAGCAGCGCCCCAAACGGCGACTGCAGGACGAGATCGACAGTTTCCTGAAGGAAGTGCAGAAACAGCAGGAGCAACAGGAGCAGGAACGTCCGCGGCAACCCGAGGAGCAGCCACGACGGGAACAAAGGCCCGCCGAACTCTTCGAACCGGTCCGCCAGCAACCCGCTCCTCAGCCGAAGCCACGTCCGCAGCGGCAGGAGCCGAGTGCTCCGATTCTTCCGAGGGACCCCAAACCGATTCCTCAGAAGCGGCGGGACGACCAATACAAACGGCCGCAGGTCTCGAATCGAAAAGCTCGCAAGCAGGCCCGGCAGCAGCGGCCGACAAAGGCGATCCCCATCGGCGTCGCGGCAGCGGCTCTCGAAACCTCCGAGCAGATTCCGACTTCCAGGCAGGCCCTCGTCACAACCGGGTCGGAGCCGCCACGAGTCGATTTCGCCGCGATGGTGCACAACCCGTCCTCGGTCCGCAACGCCATCGTCATCAATGAAATCCTTCAGCCGCCGATCGCTCTGAGAAAACGCCGCTGATTCCGCTTCGCCATCGCGATTAGAATCACACTCAGAGAGTATCTCGAATGCCCTTCGCCTCTGGTGAAGAAGTTGAAGGATAAAGGGAAACGCGGGCTCCCTGCTCGACAGGCCGTTGGTTTCTGATTCGTTTCCACTTTCCTTCTGGACGGCCCCGGCAAGACATCATCATGGACCAGAAACCATCCTCGGGAAAGTCGACCAAGTCCCGGAAGAAACGGGGCACGCTGCGAGTGCTGCTGCTCTCCGGTCGCTTTGAAGTTCGCGGCTCTTCCACGCAAACGCTCATTCTGGCCGAGCAGCTCGGCAACTACGGCATTCAGCCGACCATCGTCACGCCCGACATTCACAACGTGGCCCCGGAACGGCGAGCGGCACTCAATGTTCGCGAGTACCAGTATTTCGATTTCCCGATCATCCGTCGGCTCGTCCGCCGATTCATCGTTCAGGACCTCAGCGACCAGCCACCGCATCTGATTCACATTCAGTCCCGGCAAATGCTTGGCCACGGCATTCGACTCGCCCGGAAGTTCAACTGCCCGTACATCCTTTCAGTCCACGATTATCTCAATCGCGGGGAGATGCTGAACTTCGATTCGACGCACGGTAAGAAGATCATCGCGGTCAGTGAATCGGTGAAATCGGAATTGCTTACGCAGCCGTCGATCCGCGGCGAACAGGTCGTGGTCATCCACAGCGGCATTGAGACCATTCCCGAAGAGCTGACCAAGACCGTGCTCACGCCGAAGCGAGTTCCCGTCATCGGCACAGCCGGTCCACTGGAGCAGATCAAAGGGGTGAGCTTCTTTCTGGGAGCCGCCAGTCGGGTGCTGCAGGAGTTTCCGAATATCGAGTTTCTGGTCGCCGGCTCCGGTCCGGAGGAACGCAATCTCCGGCAAATGGCCCGTCAGCTTAACATCAGCCAGAAGGTGACGTTCGTCCCGAACCTGTTCGGCTTCCAGGAAGCACTGCGGGCGATGGACATCTTCTGCCTGCCGTCGATCAAGCAGGGGCTGGGAACGATCATGCTGGAAGCGATGGCCTGGGGCCGTCCGGTGGTCGCCAGCAAAGTCGGCGGGATCTACAGCGCGATTAAAGACACCGAAACCGGCTTCCTTGTGCCCCATTCGGACAGCGAGGCTCTGGCGGACAAATTGCTGTATTTGTTGCGGAACCCGGACACGGCCCGCGCTGTCGGAGAAGCGGGACGACTGCACGTCGGCAAGAACTTCCGCATCGACCAGATGGTCGGTCAGATCGCCGATCTCTACCGCTCGACGCACGCCGATTTCGCAGGTACACTGCCAGAGCAGGAGTCGAAAACGCAGTAAATCAGAGGGTTTGCCCTCCACTTCACACGCGCCCGTAGCTCAGTTGGATAGAGCAACGGACTTCTAATCCGTAGGTCATAGGTTCGAATCCTATCGGGCGTGCTTCATTTCCTGCTCGAACGCGGAGCGACACCGCCGTCTGCTCCAGAGACGAGACTCGCATGCGGCAAGCTACGGTTTATCCGCAGCCAGCGAACCGGCTGCGAGGACTGGTTCCGATAGCCCGCTCTCTGCCTCTCCCTGTGTCGAGCCCTCTCGATGTGACGGCTGCTTCCGTCGGCCCGAGATTTCGGCGTTGGCTTGTGTCGTCGGCTCCCAAGCATCAATCTATGCTTATTCAAACCGCTTATCATCGCTTTCGGAGTCATTCCATGAAGCTGACGTCACTCGTCCTGGTACTGGGCTTCATCCTGATGTCGACCTGTCCGCTTTTCGCTGTCGAGCAGGCTCGCGATGCGGATCGTCCCAACATTCTGTTTATCTTTACGGATGACTGGGGCTGGGGTGATCTCGGCTGCCACGGACATCCCTATTTGAAGACGCCGAATATCGATCGGCTCGCGGAAGAGGGAACCGACTTCCATCGTTTCACCGTCGCCAGCGGCGTCTGTTCTCCAAGCCGAACAGCGGTGATGACGGGTCATTTCCCGGCTCGTTACACGATCGATGGCCATTTTGCCTGGGTAGAGAGTAACGCCAGACGGAATATGCCGGACTGGCTCGATCCAAACGTGCCGACACTTTCCCGGATGCTGCAGTCCGCGGGGTATGCGACGGCTCACTTTGGGAAATGGCATCTGGCCAACAACATGATTCCTGATTCGCCCTTGCCGAGCGAATACGGCTACGACGAATACGGAGCATTCAACTGCGCCGGCCAACAAATGCCCGTCCATCAGGATGCCGCTCGGGCAATTGCCTTTATCGAAAAGAGTGCGGCCGCGAACAAGCCGTTCTTTATCAACTTGTGGATGCACGAGCCGCATACACCGCATCACACGCTGCCGGAATATCGTCGCCGGTTTCCTGAGCTGGACGATGCCCACAATGTCTATGCGTCGGTCCTTTCCCATGCCGATGATCGGATCGGCGAACTGCTCGATGCTTTGGACCGACTGGAGCTGGCCGACGATACGCTGGTCATTTTCAGCTCGGACAACGGCCCCGCCGGGAGCGGTCGCCCGGGTAAGATCACCACGATGTACGATTCTGCGACCGGCGAAGGGTTTGGGATCGGCTGCAGCGTCGGAACCACCGGCGGACGAGACGGACGCAAGGCGTCCATCCTCCAGGGCGGGATTAATGTCCCGTTCATTGCCCGCTGGCCGGGGAAGATCAAGGCGGGTGCGATCGACGATGAATCGTGGATCTCCGCCGTCGACCTGCTGCCCACCTTCTGCGATCTCGCTGGTGCAAGCCTGCCTGAAGGCTACCAGCCCGACGGCAAGAGCCAGGTTGCAACGCTGCTGGGAGAAAAGTCTCCGATCCGCGAGAAGCCCCTGTTCTGGAAGGGCATTCCGGGCCGCAAAGGTCAATCCTACTCGATCCTCGATGGCAAGTGGCGACTGTTGACCAGTGCGAACTTCGAAGTGCTTGAGCTTTATAACGTCAATCGCGATCCGCTCGAACAGAACGATTTGAAGTCATCGCATCCCGAGATCGCTGGCGAACTGCTGGAGAAGCTTCACGCCTGGCGCGAGACGCTTCCCGAGAAACCCAATCCCGAGTGTTTCTCGAAGTACCGGGCCGAGAATGCCGGTCCGCTGCCGCCCGAGGAAAAGCCAGCCTTCGAGTTTGACCCGTCGAGATAGCATCGCGGCCGAACATGGACTGATTCAAAACGTGTTCGAATGAAACGGTACGCGCTCAAGGCGAAAGCGCTCGCCGGCATCGCGTTTGAAACTCCCCCTTCTCCACAGTACACTGCCCGCACGATACGGGTGCCCGCCGGTTTGTGGCCAGTGCGGGAGAATAGGGAAAACGGTGCAATTCCGTTGCGGTGCCGCCGCTGTAACCGGGGACGCATTTCTCGAACCCACTGTCTGCTCGAGTGAGCCGATGGGAAGGGGAGAAATGAAGGATGATCCGGAAGCCAGAAGACCTGCCCGGATGTCGGCTTCGTCGATTCCTTTCGAGCAAAAGGACATCCCATGTTGAGTTTGTATGCGCCCTGCGGATCTTCCTGAACGTTCGCCCTGCGAACGTCTCCTTCTCCGCATCCAGCCGTTGACGCGCATCCTGCGCCCGGCTGCTCCTTCGCGCCTGTCTCTGTCGGACGGCGCGCTTTCCTCAGGAAGATCTCCCATGAAAGTCTCTCTTCAGCCGTCCTCTGACCGGCGGCTCCCCTCAGCGTTTACGCTGATCGAACTCCTTGTCGTGATCGCAATCATTGCGATCCTGGTCGCTTTGCTGCTGCCCGCTGTCCAGCAGGCCCGAGCCGCGGCTCGTCGCACACAGTGCAAGAATCATCTCAAGCAGATCGCGCTGGCGCTGCACAATTACGCCGACATCCACGCTGAGCATCTCGTTCCCTACAAGATCGATGATGCGGCCGAGATCGCCTACAACACCGGGGCCGGCTCGGTCCGCGGGTCGATCAATTACTGGTTCGGCGTCGTCGATTACACGCAGCCGGTTGATTCGCAGTACGATTTCGCGGCCGGTCCGCTCGCTCCGTTTATCGAAACGAATCACGCCGTGTTTCAGTGCCCTGATCTCGGCGAGAGCCAGCTCGACCACCTGCGTTTCGGCCGTCCGGCCTGTGGTTACGCCTACAACGGACACTATCTGAGCTACGGCATCAACTACGATTACTCCGCGTTTCCAGCGGTAACGGTCTCGGCAAATCCGGCGACGCGGAAGTTCCGGGATGTCCAGTCGACAACGCAGACAATCGTGTTTGCAGACTCCGCCATTTACAACACCTGGGATTACTACCCGAACGAGTATCTGGTCGAGAATCCATTACTGGAGCCGCCTTCAAATACGCAGCCGACGGTTCACTTCCGGCATCACAACACGGCCAACGTCGCCTTTCTGGACGGCCATGTGGAGTCGAAAAGTCCGAGCTCGATCCCGCTGCCGTTCTGGTTCACACCGGCTCAGGTCCAGGCGAACAAGGACAATCACCTCGGCTTTGTCGGCGAAGACGATGTGTGGTACGATCGCGACTAACTTCCGTAACGGCGGCAAGCTGCCGCCGAATGGACGTGATGATTAATACCGGCGAAGAGCGTTTCGACCAGAACGCTTCTCCTTTTCCAAAGAGTCTGCGGTTTCCGGCGATGGAACTCGGATTCGGCGGCAGGATTCCGCTGGTACGAAGAGATCCTCCCGGGTGGACCTGGTCCGCTCGGGATCTTTCCTATACCGAGTCTTCGATACACTCCAGAGTGTTTGAATCTATCTGATAAAGGACAACCTCGTGTCGTCAACGTCTCCTGTAAAACTCTCTCCATCCCGCTGGATTCTGTTGAGCATGCTGGCTCTGCTGGCGATTGCCGCGAAGGTGATGCCGTATGTGTTTTACCGGCTCGACTGGAATCTCGATCCGACGCAGTTCGGGTCGTACGTGTGGAACTTCTCGCCACTGATGCCGCTGGCGATTGTGGCGGGGGCGTCACTGTCACGGAAGCTGGCGATCGGTCTGACAATGGGAGTCTGGCTGCTGGGCGATCTGGGCATCTGGACGGCATCGGGTCACTTCGAATGGGCCTTCTATCCGCATCAGCCGCTGATTTACGTGCTCGCTCTGGGCCTGATCGGACTGGGTGCGATTGGCAGCCGTCTGCAGAAGAGCGACAGCTATCTGGAATCAGTCGCGTTCAACCTGGGAAGTGGCGTAATCGGAGCGACCCTGTTCTTTGTCGTGACGAACGTGCTGGTGTGGGGACTCGGCTCGGAAATGCTGTACACCCGCAATCTGGCTGGGTTGACGGAGTGCTTCGTGCAGGCGATCCCGTTTTATCGGAACAGCCTGGCCAGCATGATTATCTTCGTGCCGGTGCTGACGGCGATTCTGTCTGGCGTGCCACGCCTGTCTGAAAGCCCTACGGAATCGTCCCGAATGGCGGTTCCGCGGAGCGAATCGCGGGTGTGAAAAATTCGAAACTCCACTTGCAAAGTCGGTGGCAGGTTGCATAATCTGATATCGATATGAACCTGCCTGCTGAGTAGAGTGACTCGGCTACCGTACCTGTAAGGGCGTCCCAACCGGAAACAGAGTTCTTCGGACTCGATTTTCATCGCCTGCCTCAGGTCTTCTTCCCCGTACACGAAATGAGACGCAACTCAACTTCGGTGCGGGCGCCTTGCAGCGGATCGGCATTACTTAACGATTTTTGTTTCGTACGATCTTCGTTAGACGTAGTTAATGTCCGTTCCGACTTCCGCTTTGCCAGAGTGCGCTTGTCTCTGGAAGCTGTGATCGGACACCCACGCGCCTGACAGGTCCGGGTTTAAGCTCATGGTTACCGCACGCTTTCATGGCCTTCTGGCTATCTGTTCGCTGATCGTCGCATCGACTGGCTCGCTGTTCGCCGATGCAGAACCTGCTCCAGCGGCCGAAACACCTCCCGCTGTCGTCAGCTATCACACGCAAATCAAGCCGATCTTCCAGGCGCACTGCCAGGGATGTCACCAGCCAGCCAAGGCGCTCGGCGATTACGTGATGACCGACTTCTCCCTGCTCACCAGAGGGGGAGAATCGACTCTGGCGGCTGTCGTTCCCGGCAAGCCCGAGGAGAGTTATCTCGTCGAGCAGATCACGCTGGACGAGGGCAAAGCCCTGATGCCGAAGGGAAAGGCGCCCCTGTCACCCGAGCAGATCGATCTGGTTCGGACCTGGATTCAGCAGGGCGCCCATAACGATACGCCGGCTTCGGCTCAGGTCGTTTACGATGCCGAACATCCTCCCGTTTATACGCGGCCGCCCGTTACGACTTCACTCGACTTTTCGCCAGACGGCTCGCTGGTTGCCGCGGCTGGTCACCATGAAGTGCTCATTCACAAAGCCGACGGCAGTGGTATCGTCTCGCGACTGATTGGCGTCTCCGACCGCATTGAATCGGTGACGTTCTCTCCCGATGGAACCCGCCTGGCGGTCGCCGGCGGCGTGCCCGCTCGTATGGGTGAGATTCAGGTCTGGGATGTCGCCAAAGCCGAATTGCTGATGTCGAAGCAGATCACGTACGACACCGTTTACGGAGCGAGCTGGTCGCCGGACGGCACGAAGATCTCTTTCGGCTGCAGCGACAACAGTGTGCGGGTCATTGAAGCCGCAACCGGAAAAGAAGTCCTGTTTCAGGGATCACACAGCGACTGGGTTCTGGACACCGCATTCTCCGTCGATGGTTCGCATGTCGTCTCCGTAGGTCGCGATGGAACAGCCAAGCTGACCGAGTTCGAAACGCAGCGGTTTGTCGACAACATCACCTCGATCACGCCGGGAGCTCTGACAGGCGGACTGGCCGCCGTGCAAATGCATCCGGAACGGGATGAAATTCTAGTCGGCGGAGCGGACGGCACGCCGCGAACCTACCGCATTCAGCGACTCACCAAACGCGTCATCGGCGATGATGCCAACCTCGTTCGCGAAATGCCCGGAATGCCGGGGCGTATTTTCGATGTTGGCTACAGCCAGGATGGCAAGACACTGGCCGCGGCCAGCAGCAACGATGGCAAGGGGTATCTTGCCGTTTACTCCTACGACACCGACGGCGGCCTGACCGACGAGATGAAGAAGATTCTCGAGAAACGAGTCGCCCAGCGGAACGCGGAAGAGACGAAGAAGGTCGACGAAGCGCGGACCGCTGGCGTCGTCAAAATCAAAGAGGTCCCCATCCCAGGTCGCGGTGCTTATGCTCTCGCGTTCCATCCGGATGGAAAGCAGATTGCCGTGACCAGCACCGATGGAAAGGTTCGCGTTTTCAGTACGACGGATCTGACACTGGTGCGAGAGTCTGATCTCTACCCGCTCAGCGAAGCTCCGGCCTCGCTGGCTGCGAGTGAATCTTCGTGGAAGTTTGGAGCCACCAATTCAGACGGCTCGGACAGTGTGCCGACTGAGATTCAAAAGCTGTCCATCACCCCGCCGAAGGTCTCGCTTTCCGGACCGCTGGCCTATACCCAGCTGGTCGTCACCGCCACGACGGCAGCCGGTGATCGACTCGATGTCACCCGCTCGGTGAAGTTCGAAGTCGATCCGCAGGTCGCGGAAGTGGACTCGCTCGGACTGCTCCGCGGTCGCGGCGATGGCTCGACGGAACTGACCGCATCGCTCAATGGTCAGAAGGTTTCGATTCCTTTGCAGGTCGAGAATCAGCAGGCGGAACTGCATGTCGATTACATTCGCGATGTGACGCCGGTCATGTCCAAGCTCGGTTGCAATCAGGGAACGTGCCACGGAGCTCAGGCTGGCAAAGCCGGCTTCAAGCTCTCATTACGGGGTTATGATCCCATCTTCGACGTGCGGGCTTTGACGGATGACCATGCTTCCCGTCGAGCCAACACGGCTGCTCCCGATGAATCGTTGATGCTGCTGAAAGCCATTGGCGGCGTGCCGCATGTTGGCGGACAGCTGACGACTTCGGATCATCAGTACTACCGTATCCTCCGCAGTTGGCTGGCTGACGGGGCAACCCTCAACCAGTCGGCGCCGCGCGTCGTTTCGATTGATGTCTTTCCCAGAAACCCGACCATTCAGACAATCGGCTCCCGTCAACAGGTGCGCGTTGTCGCAACCTACGCCGATGGTAAGACCCGCGACGTGACGTACGAGTCGTTCGTCGAAAGTGGAAACACCGAAGTGGCAACGATCAGCAGCAATGGTTTGCTGACATCGATCCGTCGCGGCGAGGCTCCGATTCTGGCTCGCTACGAAGGGGCTTACGCGGCGACCACTCTGACTGTGATGGGCGATCGGACCGGCTTCGTCTGGGAAGAGCCCGAAACATTCAACAAGGTCGATGAACTCGTCTCCGCGAAGTGGAAGCGGATGAAGATTCAGCCGTCGGAAATCTGCGACGACGCCGAGTTTCTCCGTCGGGTCACGCTCGATCTGACCGGACTTCCGCCGACGACGGAAGGCGTGCAGTCGTTTCTGGCCGATCCACGTCCGAGCCGTGAAAAGCGGGACGCGATGATCGACTACCTGGTCGGCTCGGAAGAGTACATCGCTCACTTCTCCAACAAGTGGGCCGATCTCCTGCAGGTAAACGGAAAATTCCTGGGCCGCGAGGGAGCGAATGCATTCCGTGAGTGGATCCGCACACAGGTGGCCGAGAATCGACCGTATGACGAATTCGTGAACGAGATTCTGACGGCGACCGGTTCCAACCGGGAGAACCCGCCAGCTTCTTACTTCAAGGTCTTGCGAACTCCTGAAGACACGATGGAGAACACGACGCATCTGTTCCTCGGCGTGCGATTCAACTGCAACAAATGTCACGACCATCCGTTCGAACGCTGGACTCAGGACCAGTACTACGAAACGGCGGCCTTCTTCGCCCAGGTCGGCCTGAAAGCCGATCCGGAGAGTAAAGGTAAGAACATCGGGGGTTCGGCTGTCGAGTCAGGCAAACCGCTGTATGAAATCGTTCTTGACAAGAAGGACGGCGACATCACGCACCAGCGGACCGGTCAGGTTGTCGCTCCCGAGTTTCCTTACAGTGAAGAGGTCCAGGTCGAGGAGGCCGTAAGCCGTCGCGAACAGCTGGCGAGCTGGATGACGTCTCCCGACAACTATTACTTCGCCCGAAGCTACGCGAACCGAATGTGGGGTTACATGTTCGGCGTCGGGATTATTGAACCGATCGATGATATCCGTGCCGGCAACCCGCCGACGAATCCGGAACTGCTCGACTATCTGACCGAAGAGTTCATCACCAGTGGATTCGACGTTCAGCATCTCGTAAGACTCATCGTGAAGTCGCGGACCTATCAGTTGTCTTTGGCGACGAACACGTGGAACGAGGATGACACGATCAACTTCTCCCACGCCCAGGCCCGTCGACTTTCCGCTGAAACGCTCTACGACGCGATTCACCGCGTGACCGGAGCGCAATCAAAGATTCCGGGCGTTCCGCCGGGAACACGGGCGGCTGAACTGGCCGACGCTCAGATTAAGCTATCCGACGGCTTCCTCAGCAACTTCGGACGTCCGGCTCGCGAAAGCTCCTGCGAGTGCGAGCGGTCTAACGATGTTCAACTCGGTTCCGTGATGGCACTGGTGAGCGGACAGACCGTTGCCGACGCCATCGCCGATCCCAAGAACGCGTTGCCCGAACTTGTGAAGAATACGCCGGACAACCAGAAGCTCATCGATGCCCTGTTCCTGCGAATCCTGAACCGCCCTGCGACGGAGAAGGAAATCGCGACTACCTTGCCGATCTTCAGCACGGTCGACGATGCTCACGAGCAGCTCGCGAAACGCCTGACTGAGATGGAAGAGTGGTGGAAACCGCTCCGAGCTGAGAAGGAGCAGGAACGCGTCGAGAAGATCGCCGCGGCGAAAAAGACGCTGGAAGATTACAAGGTCGACCTGGCTCCCCGACTGGCCGCCGCTGAGGAGGCACGGCAGAAGCGGATCAAGGACGCTGAAACTAAAGTCGCCGAATACAAAACCGATATTGAAAAGCCGTTCAACGAATGGCTGGCCAAACAGGTTGAATCCACTTCCGTGGACTGGACCACGCTCCAGCCGACGGAGATGAGTGCTTCCACGAAAGCCGAGTTGACGGCTTCGGACGACGGCATCGTGCTCGCCAAACTGGTCGAAGGTCAGGGGCATTATGAGATCATTGCCGAGACCGACCTGTCCGAAGTGACGGCGATTCGCCTGGAAGCGTTGACTCACCCGGATTTGCCACGACAGGGGCCTGGTCACGGGGGTGGCAACTTCGTCCTCACCGACTTTGAAGTTTTCGCATCCGACGCCAGTGACCCGAAGAGCAAGCCGGAACAGATCGTGCTGCACAACGCCCAGGCCGACTTCAGCCAGGGGAGTTACGAAGTCAAAACGGCGATCGATGGCGATAAGCGTGTGAACGGCAACGGCTGGGCAGTTTCGCCGCAGCAGGGCAAGGTTCACTGGGCCACTTTCGAAGTGAAGGAGCCGAAAGCAGGGTCCGGAAAGACCCGACTCAAGTTCGTGATGCATCAACGGTATCAGGACAAGAAGCACTGGCTCGGCTGCTTCCGGTTGTCCGTGACGACAGCCAGGAAGCCGATTCCACTGGGGCTGCCTCAGCAGTTCGCTGAACTGGTGCAAGTGCCGGCCGAAGAACGAACCAACGAACAGACGGCCGAGCTGCTCGAGTTCTTCCAACGGTTCGATGATGACTATCAGAAGCTCACGGCAGCTGTTGCCGAGGCCCGAAAGCCGCTTCCGCCCGACGCGAAACTGCAGCAACTCGAAGCCGCGGTCGTGAATGCCGAGCGTCCCGTCAAGGATGATCCCGGTCTGGTGCAGCTGCGACAGGATGTTGAAATGAGTTCCAAGCTCCTTGAGAATGAGCGGTTGACCGCTGCCCAGGATCTGACCTGGGCTCTGATCAACAGCCCAGCGTTTTTGTTCAACCGGTAAACCGTTCCAACTCACAGTCCGCCGATTTCAATCGCGATGGGAGAAAGTCATGTTTTCGATCAAAGGTCAACGCGGAAAAGATATGTGCGATCAGCACCTCGGGCTCACTCGCCGCGACGTGTTGCGGGTCGGTGGCTCCAGCATGCTCGGTCTCAGCCTCGGCTCGATGCTGGAGTTGAAGTCGGCTTCGGCCGCCGCCAAGATTTCCGGAGCAGCCGTTCCCGGGTGGGGGCAGGCCAAGAGCATTATCATGGTTTACCTGCAAGGTGGACCGAGCCATATCGACCTGTGGGATCCGAAGGAGAACGTTCCCGACAAAGTACGTAGCGAATTCAAGGCGATCGATACCGCTCTGCCCGGCGTAAAGGTCACTGAGATCCTGCCCAATCTGGCCAAGGTGCTGGACAAGACCACTCTCGTCCGCTCGATGAGCTACACGCCGAACGGTCTGTTCAATCACACCGCGGCGATCTATCAAATGATGACCGGCTACACGACCGATAAGGTCAGCCCGTCCGGCCAGCTTGAACCGCCGACGCCGAAGGACTTCCCGAACTTCGGCTCCAACATCATTCGCATGAAGCCTTCCGAAGTGCCGATGCTGCCGTTCGTGATGCTGCCCCGTCCTCTGCAGGAAAGTAATGTTGTCGGCAAAGGGGGCACGGCCGGCTTCCTCGGCAAGGCGTTCGATCCGTATACGCTGTATCCGGACGGCGACGACATGGACATGGAGAAGTTGAACCGCATCAAGGTCGACGATCTGAAGCTGCGACCGGAAGTCTACGCTTCTCGCCTGGAACGTCGGGCTCGATTGCGGGATCAGATCAACGACTTGATGCCCGAGATCGATAAAGCCGTGGCCAAGTCGAGTCTGAACGAGTACTACGACCGGGCGCTGGAACTGGTTGTTTCGGGCCGGGCTCGGGACGCCTTCTCGATCGATCGTGAATCGGCGGAGCTGCGTGATCGCTACGGCCGCAACACCTTCGGTCAGAGCTGTCTGCTCGCACGCCGTCTGGTCGAAGCCGGCACCAAGGTTGTCGAGGTCATCTGGCCGAAAGTGGCGAACTCCGACAATCATTCCTGGGACCATCACGTCGGACTGACTGACCGCATGAAAACCAAGTCGGGCCCGATGCTCGACAGCGGACTTTATGGTCTCATCACCGATCTCGACGAGCGCGGCATGCTTGACGAAACTCTGGTGGTCGCCGTCGGTGAATTCGGTCGCAGTCCGCAGAAAGGGGTCAGTACCTCCGGAAACGGCAACAGCGCCGATGGTCGCGATCACTGGCCGTATTGTTACACCGCGCTGCTCGCGGGTGCCGGCATTCAGCGGGGAGCGGTTTATGGTCAGTCCGACAAAACGGCCTCGGCTCCGCTCGTCGACCCAGTCCACCCGGGTGAACTCCTGGCGACGATCTACCACGCCTTCGGCATCGATCCGGAATCGATCGTCTACAATCACCTGAACCAGCCACGCGAACTGGTGAAGGCTCACGCCGTAACGAAGCTCTTCAGCTAGGGCTTTTCACGCTTCTCCTGCAGTCGAATTTTGATTTTGCTCGAGCAGCGAATGCCCTCTGAACCAGAGAAGTTGACAGCCTTTCGCTCACTTTGGGCGAGAGGCTGTCTCATTTTTCACGCGATCAACTTTGTCGGAACGCGGCGATCATCGCACTGGCTCCAATGACCGTGGCCGCCACCCAGGCGGTGATTCCCACGGCAATTTCTTCTGTAGACAACGATGTCACGGCGGCGGTGATGGCCACGCCCAGCGTCACCGCGGAGCCGCAGATCAGTTTCAGGACGCCTGGACTTTCTTTTACCGGTTCGTTCTCGGTGTCGCTCATATGCCTTCTCCCGTGGTCTTCGGATTGCTCTTCTCTATCGTACTCACGAAAGGACGTGCGGCCGATGGAGTTTACCAGTCGTTTTCCCTAGACTTGAGACAAGGCCGCAGGCGATCTGCCCGCACTCGAATCGCCTTGCACAGTGGAACAACGATCGGAGAACTGGTGTATGACATCATCGGACATGGCCAAGGTGCTGGCGAGTATCTTCATCCGGAAGGGTATGTACGCTGTCGAGGCCGAGACGGTCGCCCAACGGATGATTGAAGCCGATCGCATCGGACGGGCCGAGTTCGGGTGCGTCAGCGTGCTCAGTTCGGTTCAGTCGATTGATGTCGGAGATATTGATCCCCGTGCCCTGGCAATGAAGAAGTCCGAAACGCCCGGCACGATCCTGTTCGATGCCAATGAGGGGATGGGGCACGTCGCGGCATCCAAGGGGACCCAGGCGGCGATTGACAAAGCCCGGACTGTGGGACTGGGAGCAGCGGCGATCTCCAACAGCCAGAGTCTGGGCACGCCGCTGGTCTATGCCTGCATGGCGGCCCGAGCCGGAATGATTGGCTGCTGCCTGACCAGCACGCCTGCTCCCAAGCGGGACCCCGACGCCCCCCTCGAAGGACTCCGTTTCGGTCGCCAGCCAGCCGCATTCGCTTTTCCCGATGGCGGGACTCTGGCCGGCTACGAGTTCTCCTTCGGCGAAGATCGTCCCCTGCAGCATCAGCTGCCCGGCGAGCTCTCCTACACCGTTGGCATGCTTCACGCGATGCTCACCAGCGGACTGACCGGATCAAAAGTCCCCTCTGCAAAAACACGGGGCCCCCTGCACGAACGGTTCGAGCATTTCATTCTCGTCATCGATCCGGCGGCGTTTGCCGGAGAAGCCGCGATGAAGAAAACGGTTGACGCCCTGAGCGAACATGTCGACGCCTTCAAGGGAGAACATGCCACCCGAGCCGCCATCAAGGAGCAAGCGTTCGAACTCTCAGCAGACACTCTTGAACAACTGCAGGCGCTGGCGGAAAAACTCAAAGTGGAGTGGCCCGCGTAGCGAGTTCTTCGCCGGAAGGCCGAGTGCAAAAGAGAACTTGAGATGATAAACTCGTGTCCCGCTGTGATCTCGGCGCCTGTAGCTCAGTAGGATAGAGCAACGGTTTCCTAAACCGTAGGTCGTGGGTTCGAATCCCGCCAGGTGCATTTCCGGGCTGAGTTTTCTCATTCGGCCGGCGCCGCCCCGTTCCGGGCCGACTTCATCACATCAGCGGTCCGGTAGGCTTCGAGCGTTTCCTTGAACAGCTGTGAAGCTTCCGAATATCCGACGGTCCAGCCGACCTGATACGAACTCCCGATATAGACCTCGCCCAGATACAATCCCATCAGGATCCCGGCGAGGAACACGAATACCTGCTTCGAAAACTTCTTCATCGATCCGCTCCGAATAATGTCTCGGTCCAGTCATAACGACGGATCACGAAAACGGATCATACGTCCAGTTTTAGTCGACCTGAAAAAAATTCCGGAAATTTGCCGACGATTCCCTCGCGCGTGCTCCTCTCCTATTCGATTGAACGAGGCGATCTGTCGTCTGCCGGAATTGGAGGCCCTATGTTCCACCGCTTCGACCGTTTCGCCTGTCTGCTGGTGATGCTGCTTTGTCCGCTTCTGTCCAGTTCTGTAAAGGCTGACGAACGGACGGCGACCATCGGCGAGTATCGTTCCCGCAATTTCCTGCTCCGTACGGATCTGGATAAAGAGGAATCCGCCGAACTGCTCGAGCGGCTTGAAACGATGCTCGATCTGATCTCTCGCTACTGGGGAAAGAAGAACGCGGGCCTGATCGAGATCTACGTCTTTGAAGACATCGCCCACTGGTCTCGGGACACGATCCCGCCTCAGGCCTGGGACTCGGTGACATCGGGCGGCGGACTGACGATGACGCAGAAACGAACGATCGGCAACGTCTGGCAGGCGAAGGCGATCGTCTATGCCATTGCCGATCGGGGAACGCCACAGCACGAAGCCGTGCACGCCTACTGTGCTCAGGCGTTCGGCAGTACAGGGCCGGTCTGGTACAGCGAGGGAATGGCCGAGGTCGGCAAGTACTGGCAGGACCCGAAAGACAAATCGGTCACATGCGATCCCTACGTCATCAAGTACCTGAAGTCGGTCGAACGGAAACCGTTGAAGGACATCGTTGATCTGAACCAGTTCACCGGCGACTCCTGGCAGAATTATTCCTGGCGATGGACCCTCTGCCATCTGCTTGGCTTCAACGAGAATTACACTCAGCGATTCAAACCGCTCGGACTGGCCCTGATGACCGAAGTCCCCGGCGTCACGTTCTGGACCGTTTATGGATCCATGTCGAAAGAAATCGAGTTCGAGCACAAGCTGTTCGTCGAGAACCTGTCTGTCGGCTATCGCGTCGATCTGTGCAGCTGGGACTGGAAAACGAAATTCACTCCGGCCCGCGGCAGCCGGACGGTCACATCGAAAATCGAAGCTCGGGCAGGTTGGCAGGCATCACGTCTCGAAGTGGAAGAAGGCAACACCTACAGCATTGCAACCACCGGAGAATGGTCCATCGAGCCCGATGGTGAAGAGCTGACGGCTGCCGGTGATGACGATGGCAACGGACGACTGATTGGAATCCTGTTCAACGATTACGAGCTGAGCGAGCCCTTCGATCTCGGTAACGAAGAATCCTTCACGGCTCGCGGAGATGGCCAGCTCTATGTTCGTTGCCGGGATGACTGGGGGCAGCTGGCTGACAATGAAGGATCAATCTCGTTGAGAATGCAGCTGGTTCGACCGGAGTAGACTCTACGGTTCCAGTTCATACCGGGAACCACGATGCAGTCCCAGATCGTCGCGGAAGCGGCTCCACTCGCGGAGAGGGACATTCGCATCTGAAGCGTCGAACGTGCCGACACCGGCGACGAACAGGCGGGCGGTCAGCAAGCCGAGCGGTTTCCATTCATTGTTCTCGTACGGCTCGGTATTCCGCCACGGAAGCTCCACCACTGCGACACCAGGGCGGATGTAGTCTTCACTGCTGAGCTCGACCGACCAGCGGCCGATCGATTCAAACCGTTCTTCATGCGGAAGCGGATGCTGGCGTTCGGCGAAGAGTTCGAACGTGATCGTCCCTTCGGCGTCGACTGGTAAACGACGTGCCGCCCGGGGAAAGATCTCGACGGTCAGGCCGTCCGGTTGCGTGTCTCGATCCCAGGAATCGAAACCGGCGCGAATCTTCAGGCTCTGGATCTCGGGTTGATTACGAATCTCAACCGGATTCCGTGGAGGTTCAAACGCCGGTTCATTCGGGGCATCGACGAACAGGGCGTCGATGGGTTGGATGTCTCTCACCATCCACCGCGGAAAGCGGCTCACGAGCGCGATGTTGTTCGTGCTCGACTGCAACATCACAAATTCGCTGTCGGGCTCCTGAGGAACCAGCTGCCCCACGGGTGTCCTCCCATCGACCAGCAGCAGTTTGACATACTCGCCGGCTTCCAGCGAAGTTCCGGAGAACAGGGCACAGAGTCCTCCGAGGACTGCAACCTGCAGCATGTGATTCAGACATTGGCGTTGGGAACGGCTCATGAACGCCTATGAAGCAATCGTGATGCCAGTTTCCACTGGAGTGCGGAGAGGCCTGTTCTGCAGGCAAAAGACTGTTCGGGCGCATCTTTCGATGTCGATTCACGGCATCCTGAATGTGGCGGAGCGACCACGAATCGTTACATCCCACGCGAAATCCGCGGCGGATTCGGGGTGTACGATACGACCGACGCGGACGACAATTGACAGAATGATTCCGGAGCATCCCGGTGGGGCGAATGCCTTTGCCTCAGTCGCCGGCGAAACCTTTCCTCTCGAACGGTGTTCGATACTTCAGAGTAAACTGTGAAGGAGAAAATGATGCTGATTCGCACCCGCCGTGATTTCCTGCGCTCCGCCTCGGCTGTGACCGCCGCCTGCTGGACGACATCCGGGCTGTTCGCCGAAATGCTGACAACCCCGGGCATGACGGAAGGCCCGTTCTATCCCGACAAGCTGCCGCTCGATACCGACAATGATCTGCTGGTGATCAACGATTCGACCACGCCGGCCGTCGGCGAGATCACGCATCTGACCGGCAAGATTCTCGGCAGCACCGGCAAGCCGATGCGAAATGCGTTCATCGAGATCTGGCAGGTCGACAACGAAGGGGCCTACATCCACTCCGGCAGCAACAACGCCGAGAGTCGCGACAAGAACTTCCAGGGCTACGGCCGCTTCTTCACCGACTCCAGTGGCGAATACTACTTCCGCACGATCAAACCGGTTTCGTATCCCGGACGGACGCCGCATATTCACGTCGCGGTCAGCATGAACGGCCGCCGTGTGCTGACGACTCAGTTGCTGGTGAAAGGGAACCCACAGAACGAGCGCGATGGGGTCTTCCGTTCGATCCGTGATCCGGAACTCCGCGAAACCGTGATGGCCGACTTCAAACCGATCCCCGATTCCCCGATCGGCGAACTGGCGGCGAACTTCGATATCGTCCTCGGACGCACCGTGCCGGATGACGACGATCACACCATCAAAGGCGGCATCTCTAAACCAGAACGCTTCAACAGACCCGGCGGCCGTCCCGGCGGTCCCCCTCCAGGCCGCAACGGACGTCCGGGTCGTCCACCACAGTAGACCTGCGATCTCATCGGGGTGGCGAAGCCGTCGGAAGATGCTGCTGGGCGTCCGAAGAACTGATCCTTCGCTTCGAGCAGCCGAACGGGGACTTGCAGCAGGAGATCCATTCCCGGACTCCTACGGCTGCGCCGCCCCGAAAGAATCTTTCGGGGCCACCCGGGAAGACTCACTCTTGAGTTCTTGCACAGTCGACTTATCAAAAAAAACGCACTGCTTGAGTTGGCAGTGCGTTTTTTTTCCCTCGCCGACAATCTCATCGGGGTGGCCCTGACAGCTGTGCTATCAGGGCGGCGAAGCCGTAGGAGAATTCCGTTTGGCGAGTGTGCACATTCAGCTCCGCTTCGTCTTCCCGCGGAGAAAGGCTCTCACCAATCCTCCGGGTCCAATCCCATACTCCTCCGGCTGCGGTGTCCCGGAAGAGTCTTTCGGGACACCCGACGTTGCTTACAGCGCGACGTACTCGTGGAACACATCCACCTTGGGTTCCGCGGCGAGCATTGGGCCGACGTTGGCGAGCAGTTCGTCCAAATACGGCTGGTGCAGGTGCGAGTTCAGATCGGCCAGACTCTTCCAGTGTTCGATCACGATGAACGTGGTCGGTTCATTGGCCTGTTGAATCAACCGGTAGGTGCAGTTGCCCTCTTCCTTGACCGTTTCCTGCAGCGGGCGATGAAAGGCCTGTTTGAAGGCGTCTTCCCTGCCCGCTTCCACGGTGAAGTAGACGAGCATCATGAAGCGGTCATCCGGATTGTCCAGATGCTGTTTCACGTCCTGAGCCAGCGGATGCAGTTCGGATGTCATAACGGGCCTTTCTGAAGATGCCACTGTCGAGCTGGTTAGCTGTCGAGCCGGTTACTCGTTGGGCAGGTCGAGCTGGATGTGGAGTTCTTTCAACTGCTTCTCTTCGACTTCCGACGGAGCACCGCTCAGCAGGTCCGAAGCCTTCTGCGTTTTCGGGAAGGCGATGACGTCGCGGATGTTGTCGTAGCCGCACATCAGCATCACCCAGCGGTCGAGTCCAAGAGCGACCCCGCCGTGCGGAGGAGCGCCGTAGCGGAGACCTTCGAGCAGAAACCCGAACCGGAGCTCGGCTTCTTCTTCGTCGATGTCAAGCAGATCGAACACCTGCTGCTGAATCCTGGAGTCATGAATACGAATACTGCCGGAGGCGGCTTCGTAGCCGTTGATGACCAGGTCGTACGACTGCGCCCGCACCTTGCCGGGATCGGTCTTCAGGAGTTCGATGTCGTCTGGATTCGGATAGCAGAACGGATGATGTTCGGCGACCCAGCGTTTCTCATCGGCATCGAAGTGCAGCAGTGGGAAGTCGAGTACCCACAGGCAGGAGAACGACTTTGGATCGTACAGTTCGAGCTCTTTGCCGAGCCGATTTCGCAGAGCCGACAGAGCAGCGGAGGTAACCGCTTCCTTATCTGCAACACAGAAAATCAAGTCGCCCGGCTTGGCGCCAACACGTTCGATGATCGCCTGCTGATGCTCATCCGAGAAGAACTTGGCGATCGGCGAATCGAGTCCACTTTCGTTGACACGGAAGAACGCGAGCCCTTTCGCTCCGTGCACACCGACGAAGGCAGTCAGTTCATCGATCATCTTCCGGGTGTACTTCTCAGCCGCCTGAGGTGCGACGAGGCCGCGAACGCGTCCGCCGCTTTCGATGGTCTTGCTGAAGACGCCGAAGCCGCACTCTTTGGCGATGTCGCCGAGATCGTTCAGTTCCATGCCGAATCGCATGTCCGGCTTGTCGCTGCCGAAGCGTTCCATGACGTCGGCATAGCTGAACCGAGGCAGCGGCGTCGTCATTTCGATGCCGTTCATCTTCTGCAGGACGTCAGCGATGAGTCCGTCGATGACTTCGAGCACATCGTTCTGTTCGACGAATGCCATTTCGACGTCGATCTGCGTGAACTCCGGCTGGCGGTCGGCTCGCAGGTCTTCATCGCGGAAGCAGCGGGCGATCTGCATGTAACGGTCGAAACCGCCGCACATCAGCAGCTGTTTGAAAATCTGCGGCGACTGCGGCAACGCATAGAAGCAGCCCTCATGAACGCGCGACGGCACCAGATAATCGCGGGCCCCTTCCGGCGAACTCTTGCCCAGAATGGGCGTTTCGATGTCGAGGAAGCCGTGGCGGTCGAAGTAATCGCGAACGAGCTTCGTCAGACGGTGCCGTGCGATCAGTGCGTTCTGCAGTTCAGGACGTCGCAAATCGACGACGCGATGCTTCAGGCGAAGCTCTTCGTTCGGCAATTCACTGCTGGCGGGAAGAAATGGCGGTGTGGCGGCTTTGCTTTGAACGTTCAGGTTCGAAACGCGAAGTTCAATCGCTCCGGTCGACAGCTTGGGATTGATCATATCATCCGGACGGGCCACGACATCGCCCGTGACCTGAATGACGTCCTCATAGCGGAGGCCGCGAGCATCTTTCTGGATGTCGCTGTTGTCTTCGAGGTTGAATTTGATCTGCGTTTTTCCGTACCGATCCCGAATGTCGATGAAGACGATGCCGGCGTGATCGCGATATTTGTCGACCCAGCCGCACAGGGTGACCTGCTGCCCGACGTGTTCTTTTCGCAATTCGCCACAAGTATGAGTTCTAAGCACGTGAAATCAGTCCTGTCGTGTCTGTTGTACAGTCAATCTGCGGGGTTAGCAGCGGGGCGGCAGCCAGCCGGGGCTGCCCGAGCGAGACGTTCGCGGCAAAATCGAGCCGCATTATAGTTCCCCGGACCGCAGATTGAAGTCCGAAGGGCAGCCGACTTCGTCAGGTGTCCACTCTCATCCCAACCGGTGCCATGCCTGCATCGCGACAGCAGGGCAAGCATGCCGGTGGATTCCGGTCTGTCGGGAAGTGATGAGGGATCTGTCTTGCGAAAGGACTCCTGAGGACAGATCCTTCTCCGGCCGAGTGTAAAGGATGGTCGATGGGCATGCCTGTCCTGCCTCTACGAGGCGATGCAAGCATGGCACCCTGTGGGGGTTATCCTTTGGACGACGTTTTGGAGGCGGACGGCGTGGGAGCACCGGCAAACTGCGGAGTATTCGGCCGGCCGCCTTTCTGCCGTTCGACATCGGCATCGAGCCGGGAAAGCTTGCCGGCGAGATCTTCGTAGCCCCGGTCGAGGTGGTAAATCCGGCTGATGACCGTTTCGCCGCGAGCCGCCAGTCCGGCCAGAACCAGAGCAGCGGAGGCTCGCAGGTCGGAAGCCATGACACAGGCTCCGCTGAGTTCGTTCACCCCTTCGATGATAACGCCACTGCTTTCCCGTCGGATCTTCGCTCCCATCCGCAGCAGTTCGGCGGCGTGCAGAAAGCGATCGGGGAACACGCGATCGGTGACGACGCTCGTGCCCGACGCGAGGCACATCATGGCGGTCAGCTGGGCCTGCAGATCGGTCGGAAAACCGGGAAACGGCAACGCGACCACATCGAGCGGCTGGAGATCCCCTGCTCTGCGAACGCGAGCGGTTTCGTCTTGAAGATCGATCGCTAATCCCGCTGTCCGCAGTGTTTCGATCGCGGCTGTCAGATGATCGTCGCGAACTCCTTCGATCGTCAGGTCGCCGTCGGTAATTCCCGCCGCCATCATCCACGTGGCGGCTTCGATGCGGTCAGGAATGATGGTGTACTCGACTGCCTGCAGTTCGCGGACGCCGTCGATCGTCAGCGTTGAGGTTCCAAGACCAGTGATCTGAGCTCCGCAGGCGTTCAGAAAGTTACCCAGGTCAATCACTTCCGGCTCGCAGGCTGCGGCCTGAATGATCGTTCTTCCGCGAGAGAGCACCGCAGCTGACATCACATTGCAGGTGCCGGTCACCGTGCTCCCCTGCGGCCCGCTGAGATAGATTTCTGCTCCACGAAGTTCGCGAGCGGACGCGTGGATGTAGCCCTGATCGATGACGATCTCCGCTCCGAGTGCGGAGAGTCCTTTCAGATGCAGGTCGATCGGACGATGGCCGATGTTGCAGCCGCCGGGGAGGGAAACGCAGGCTTCTCCCTGACTCGCCAGCAGCGGGCCGAGGACACAAACACTGGCCCGCATCGTGCGGACGAGTTCGTAATCGGCTCGACAGGTGGAAACTGCACTCGATTCGAGAGCGATGGTGTGATCATCGAGAAATTCAACCGCGACGCCGAACTGCGTCAGCAGCTGAATCATGCTGTTCGTGTCCCGCAGCCGCGGGAAGTTGTGCAGAATCGTTCGCCCGGGAATGGCGAGAGTCGCCGCCATGATCGGCAGTGCGGCGTTCTTCGCCCCAGAGACGGAGACCGTTCCCTGCAGCCGATGTCCTCCCCGGATTCGCAGCTCGTCCATGTCGACTCCCGGGGGGTGAACAGTGGGTTAACAATGGGTGGCCCAGCCGAAACGGCTGGGTCGCGGAGCGACAAGAGGCTGCGCCATACAGGTGGTCCGTCAGCGAGCCGTTCTCGCGCACATGGCGCTGCCTCTTGTGACTTCGTCACCCGGCCGCTTCGGCCGGGCCACCCTATTTCTTACTCTTACTTCCGACGGGCAAACAGGAACCGGGGTTTCCCAGCCAGATCGTTGATGCCGCGAAGGTCGGTCCACTGGCCCGTCTGTTCTGCAAAGGTGATGGCGTCATTCATCTGAGCGGGATCCATTTCGAGCAGACAGACGCCGCCGGAGCGGACGTAGTCCGGGCCCTGGGTCAGAATCTCGCGGACGAAATCAAGGCCGTCTTCTCCGCCGTCGAGAGCCGCGTGCGGTTCGTGGTGCACGATGTCGGGGGCCAGGCCGGGGATCTCGTCCTTTCGAACGTAGGGAGGATTGCTCACGAGCAGATCGAACGGTTCTTTGGGGACCGGTTCGAACAGACTTCCCTGCAGGACCTGCATCCGGTCGGCGACCTTGAGTTTCTCCGCGTTGTGGGTCGTGGCCTGAAACGGAGCATCGTGGAGTTCGACCGCGGTCACACGGGCATCGGCCCGTTGTTTGGCCAGCGAAATGGAGATGCAGCCGCTGCCGGAGCAGAGTTCGAGAATGCGAGGGTTCTTCACCTCCTGCAGAGCCGAGAGACCTTCCATGACGAGAGTCTCGGTTTCCGGTCGCGGCACAAAAACGCCGGGGCCGACGGCGAAGTTGAGACTGAAGAACTCTTTGCGACCGACCAGATAGGCGACCGGCTCGTGCCTGACCCGTCGTTTGACGAGATCTCGCATCTTCGCACGAACGTCGTCACTGACGATCTCATTGAAGTGCGTGTAAAGCTCGATGCGCTGACACTTGCGGGCGTGAGCGAGCAGAATCTCGCTTTCGAGACGTGCCGATTCGATTCCATGCTTTTTCAGATGATCCGTGGTCCACTGCAGGATTCGCTGCAATGTCCAGGGTTCGGCTGATTCGGGGGTCACCGGCTTTTGAACTTCCGACTGTTCCAAGAACGTCCTCCTGACAATCCGATCGATCAGGTTGCCACTGGCTCGGCCAGTGTCTGGAGTTGCTGTCCCAACTGCTCGAACTCAAGGTCTTACTGACAATGAAGCATACCTGCCGGCAGGGTGGCACAGCCATTCCTGCCTGTGCGTCATTCGGCGCGGATTTTTTGAACAACTCGCAAGACAAGCCGCTTGCCGCTTCGCGGTACAGAGATAAATCTCTGCACCATCCTTGAGTTTGACAGTTAGTCGGTCGCCTGGCTGTTGAGTCGTTCCTGGCGATCGAATTCGAGCAGTTGCTGGATCAGCTCATCCAGATTCCCCTGCATTATCTGGTCGAGCTTGTGGAGGGTCAAACCAATGCGGTGATCTGTCACGCGAGCCTGCGGGTAGTTGTAGGTCCGAATGCGGCTGCTGCGGTCTCCGGTTCCAATCAGAGTGCGGCGATGCTCGGCCCGTTCGTTGGCCTCTTTCTGCTGTTGGGCTTCCAGAATTCGGCTCCGCAGCACCTTCATGGCCTTGGCCTTGTTCTTGTGCTGGCTCTTTTCATCCTGACACGTCACCACGGTTCCGGTCGGAATGTGCGTGATGCGGATCGCCGATTCGGTCTTGTTAACCTTTTGACCGCCTGGTCCGGAAGCCCGGTAGGTGTCGATCTGCAGGTCTTCATCCCGGATGTCGATTTCGACTTCGTCCGCTTCGGGCATGACAGCCACGGTGGCGGCACTGGTCTGAATCCGCCCCTGCGTTTCGGTTTCAGGAACGCGCTGAACGCGGTGCCCACCACTTTCGAACTGCAGTGCGTGGAAGGCGCCTTCGCCGGTGATGGAAACAACGACTTCCTTGATCCCACCCAGTTCCGTGGGCTGAAAATCAAGAACTTCGTGCTTCCAGCCCTGAATATCCAGGTACCGCGTATACATGTCGTAGAGGTCGCGGGCGAACAGAGCCGCTTCGTCGCCGCCGGTACCGGCCCGGATTTCCATAATCAGCCCGCCGCGAGTAATCGAGTCGCCGGCTGTTGCCAGGTCCTCGAGTTCCTCCTGCATTTTCTCCATCTGCTCTTCGAGCTGATCGAGTTCCTTGCGGGCGTACTCCCGATCCTTGGGGTCGTCCTCTTCCTCCAGCATCATCTCGGCCGCTTCGATGTCGTCCTTCAGAGCGTGGTAGCTCTTCAGGGCTGCGGCGACCTTTTTCAGGCCGCCGTATTCTTTCTGAATCGACAACAGCTTCTGGGGGTCCGAGAGAATTTCCGGATCGACCAGCTTCTTCTCGAGTTCCTGAAAGCGGCGGTATTTCGTTTCCAGACTGGGAAACATGATGCAACTTAGCCTTGAGTGCGAACAGCCGGGCTATCCGGCAAGCGGGGAAAGAGTTCCACGCGTACGATCAGCCGATCGCCGCGAGCGTTCGCAGCAGCTAAGCCTTCTTTCCTCGCTGAGCCCAGTTGTACTTCTTCTGGAACTTCTCGACGCGACCGGCGGTATCGACGTACTTCATCTGGCCGGTGAAGAATGGATGGGAGTAGGCACTGATATCGACCTTCACCAGGGGATACTCGTTCCCGTCTTCCCACTTCACGGTTTCCTTCGACTTCATCGTCGAACGGGTCAGGAACTTATCGCCTGAACCGGTATCCATGAAGACGACGGAATGGTAATCAGGATGAATGTCTTTTTGCATAGCTCGAAAATCCAGGGTAACTGCTGTGTACGGGCGTACCGGCTGCGGCGGCTCCCAATTTTTGGTGATTGGGAAGTCTAATCACGTCCCGGCCTGCTGACAAGCGATTTCAGACTGTTAATGTAGATTGAACGGGAGAGAAATCCTCTTCTCCTCCGTTCAATTGGCGCGGAACTTGTTAGTCATCGACCGCACTCGATTTCACCGGCGTGGCGAAGCCCCAAATCCTGCCTTGAAAGCACTCCGACACCATGATTCCACTTCACGATACCGTGCCTTCCCGAAGCACTCCGTTCATTAACTATCTGCTGATCATCATCTGTGCGGTCGTCTTTTTTCAGCAGATCACGGGAGAGGGATCCGGCACCAATCTGGTGGAACGTTATGGGATGATTCCCGCCAGGCTGATCAATCCGGGAGCGGAAGTCACCCTTGAAGAGTACCAGCCGGCTCCCGGCGGACGGCCGGGCGAATATGAGATCGTCTCCCGACCTGCCGCTCCTTCAGCCGTTCCTCCGATTCTCACGTTGATCACGTGCATGTTTCTCCACGGCGGCTGGATGCACTTCCTGGGCAACATGCTGTTCCTGTTTATCTTCGGAGACAACGTGGAAGACTGCTTTGGACACTTCGGCTATCTGCTGTTCTATCTGGGAACGGGGGTCCTGGCCGGACTGGCGCACTTCGCAAGCATGCCGGGGTCCACCATGCCGACCATTGGAGCCAGCGGGGCCATTGCGGGAGTGATGGGAGGCTATTTTGTGCTCTATCCGCACTCGAAAGTGGTGGCCCTGGTGCCCCTTTTTATCATCTTCTTCACCGTACGGCTGCCCGCGCAGGTATTTCTGGGGATCTGGATTCTGTTCCAGTTGCTGCAGGGCTCGTTTGCTCCGGGAGGAACCGAAGCCAGTGGCGTCGCCTGGTGGGCCCATATCGGCGGTTTCGCAGCTGGATTCATTGTGGTCGTCGTTCTGAAGAACGCCCACCTCATCCGCCAGCCGATCCCCGAGCCACCAACTTATGAGTTCTGATCGAGAAACTGCCGAATCGCCGCAGTGAGATCGTCGGGACGCTCTTCGAACAGATAGTGTCCAGCTGTCGGAAATTCAACCGCCTGCGCGGATGGGAAGCGTGTCTGGAACTCCCGGAGAAAATGGGGCGTGAAGCACCAGTCCTTCATGCCCCAGGGCAGCAGCATCGGCTTCCCCTTGAGACGCTCTAGATTCTCTTCGATCTCGACAAGAGCCCGGTAACTCGGATGCGTCGGACGGAGTGGGATGTCCTTCACGAATTTGTCGACGGCAATCCGATCGTTCCACGATTCGTACGGCAGCAGGTAGCCCTTCTTGATCCGCTCCGGCAATGGTGATGCTTCGTTAACCGCCATTCGGACGGCGGCTCCCGCAAAGAGATTCAGCCCGCGAACGCCAACCGTACCAAGCAGCGGCGTGCGACAGACAGCGATGCGAAGCGGAATCCGTTTGGATCGGAAGGCCGCCGTATTCATGAGCACGAGTCGCGAGAACTGATCCGGCGTCCGACCAGCAGCCCCGCAGCCAATCGCTCCTCCCCAGTCATGAGCGATCAACGTGATGTTCCGTAACTGCAGCGATTCAATGAGCTTCTGCAGACGATCGACGTGCTGACTGAGGTGATAGGCTCGAAGCTGCGGCTTGTCCGACAGTCCACAGCCGAGATGATCAATCGCGACGCAGCGATATTCCGGCGACAGCTGCTTGATCAGATTCCGCCAGGCGAAACTCCACGTCGGGTTGCCATGCACGAACAGCAGAACCGGTCCCTGCCCTTCGTCGATGTAGTGGATGTTCCCGAATTCCGTTTGCAGAAACCGCGAGGCGAACGGATATTCGTCGGCCAGTCCGGCTTTGCTGATTGCAGGATGGACATCCTGATCGGTGAGAGACGTTTGGTTGTCAGTCATACGTGCGATGTTTCGTGAAGTTTCAACAGGACCTGCGTCAGTTCATTCAGCACATCCGGCGAGTGAACCGAGCTGAGTGAGATGCGCAGTCGGGCGGTGTTGTGAGGGACAGTTGGAGGGCGAATCGCTCCAACAAGAAATCCGGCGACTTCCAGTTCGCTGGCCCAGTTCATTGTGCGGTCAGGATCTTCCAGAACAACCGAAACAATAGGAGAATCGGAATCGCCCAGAAGCGTGAGGCCGGCATCTCTGAGAGTCTGTCTGAACTCGACTGAGCTTTTACGCAGGCGACTGCAGCGGTCGGGATCGTCCTGAAGGATTCGAATGGCCGCCGCAGCGCCTCCACAGGCGGCAACGGACAATCCGGTCGAGAACATCAGCGGCCGGGCGGTATTCCACAGCAGCTGAATGAGGGCGGCGGAACCGGCGACGAATCCTCCCTGGGACCCGAGCGACTTGCTGAGTGTGCCGACTCGCACAGCGATTCGACGGTTGATCAGATCGGCGTCGCAATGGCCCGACTCCCGAAGCTCCGTCACCGCTCCCTGTCCGGTCGAGCCATACACGCCGGTCGCGTGGGCTTCGTCGCAGATGATTGTGGCGTCGTACTGCTCCGCCAGTTCAACGAGCCGAGCCAGCGGAGCCAGAACGCCGTCCATACCGAAGACCGTCTCGGTAACGATCCAGCGTCGTCCCTGGTGTGACTGAAACTTCTGCAGCTGCCGTTCGAGGGCATCGAGTTCCGAGTGCCGAAACACCCGCAGCGATCCCCCCGAGAGCCGGCAGCCATCGATCAAACAGGCGTGGTTGAGCCGATCGCAGAAGACGAGATCGCCCGGTTTGACCAGAGCGGCAATCGCTCCCTGACAGGCCGCGTAACCCGACGAACAGAGCAGGACATCTTCGACCGCTTCGAAGGTGGCCAGTTGATCGCGAAGGGCCTGATGAGCCGGCGTCCATCCGGAAATCAACACGCTGGCACGGGCTCCAAGACCGTGCGTGCGAGTCGACTCACACGCCGCGGCAATCACTTCGCGATGGTTGGCCAGGCCGTGATAGTCGTTGCTGGAAAAGTCCCAGAGTTCGCGACCATTCAGTCGGCAGCGCCCTTCACCAAGTGGTTCGACCAGCCGACGTTTCCGCAGCAATCCTTCGGTTTGGATTGTCGCCAGCTGACGTTGGACAAATTCGGAAAAGGGTTCGGCCACGGAAAGGATCAGGTCAGGGAGATTTCATGATCACTCAACCGTTCGTAACCGGTTTCGGTGATCAGATAGTTGTGTTCGATCCGCATACCGCCGACACCTTCTTCGTACGCCCCCGGTTCCAGCGTGACAACGTCGCCAGCCTGCAGCGTGTCGGTGCTTTCCGGAACGAGGATCGGGGCTTCAGGATGCCCGAGCCCGAGGCCGTGACCGGCGTGATGAGTGAAGATGTCGCCCTTGCCGGCATCGAGATACGGCTGCTTGACGGCTTTGTAAACGTCGGCGCACTTCACACCGGCTTTGAGCATTTCTTCCCCGGCCTTCATCCCGGCCGAGCAGAGCTCGAAGAACTTGCTTTGCTCGTCAGTCGGAATCGTCACCGCCAGCGTGTTGGTGAAGTCGCTGCGATAGCCACAGAGGACAACCGAGTAGTCGAGCACGAACAGGTCACCGGACTGCAGTTTGTAATCAGTCGGCAGTCCGCCCTGTTTCGGATTCTTCGTGGTGCAGGCGCGGAAGTCGCCGTAAACGAGTCCCGGTCGACCAGCAGCAGCCAAAGCGGCCTCCTGAACCTGGCGATACATCTCGAACTCGGTGACACCTTCGCCGATGACCTCGCGAGCCCGCTTCTGACCGGCGGCGCCGGCTTTCATGCAGACCTTCATCAGTTCGATTTCGTCGGCGTGCTTACTGCGACGCAGAGAGCGGATGGTCGTTCCGAGATCGAGCGACGTGGTTTTGTGCTTGCCGCCGTCTTCTTTCGAGACCGAATGCGATTCGTGACCGGCGGCCAGAATTTCCCATGCCCCCACGGGCAGCCATTCCGCTTCGACCGAACCGGGTTTGCCCAGCAGTCGCTCAGCCACGGTTTTCACCGCGTTAAACAGGGCGTGGTCTCGATTGATGACCGAATGCTTGTGATCGTACCAGCCTTCGACGACTTCTTCGTCGACAAACGCCTGAGCGGAAGCCGATCGAATTGAGAAGTTATCGCCCAGCAGAGTCGCCTTCTCGCCGTCGCGTTCGAGCAAAAGAAGGCATCGCTCGCCCAGTGAGAAACTAAGCGGCTGAACCATGAAGTTCGACAGATACTGCACGTGCCGGGGATCGGCAATGAGCAGCCATTCCAGATGATCGGGAACTTGGGACCAGAGCAGCGAACGGCGTTTCTTGCAGCCTTCTTCGGTCAGCATGAGGAATTCACTTCCTGTCGAGAGGATTCACAGGTTCTTGATGTCACGTTTGCCCATTGTGCACAGACAGGAAGGTCTATGCCACCCTGCCGGTGGGCCGAGATTCGGACCACAAGCCTGGGGGGGCGATGCCCATGTTTGTTTAGGCAGGCAGTTGTATCTCAGCGTCCGATACCAACATGCCCACGCGAGCGTGGGCATGGCACCCGTCGATGGTCAGATCTGGATCAATGATGGCCCTGGGCGGCGAGCCAGCGTTCGGCGTCGAGAGCCGCCATACAGCCGCTGCCGGCGGCGCTGATGGCCTGTTTGTAGTAGTCATCGGCCACGTCTCCGGCGGCGAAAACGCCTTCAACGCTGGTGTTCGTGCGGAACGGCACGGTCCATTTGATGTATTTGTTAGGATGCGTTTCGACCTGACCGTCGAGGAAATCGGTGTTCGGCGTATGGCCGATCGCGGCGAAGTAGCCGGTCACATCGAGCTCTTCGGTCTGGCTCTCATCGACCGTGCTGCGAATCCGCACCCCGGTCACGCCCTGCTTCTCATCGCCGAGAACTTCATCGATCACCGTGTTCCATTTGACGTTGATCTTCTCGTTCGACAGAGCCCGTTCGACCATGATCTTGCTGGCTCGGAACTCATCACGGCGGTGCACGATGTAAACCGTTGAGGCGAACTTCGTGAGAAAGGTCGCTTCCTCCATGGCCGAATCACCGCCGCCGACGACGACAAGTGGCTTGTTTCGGAACCGCGGGAGGGCACCGTCACAGACAGCACAGGCGGAAACCCCCAGGTTTTTGAAGCGGTCTTCCGACTCCAGACCGAGATAATTCGCGCGGGCTCCGGTGGCGATGATGATCGTGTGCGCCTGGAATTCCTTGCCCTGCAGTGTTTTCAAGGTGAAAGGCCGCTGCGACAGATCGCAGGAAACAACATCATCGGTGATGACTTCGGTGCCGAAGTTTGTCGCCTGCTTCCGCATCAGTTCCATCAGTTCCGGACCGCTGACGCCCTTCTTGTGGTGGGTCGACTTGAGTTCTTCGGCCTTGCGTTCGTCGAAGGCGGTTTCAAAGTAGCCGGTCAGATCGCCAGCCGGAAACCCTGCGAAGTTCTCGACTTCGGTCGTCAGAGCGAGCTGACCGAGCGGAAGTGTCCCTTTGACCCGGTTGTCTTCGGTGAAGGCTCCCTCGAAGACGAGCGGCTCGAGATTGGCGCGGGAGGTGTAAATTGCCGCCGACCAGGCCGCCGGACCGGAGCCGATGATGATGACTTTGCGGATATTCTGATCAGCCATGAGGGCAGTCCTTGTAACTCAATGCAGCCGGAGGGTTCACGTATTTTTACGGACGATAGTACGAACGGCTTCTCGCGGCAACTGACGCTGCGGCGCCTTGGTCAAAACGACGCGGACACGTTCGCCGGTCTCAAAATAAAAACAGGGCAGCGACGAATCGCTACCCTGTTTCGGAGAACTGTCAGGCGACTTAGAACTCGCCGATCACCTCGCCGTCCTGCCGATTGAGCAGGAACTCGTAGGTGCTGTTCGCGGTCTGATCCCGGTTGTGATCGATATTCTCCGAGATGAAGCGGACCGAACCATCAGCCAGAACGAACTGAGCTCCGCCCTGGTGCTGACTGCTGAAGCCCTTCACGAAATCCCAGCCAGTGACCTGGCCGTTGATATTCACGTGACCAGTGCCGCAGTTGTCGTAACCGAAATCGTTTTCGTGAGTCGCGGCAATGGTGCCGGCCCAGACTCCAGCCGAAGCGTTGACGCCGGAACGCTCGTATCGACGTTCACCGACCATAATCGTGTTGCTGGTTCCATCCGTAATGTCCCGCATCTGCACCTTGCTGTGCTTCCAGAACATGCCGGAGGGATTGTGCGACGGGCTGGTATCGCCATTGTCACGGTTCGTGAAATCGTGATCGTTGGCGGCCATGTAGTTCGACTTGGCAGCTTCCCAGCCATCGTTGGTGAAGCGGTTCCACATCGAGCCATTATCCAGCGGCGAACCGACGTCAGAAGGACACATATAGGTGTTGATCACCGTGCGGACTTCCGTCTGTCGGTCGAAGGGCTTGCTGCCTTCACCGATGCCGGCGGCGTCATACAGAGCGGGCTGTTCCACGAACGGCAGAATAAAGGCCTGCCAGCCCCAGCCGGGCCAGCAACTTGCGGCACATGCAGTGGCATGGTTGGCGGATCCCTGAGCGTTCACCGGTTGAACGATGAGCGGGGGGAAAGCGCTGTGGGTATCGTGATAGTTATGCAGAGCCAGGCCAATCTGCTTGAGATTGTTCTTGCAGCTGCTGCGGCGAGCGGCTTCGCGGGCCTGTTGAACAGCCGGAAGGAGCAGCGCCACCAGAATCGCGATGATAGCGATAACAACGAGAAGTTCGATCAGCGTAAAGCCACGCCGATCACGAAGCGACAGATTCATTGAGTCTCCAGAATAGCAATAAAGGTTGGCCCGTTAACTTGGGGGAAGCAAAGGGGGGTGGAATTCTAAGCAGGAGCCTTTAGATTTCAAGGCTTGCAGATATCGTTATTCATAAACAGGACGTTTAGTCACGGCTACACTTAGCCACACCACAAAGTTGGTCTTGTCGTGAAACTGCTTTAATGAACGCCCGTGCCAATCCTGGGACTGCTACGGCCTTCACGGTCGGCGGGGGATTTCTTCGTTCGTCACCGGCTGAAAACTGCTCTTTTCAAGCCCGCCAAAATCCATCAGATTACGAATCGTACCTGTATTCTGTAGATCACCGCGTTGCGTAGGGAAGCTCTGTCCGATGGCGATCCGTTTTTACAACAGTCTCAATCACCAGACCGAGGAATTTCAGCCACTCGAGCCGGGAACGGTTCGCATGTATTCCTGCGGTCCGACCGTTTACGACTTCGCCCATATCGGGAATTTCCGCTCGTTCCTGTTTGCGGATTTGATCCGTCGCTTCCTCGAAGTGATCGGCAACGATGTCATTCATGTCATGAACATTACCGATGTCGGCCATATGACCGACGATCAGGTGGCCGATGGCGGTGGCGAAGACAAGATGGAAGCCGCGGCCAAGCGTCTGAAAGAAGACAAGAAGTCCGGCCGGGTCCCCGACGGAGCCATCGAAAATCCGGACGACCCCTATCAGGTCGCCGACTTCTTCACGAAAGCGTTCCTGGAAGATGCCCGGAAGCTCGGCCTGAAGATTGCCTTCGAGTATCCCCAGCGGATTCCGCACGCGACCAACAACATCACCGAGATGCAGGAGATGATCTCCCAGCTGATCGAAAACGGTCACGCCTACGTCGGCACCGACGGAGCCGTCTATTACAGCGTCGAATCGTTCCCGAAGTATGGTTCACTCAGCGGTAACACGCTGGAGCAACTTCGCGAAGGTTCGGGCGGACGGGTTCAGGAAACCGATCAGGCGGCCAAACGACACCCGGCCGACTTCCTGCTCTGGAAGCCGGATCAGAGTCACATTATGAAATGGGATTCTCCCTGGGGTACCGGTTATCCGGGCTGGCATATCGAATGTTCGGTCATGGCTCGCAAATTACTCGGCCGCGAAGTGATCGATATCCATACCGGGGGCGAAGACCTCATCTTCCCGCACCACGAATGCGAGATCGCCCAGAGCTGCGGAGCTTCCGGCAAAGACTACTTCGCCCGCTTCTGGATGCATGCCCGCTTCCTGATGGTCGAGGGGGAGAAGATGTCGAAAAGTAAAGGCAACTTCTACACCGTTCGCGACGTTCTCGGCGGCAAGGTCACCGGCCGCGAAGTTCACCCAGCGGTCCTGCGTTACGAGTTGCTCCGCTCGCACTACGGCAGCAATATGAACTTCACCGAGAAGGGACTCAAGGACTCGGCAACTGCTGTCCGGAAGCTGAACGAATTCAACAAGATGCTGGAGGCGAAGACCGGCGGGGAAGCAGCCGAAGTCGATAACAGCCATCCGGTGCTCGCTGATTTCCTGAATGCCCTTTCAGACAACCTGAATATCTCCGGCGCACTCGGCGTGCTGTTCCCCTGGATGTCCGGTTCGCATGACAATCCGCAGGAATCGCTGGCGGTCTTGAGAACCATCAACCGGATTCTGGACGTCGCTCCGATGGAACACGCCGCTGACCTCGAAGAGGAAGGCGGTGGAGACGACGGTTTCGACGTGAAAGCCCTCTGCAAAGGCATCGACGACGCCCGCGCCAGCAAGGACTATGCGAAAGCCGACGAGATCCGCAATCAACTCCAGGATGCCGGCTACGAAGTTCGCAACTCGCCGGAAGGAACCGTGGCCACGCGTCAGCTGGCGTAGACAGGTCGGATTATGGATCTGCTGGATCGTTTGCTGGGACACGACGCGTCGACAACGCGTCAGTTCCTCGATATCGCAAGCGGACTTTCCAGAGACCAGCTCGAACGAGAGTTCGATTGCGGACATCGCACCGTGCGGGCGACGCTCGAACATATCGTCTGGAACGTGGAATGCTGGCTCGATCTGATGCAGCAACGTCCGGTTCGTGATCACATCGTTCGCGGACCGTCGATCGAGGACCTGCTCCAACGTTATGAAACGGCTAGCGGAGAGTTGTTCGCATTCTCTCGTCGAATTGTCGACGACGGAATGCTCGATTCCACGTATCTCGACACGCTCGATGAACCGCCACAGCCAAAAACGTATGGCGGAACGATTCTGCATCTGGCCACTCATGGCATGCACCATCGAGCCCAGTTGCGGCTGATGTACCGCTTACTCGGCCTTCAGAACCTGCCTGAAGGGGATGCTCTGAGTTGGGAGCGGTTGCAGCTTTAGCCCCTCCCAAACGAAAAACGACCGGAACAGACATCGCCTGGCCGGTCGCTTTTTGTTGGAATCCCCGCATATCGTCGCTTAGAGCATTTGACGCTTCTCCTGCAGACGAATTTTGATTTTGCTTTAGCGGCAGCCACAGCTGCGGCATGAGCGACAGCTTCGGCAGCTGCGACAGGAACGACAACTCCGACAGCTGCTGCAACACCGGCCCTGCGGGGTCTGCTTGGCAGAACGCAGCTTGCCGACTTCTTTGACCATGCTCGTATTCGTACTGGTGGTGGTGGCTGCCATGATTCGTCTCTCTTTCGAAATATCCGGTCGCGGGTGATGTTCGGTGTGATGCTGTGTGTCAGTCATCGTTACATCCTTCCCAGCGAAGATGCCCGGCCGAAGGGGACACTCTTCGATGGAATACTTGCAGAAACCGGTCAGTGGAATGTCGGCCTGGATGCGCCGGCCTCGTGCCGAGCGCAGCCCCGCCCGCGATCCCCCAGAACCAGCCGATCCGGACAGCTCGCCTACCAGGACATGAACAACCATGTGAACAGTTCCGGAGACCTTGCCAGAATTCTCCAGATTCGATGAGCTGCATATCCCTGTTCTTTAAGGATATTTCGCTTCTTCGGACGTGATCTGACAAGGAGGTCCGAGGATGCCGATTATGCGGTGTGATTCGCGTGATAAAAAATTGACCGCCCCAAAAACGTGACGTATGCTGAATTCAACAATGCTGTTGTTCAAAGGCAACAGTTATTGAGACTGATCATTCACTGTCGCCCACGCTTGTCGGGCTGTTCGAGAATGGAATTCTCACGTGAGTCTGTCAGTTGTCGCCTCTGGGAACAGATTGGGAGTTCCGCAGCGACATCCGGCCGATTCGCATTAAGTATTGCCTTTTAAATTGGAAGGCGATTCCTCAGGAGGAATCACAAGCGGCGACTTGCAGCAACTAGAGGGGGAAACGCTGCATGTCCTTATTCAGGAAATCGTTTGTATCGTGCTGTGGCGCGATCTGTATGACTGTTGTTCTCTGTCACGTGCTCGAAGTCACCGGCTCCCCGGAGTCGGAACTCGATAAGGATGGAGTTCGGCAGGCAGTCTACGAAGGTGCGGAATTCGAGCGGTCGCGAAAATGGTCTGATGCAATTGTCCATTATCGCGATGCTCTCGAACTCTGGCCGGACAATGAAGAGCTCAAATACGGTCTGCGGCGGGCTCGATTCCATATGCAGATCGATCGGCGTTATGCCGATCCGAGCTATGGCAAATCGCTGTTGCGTCTTTCCGACCGGCAGTCGCTGGAACTGCTCGACGAAGTGCTGATGAAGATTCACAGCCACTATGTCGATTCCCTTTCCTCGACTTACTTTCTGGCTCACGGCACGGAAAGCGTCTATCTGGCGCTCAACAATGAGGCCTTCCTCGAGAAGCATCACGTCTACGATGTGACCAATCATCAGCTGAAAGCCGCCCGTCGAATGCTCTTCGACGAGTACTGGAACAAGCCGATCAGCGGTCCCGATGAAGGACGCAAGCTTGTTCTTGAAGTCGCCGAACGGTTGGAAAGCCAACTGGGAATCAGCCGCGTGCCGATCATCCTGGAGTACGTCTTCGGTGGCTGTAACGCCCTCGACGACTACAGCAGCTACCTCACGCCGGGCAAACTGACGGATCTCTACAGCAACATTGAAGGCGAATTCGTCGGACTCGGCATCGAAATGAAGTCGGAAGCCGGCAAGGGGATTCATCTGATCGATGTGCTGCCGGACAGCCCTGCTCTGGCCGGAGGACTGGAACCAGAATGCTTCATTACGCATGTCGATGGTGTGGATGTGCTCGACAAGCCAACCGATGAGGCCGCGTCTCTGATCACCGGAAAGTCGGGCAGCCGCGTTCAACTGCGATGGATTGATCCTCGCGGACAGGACCGGACCGGCACTTTTGTTCGACGCGAAGTGAAAGTAAAGAGTGTTCCGATCGCGAAGATCATCGACGAAGCCAACGGTGTTGGTTACCTCCGCCTGGCAGGTTTCCAGCGGACGACCGCACAGGAATTCGACGAAGCGTTGACGCAACTCAGCCGTCAGGGAATGAAATCGCTGATCTGGGACGTCCGGGGCAACCCGGGTGGACTGCTCACCGCAGCTGTCGAAGTTCTCGATCGCCTGATCGACAACGGCGTCCTCGTCTCGACCAAGGGACGTACGTCGGATCAGAACTGGACCTACTCAGCTCACTCGGCGGGAACCTGGAACGTTCCTCTGGTGTTGCTGATCGACGAAAACAGTGCCTCGGCCAGCGAGATTGTCGCCGGTGCTGTTCGGGATCATCAGCGTGGAACTCTTGTGGGACGCAAGTCCTACGGGAAATGGTCGGTGCAGAGCATCTTCCCGGTCAGCCAGTCGTGCGGACTGCGGCTCACAACCGCCAAGTTCTACTCGCCAAACGGCCTGAACCACACTAAGATCGGCGTCGAACCGGATGTGCTCGTCCCTCGGGATGCGAGCGAACATCTGCGAGTGACGGAAAAGTCGCTCGATACCGACCCGGATATCCTGAAGGCCGTCGAACTGTTGCAGGACACGCAGCTGACCCGCACTCCGTAAGACGCCTGGGCAGTTGAAACTGCGACATGAAAATCGAACCACCGAAGTGGATGAATCAGGGGGCCGGCCGGCCTCCTGATTCCGTTTTATCCTTTCGTGCGGAATCAGCAATCACCGGATTCGAGAGCATGCTCGAAGCCGGTGATTACGCCGTTTCCGACGACCTCGGCACGCTCTATCGGCTCGACCCGCTCCTCAACGTTAAACTGCTGACGCGATTGCAGGAACCGGTGACAATCCTTTCCTGGTGCGAAACCGGCGAGTTCGGGACCGCTCTGGTCGGCAAGAACTCCATTGCCCGGATCGACGCGAAGCTCAAAGTCGTCTGGACGGTCCAGATTCCGTTCGACTGCACCACGCTGGCGATCGATCCTTACGGCGTCTTTACGTTCGTCGCAGCCGCTGATGGGGGCGCTCTGGTCCTCGATGATCGCGGCAAGAAAGCAGCGGTGATCGAAACGCTCCGGCCGTTGAGCTACGTCGGCTTTCTCGTCGATGAGCCGGTCGTCTTCGCGGCTGCTGAGCATGGCCTGCTCGCGACGTATTCCATCGCCGGACGAAAAGTCTGGGAACAGCCACTCTGGTCGAACGTGGGCGACATGGCCGTCGTACACAAAACGGGCCATGTACTGCTGGCGACATTGAATCAGGGGATTCAGGCTTTCACCGGACAGGGCGACACCGCTGGTTCGTTCATTCTTGAGGGGACAGTCAGCAAGATCGCAACCAGCTATTCAGGCAATCATTCTCTGGCGGCGACGATCGAGAACTCGGTTTATCGCCTCGACGATGACGGTTCCCTTCTCTGGGCCGCGCCGACCGAAGAAGAAATCGTTAAAGTCGATGTCCATCCGATCGAACCGGTCGGACTCCTCGTTTTCAAGAATCATCAGGTGCTGCGTCTGGAGTGGTCGTAACATCTGCCTCTGAGTGAACCACTCCAGGGAAGACTCGACGAATGACCAACTCCCGTGATGCCCGCATCGTCCGCGCCGACGTGACGTTTGACCCGGTCCCTTTCCGCGCGCCGCTGAAGTTCGGCGGACGGACCGTCACCCAGACCGATCTGATCAACGTCGAAGTCGAACTCGAAGGACGCGATGGTCGCCGTGCGATCGGCCACGGCAGCATGCCGCTTGGCAACGTGTGGGCCTGGCCGTCTCAAGTGACTGAACCGCCAGCCGCCGAAACGGCGATGAAGCAACTCGCCCTCAAGACGGCGGTCGCTGCGGTGCAGTTGAAGGAGTTTGGTCATCCCATCGACCTGATGCTGGCACTCATCGAACAGTACGGAGAGATCGCCGCGGGTGTGATCGCCGAACTCGAAATGCCGGAATCAATTCCGGTTCTCGCTCAGCTCGTCGCCAACAGCCCCCTCGATGCCGCCGTGCACGATGGGTACGGGCGTCTGCACGGGCAGAGTTCGTTCAACGTGCTTTCGTCTGAATATATGAACCATGATCTGTCGCATTACCTCGGCGACGACTTCAAAGGCGAGTATCTGGATCAATACACCTCGCGAGAACCAAAGACGACACTGCCGCTGTATCATCTCGTCGGGGCGGTCGATCCGTTGAAAGACGCCGACATTTCACAGCGAATCAACGATGGACTGCCGGAAACGCTCTCGGAGTGGATCCTGGCCGACGGACTGACCCATCTGAAGATCAAACTGAACGGCGACGATCTGGACTGGGACATCGAACGGGTCGTCGAAATCGATTCCATCTCGGAAGTTGCTCAAAAGGAACGGGGCTGCGACAAGTGGTTTTACTCGCTCGACTTCAACGAGAAATGCAAGAACGTCGAATACGTGCTCGGCTTCCTGAAAGGGATTCAGGAGAAGTCGCCGGGTGCCTTTGAGCGGGTGCAGTACATCGAGCAGCCGACGCATCGGGATCTGAAGAAGTTCCCGGATAACCGGATGCATCAGGCGGCTGCCATCAAGCCGGTCGTGATCGACGAGTCGTTGATCAATCAAGACTCGCTGCACGACGCCGAACAACTCGGCTACACCGGCGTCGCGTTCAAGGCGTGTAAGGGACAGACCGAAACACTGCTGCTTTCAGCGGCTGCCCAGAAGAAGAACATGTTTCTCTGTGTTCAGGATTTGACCTGTCCCGGCTTCAGCTTCCTGCACTCGGCTTCCCTGGCCGCCCGCATCCCGGGTGTGGCCGCGATCGAAGGCAACGGCCGCCAGTACTGCCCGGCCCCGAATGCAGAATGGGCGGACGACTATCCGGGCATGTTCAATGTGACCGAGGGAACGGTTCAGACCGGCGAACTGAATGGACAGGGACTCGGGTTTCAGAAGCAATGACGTCACCTGGCCGGCATCGGCATCTCGGGGCGTTGTTCCCCTCCGCGAAGGGTCTGTTTCTGATCGCGTGTTGCTGAAAAGCCACGTCCGGGCGCAACCCGGATCATCGGACCGTTCGCTGGACCCGCTACGATTTCTGCAGTTTGCAGATTCTTCCGCCGGTCCGCAGGTAGAATCTTGCGAGCAGTCGCCTCTGGATGGCAGAGTAGAACTATTCGTCGATTCCCCCGGCTGAGATGCGCCCGGAACATCGACGTACAACTTTGATTTCTGCACCGATGCAACGAGGGGTTCCTGTGCTCACTTCCAAATCACCAGCTGTTTCTGGGTTACTGATTGCCGCCGCGGCTTTCTTTCACGGCAGCACTCTGTCCGCCGCACCGAAAGTTTCGCCTCCGGCGACGCAGGATCTGGCCGAGGTCGACAGCGACTTCCGCTATCAGGGTGAATACATGGGCTACCTGCCGGGAGCCGGCAAGGTCGGCCTCCAGATTGTCGCCCGCGGACAACAGAATTTCGATGTCGTCCTCTACGGTGGTGGACTCCCCGGCGACGGCTGGGATGAAGAAGAACCACAGCGGGCCCAAACCGTTCTCGAAGACGGAGTCGTGGCTGCAGAAGTTGGCGACTTGAACGTGAGCGTGGCTCGCAACCAGGCGTCATTCTCCGATGAAGACGGCCGCTCTCTCGGCGTGTTGCGAAAATACGATCGCCGCAGTGCCACTATCGGCCTGCCCGCTCCTTCTGATGCAATCGTGCTCTTCAATGGGCAAGAGAACGATCACTGGAAGAACATGACGGTCACCGAGAACGGTCTGCTTGAAGAAGGTTGCGAGACTGTCGACGCTTTTGGCGACTTCACACTGCATCTCGAGTTCCGCCTGCCGTACAAGCCGCTGGGAACCTCTCAGGACCGAGGCAACAGCGGAGTCTATCTGCAGCGTCGTTACGAAGTGCAGGTGCTCGATTCCTTCGGCGACCCGCTGGCGTTCAACCACTGTGGAGCCATCTATCGCGTGAAGGCTCCCGAACGCAATATGTGCCTGCCGCCACTCAGCTGGCAGACGTACGACATCAAGTTCCGGGCGGCCCGCTTCGATGACGAAGGCAACAAGACCGACAACATGAAGATCACGGTCAAGCAGAACGGGATCGTCATTCACGACGCCGTCGAGATCACGACGAAGACGGGAGCCGGCAAGCCGGAAGGTCCCGAGCCGATGACAATTCTCCTCCAGGACCACGGCAATCCGGTTCGGTACCGCAACATCTGGCTCAAGGAAGGCGATCCGTTCACCGGTTCCGAGGAAACTATGCCGTCCCCCGAAGCCTACGCCGATGCTCATTCGCAGTCGTACGACAGCTACGGCTATGGCGGCACCAGTTACGGTTACGGATACGGCGGTTACTACGCCCCGAAATCCTACTACGGACCATACACGATCGACTGGATGCCTTACACCTGGAGCTACCGCATGGCTCCGCTGGCACCGCCGGCTCCGTATTACATGCACCTGAATCACGACCTGCCGCCCTATCCGTATAACTGGTAGGTTTCGGCAGCGAGTCTACTGCGGTAGAGATCTTTGCGATTCAGTCACTGGAATTGCCACGAGTCTCCGAGAGCCATCATTGGCGCGGAGGCTCGAAGTTTTTCTGAACTCGCTGATTTTCCGTGAACCGACGGATGGTTCCGACGTTAAAGTCGATGGATGATGGATTCCCCTCTTCCCCGACGTTCTCAGCGGAGTCATCCATGGAAAGTCTCTTCACATGGTGTGCCGTCATCGGCGGCACGATATTTACGGTTCAGTTCATCATGCTCCTGATCGGGCTCGATGGCGGTGGCGAACTTGATTTCGACACGCCCGATCTCGACGTCCCCGATGCTGATTTTCCGGATGCCGATCTCGACGGCGATGTCTCGCTGCGAGACGCCGAGGTCGATTTCGATCATCACCCTGATGCCCTGACCGATGGCTGGTTTGTCGGCATCGTCAGTTTCCGCTCAATCATCGCGGCAGTCACAGTGTTCGGTCTGACCGGACTCGGAGCGCTGCAGCACATGCCGCAGGAAAAAGCCTTTGCCACCGCCTGTCTGGCCGCGCTGGCCATGCTGTATCTGGTTGGCTGGAGTTTCAAGCAGATTTACAAGCTTCGCTCGGACGGCACCGTGAAAATCAATGAAGCGGTCGGAGAAATGGGGACCGTTTACCTGACGATTCCCGGCGAAGACACGGGTGCCGGCAAGGTGCAGATCACTCTCGGAGGGCGCACGATGGAATATCGCGCCACAACGGATGGACCCGCGTTGAAGACCGGCACCCCGATCGTTGTGACACGGGTGACCGGCGAAGATTCGGTCGAAGTTCGTTCGCAACAGTCAACATCTGCAGCTGCAGATCCCGCGTCCGCAGCTGTCTGACGTTCCTTTCATCACGAGGTCGCGCTCATGCCTGGTTCCCTTCTCCCAATTCTCGCCCAGCTCGAACAGCTCGGCTTTTACGGTGGCGTGGCGCTGGTCGTCGTCGCGGCGATGATCGGCCTGGGCCTGTTCATCGCCAGTCGCTACAAGCGCTGCCCGAGTAACAAGATTCTGGTTGTGTACGGGAGCGTCGGCGGAGGCAAGTCGTCGACCACCATTCACGGGGGCGGCCGTCTCGTTCTGCCGATCATTCAGGACTACGCCTATCTTTCCCTGGAACCGATTCAGATCGAAGTTCCGTTGAAGGATGCTCTCTCCAGCGAGAACATTCGCGTCAACGTGCCGTCGGTCTTCACGGTGGCGATCGGCACCGAGCCTCAGCTCATGCAGAACGCGGCCATTCGTCTCCTCGGGTTGAACGGCCAGGCGGTTAAGAAGCAGGCCGAGGACATCATCTTCGGTCAGCTGCGACAGGTTATCGCTTCAATGAAGATTGAAGATATTAACCGGGACCGTGAACAGTTCCTGAGCAGCATTCAGAATTCGCTGGAGCCGGAACTGAAGAAGATCGGCCTGGTGCTGATCAACGTGAACATCACCGACATTACCGATGAGTCGGGTTACATCCAGGCCATCGGCCAGAAGGCGGCTTCGGAAGCGGTGCAAAAAGCCCGTGGGGATGTCGCCGAGCAGGAGAAACTCGGGGAAATTCGCGTTGTCGCCGCCGAGCGGGACAAGCTGATCGAGGTCGCCAACGCCCGCCGCGAGCAGGAAATCGGGATCCGGGAAGCCGATCGCGAAAAGACCGTGCGTGTCGCCGAGCTGAGCAAGGAAGAGGAATTCGGCAAGCAGCGGGCGATGTTCGAACAGGAAACGCTTGTCGCGGACGCCAACCGTCAGAAACGTGTCGCGGTTGCCAGTGCAAATGCCGAGGCGTATCGCGGGGAAGCCGAAGCCGATGCCCAAGTCGCTGAAGCTCAGGCAACATTGCAGGTGAAGCAGGCCGAAGCGTACGAACGGTCCAAGACCCGCGAGAAAGAAGCGGAAGCCGCCGTTCTTGAAGTGCAGAACCGGGCCATGGCCAAAGCGGCCCTCGCGGAAGCCGAGAAGGTCGAAGCCGAACAGCGCGCAAAACTGGAAGCTCCCGCCAAAGCCGAAAAGGCCCGCACGATCGTCGAAGCCGAAGCGGCTGCCGCCCGCAAGAAGCTCGAAGCCGACGCCGAAGCGGCAGCGAATTACGCCAAACTCGAAGCCGAGGCTCGCGGTCAGTACGAGATTCTCGCCAAGAAAGGGGAAGGCCTCCGGGAGATCATCAGTGCCTGTGGCGGATCGAAAGAAGCCTTCCAGATGCTGTTGCTCGAACACCTCGACAGCCTGGCCAGTGCCTCGGCCGAAGCGATCTCCAAGATCAAGTTCGACAAGATCGTCGTCTGGGAGAATGGGGGGAATGGCGACAAGAGCAACGTTTCCAACTTCCTGCAGGGAATGTCGCGAACATTGCCGCCGATGCTGCAGGTGATGCGCGACATCGGAGGCGTCGAATTGCCGGAAACGCTCGTTAAAATGACGGGCACGGAAGAGGCGGCCGCCGGAGAGAGTCGTCTTCCGGAACAGGATCGGCCAACGGTCAAACCGGCGGAAGGAAACGGTTCAACCACCGCGTAACGCCGACCGCAAGCCCTCTGGAACTGCTTCCTTGAGGGTGCAAACGTCGCGTCCGCGTCAGATCCGCCGCTTCAGGTGAAAAACGCTCCTGCACGGTCGAGCAATCCGCTCTCATCGACAATACTCCACGGGTTCCTGTCTCAGGCAGGAACCCGTTTTTCGTTAACAGCCGTCCTGCGACACTTTGTCCCCTGCCCGATCGCACGGACGACACGGTGCCGAGCTGCTGTTTCCCCGAAGCCCGATTCGGAGCGTTTTCTTCGAGAAAACAGGGAGCAGACGCGTCGAGAGCAATGTCGAAAACTCCTGCAACGGTGCGCGATTTCTGCGGCAATTTGTCACGCGATGCGACTAGCGGTCGCGGTTCCATTTTCAGGGTAAGTCACTATCATGCCCCGTACTTCTCGGAGGGGAGTTTCCACGTTTAACTCCGCAGGTCTTTCCGAACTGCCGTCCGCTGTCCTGCGGACCCGGTACTCAGTTTCCGTTTTCGGAGTCTCTGCACAGCCTGGTGATTAAATGAGTCGATTTCACTTTCCAGCCTGGATTAACCCGTTATTGCCGGCCGTGGTCGGGTTTCTGGGGATCGGGGCTCTCTACTATACGGGTCTGTTCGCCTACGCCGTCCACCCGGCGACCTCGGATGTCGGCTATCGTCCCGAGCAGCCCGTTCCATTCAGTCACGCACTGCATGCCGGTCGGCTGAAGATGGATTGCCGCTACTGTCACAACACGGTTGAAGTGGCCGCCCATGCGGCGATTCCTCCCGTGGGGACATGTCTGAACTGCCACCAGGGCGTCGACCAGAACGGGCAGTCGCCCACGGTCGCAATCCACGTGAACAGCCTCAAACTGCAGCCGATTCGCGAGTCGGCGGCTACTGGCCAGTCAGTCGTCTGGCGAAAAGTTCACGACCTGCCGGACTATGCGTACTTCAATCACAGTGCCCACGTCACTCGTGGGGTGAGTTGTGTATCGTGCCACGGCCGTGTCGATCGCATGGAAGTTGTCGAGCAGAAAGCCACGCTTGCGATGGGCTTCTGTCTGAAGTGTCACCGCAATCCGACGCCGAGTCTGCGACCCGTGGATGAAGTCACTAATCTGGCCTGGGAGCCGGGTCCGGGGCAGGAAAACATCGGTCAGGAAGTCGCCGAAAGCCTGCGAATTCACCCGCAGGAGAACTGTTCGACCTGCCACCGCTAATTGCGGGCTGGCTGGGTTGGTTCGGTAACGTTTAATTCAATCAAGATCCTGAGATCCATGGCAAAATACTGGCGTAGTCTGGAAGAGTATTACGAGCAACCGGCCTTTCACGAGTATCTGCACCGGGAGTTTCCGGAAGCGGCTTCGGTTATTCCGGAAGGCGTGTCCCGTCGTCGCTGGCTGCAGGTGATGGGGGCTTCGCTCACGCTGGCTGGCGTTGCCGGCTGTCGTTGGGAAGACGAGAAGATCCTCACCTACGTGCAGCGGCCCGCGAACCGCATTCCCGGCGTGCCGGTGAAGTACGCGACACTGCTCGAGCGTTCCGGCGTTGCAATTGGTGTGCTGGCGACCTCGATCGATGGACGCCCCATCAAGCTCGACGTCAATCGCGAGCATCCGCAGGGCTTTGCCGGAACCGATGGTCTGACCCAGGGAAGCGTCCTTGGCCTTTATGACCCGGATCGCATCGCGCGGGACGTGGAAACGGGCGGCCACAACAATCTATACAACCCGAACGATGTCGCTGTGCTGCGTGAGAAGACCAAGTCGGGTCGTCAGGCGCGCACGTGGCAGCAGTTCGAGAAGTTCTCAGCAGGCTGGCTCTCGAACGTCCAGGGCAACGGCGGAGCTGATGTCCGCGTGCTCGCGTCCGCCAGTTCTTCCCCGTCGCGTCTGCGTCTGAAGGAAGAGTTCCAGCAGGCATTGCCGACCGCGCAGTGGATCGAATACGAGCCTCTCTCTCGAGACAACGAGTTGCTCGGAGCCGAAATGGCCCTCGGCAGCCGGCTCCGCACCCGCTATCAGCTGGAGAACGCAGACGTCATCGTCGGACTCGATTCCGATCTGCTCGACTTCCATCCTGAAGCGCTCCGCCATTCCAAAGAGTGGGCGAACCGTCGCGTTCCTGAAGATGGCGAGATGAACCGCGTCTACGCCGTCGAAAGCTGCTACTCCTCGCTCGGCATGGTAGCCGATCATCGTTTCCCGCTGGCCACCTCCCAGATTGGTGCGTTCGTGGCGGAACTGCGGGATCGTCTGCAGGGTGCGCTCGGCGGTGCTACCGAAACTCCCGCCGCTGGCGAGAACGATCCGAAGCAGGCGTTTCTCAATGCCATCGTCGACGACTTAACCTCACATCGCGGCCGCTCCCTGATTGTGGCTGGCCCGCGTCAGCCTGCGGAAGTTCACGCCGCCTGCCTGCAGCTCAACAGCCTGCTTGGCAATCTCGGCCAGACAGTCACGGCTGTCTCCGCACCAGGCTCCGATCGGCCGACTCATATCGAGGGCCTGCGGACACTGGTCGATGACCTCAAAGCCGGAACCGTTAAAACGCTGATCGTTCTCGGCGGAAACCCGGCCTACAACGCCCCGGCTGAGCTCGGCCTGGACGAGTTGATCGCCAAGGTGCCGACTTCGATTCGTCTGGGTGAATACGACGACGAAACTTCGGAACTCTGCACCTGGTATGTGCCCGAAACTCATGACCTGGAAGCCTGGGGCGATGGCCGCAGCTGGGACGGCACGGTCGGTATCCAGCAGCCGCTCATTCAGCCGCTGCACCACGGTCGTTCGCAGATCGAATTCCTCGCCCTGCTGCTCAACCAGTCGGTGAAGGATGGACAGGCAATTGTCCGTCAGACGATTGAAACGCTCGTGCCGGGCACCAGCGGACGAAATTGGGAACGGGCCGTTCACGATGGCTTCCTGAGGGACTCCGCGCTGGCCGCCGTTTCGTCTCCACAAGTGAGCGGCGATCTCGAAGGGCGTCTGGCGGGTTGGTTCGACTCGATCGGCTCCGCGTCCGCTGAAGGGGATGCACCGGCTGCCGAAGTCGTTTATCTCCCGGATGACACCGTTTACGACGGTCGCTATGCCAACAACGCCTGGTTGCAGGAAACGCCGAAGCCGCTGACCAAAGTGACATGGGACAACGTTGCCATTATCAGCCCGAATACTGCGAAGAAGCAGGGGCTCAAGGATGGCGATCAGGTTACGATCGCTCGTGGCGACTACAAGATGACCGTCCCGATCTTCCAGATGCCGGGCATTGCCGACAACACCTACGGCGTCTGCATCGGTTACGGCCGCACGCTGGCCGGACATGTCGGGGGATGTGCTCAGGACGATGTTCCGACCGTCGGCAGCAGCACCTACGATGTGATGGCTCTCGGTGCGATGGGCTACGACAATAGCGTGAAGGTGACGCCAGTCGGTGCGAACTATCCGCTGGCGACGACTCAGTCGCACTGGGCAATCGATGTTGCCGGGATGAACGAAATCGGCAAGCGAGTCGGAGCTCTGGTCCGCGAAGGCACCAAAGAGGAATACGAAGAACATCCGTCGTTCGCGACGCATCGCGTGCACATGCCGCCGCGAATCGAATCGCTGTGGGAAGAACGCGATTGGACCGGCGACTATCAGTGGGGCATGAGCATCGATCTCGCCCGCTGCGTCGGCTGTAATGCGTGTACGGTCTCCTGTCAGGCCGAGAACAACGTGCCGGTCGTCGGTAAGGATCAGGTTGCCCGCAACCGCGAGATGCACTGGATCCGCATCGACCGCTACTTCGTTGGCGATCCCGATCAGCCGGAGAACGTCGGCATCTCGACACAGCCCGTGCTCTGCATGCAGTGTGAAAACGCTCCGTGCGAACAGGTCTGCCCGGTCGCCGCCACGGTTCACAGCCACGAAGGCCTGAACGATATGGCGTACAACCGCTGTATCGGAACGCGGTACTGTGCCAACAACTGTCCATACAAGGTTCGTCGCTTCAACTACTACAGCAACGCTCTGCCGTTGATGGAAGAGCAGAAGCAGCTGGTTCAGCTGGTGATGAATCCGGAAGTGACGATTCGCAGCCGCGGGGTCATGGAGAAGTGTACCTACTGCGTGCAGCGAATTCAGAACACGAAGATCGTCGCCAAAAACGAGCGGCGTCTGGTTCGCGATGGAGAAATCGAAACCGCCTGTCAGGAAGCCTGCCCGACGAACGCGATCGTGTTCGGCAACATTCAGGACGACAAGAGCCAGGTCGCGATCAACCACGCCAACCCGCGAACTTACGGCATGCTGGCGGAACTGAATACGAAGCCACGGACGCAGTATCTGGCCCGGATTCGGAACCCGCATCCGTCTCTGAAGGACGGTTACTACCTGCAGCCGGGTGAGCATGGTCACGACGAAGAACATGCCGAACACGGCGACGAGCACGGCACGCATCATGAAGCCGAGCATGGTCATGACGATCACGGTCACGATGCCCATGGTCATGACGCTCACGGCAAGGCAGATCATCATGCCGCCGATCCGGGACACAGCACTCCGACCGGAACTTCGACACCGGCAGGGACTTCGACTCCCGCTGGAACGTCCACTCCGGTTGGCACCACCGAATAATCACAGGCAGACAGAACGTACTTTTACTTAGACCTGGTTGAGTTGAACTATGGCTTCGATTTCCCTCGGTTCTTACGACAATACAAAGGAAATCCCGGGACAGCGGGCTCCGCTTGTCACCGGCGATAACAACTACCAGACGGTGACCGACCAGGTTTGCGTACTGGCCGAGAAGCCGAAGGTCCCGCCGATGTATTTCGTCGCGCTGGGGATTTCGATCGTCTGGTTGATCATCCTCAAGATGTGCATTGTGCATCTGCTGCTGAACGGGGTCGGGGTCTGGGGAAACATGTCTCCAGTCTTCTGGGGCTGGCCGATCGTGAACTTTGTGTTCTGGGTCGGTATCGGTCACGCCGGTACGCTGATTTCCGCGATTCTATTCCTGTTCCGTCAGAACTGGCGAACGGGAATTAACCGGGCGGCTGAGGCCATGACGATCTTTGCCGTCATCTGTGCCGGTCTGTTCCCCGGGATTCACATCGGTCGTGTCTGGTTCGCTTACTTCCTGTTCCCGCTGCCGAACACCATGCTGCTCTGGCCGCAGTTCCGTAGTCCACTGCTGTGGGACGTGTTCGCCGTTTCGACGTACGCGACCGTGTCACTGCTCTTCTGGTACATGGGGATGATTCCCGATCTCGCAACCTTCCGCGATCGGGCCACGAGCCGCGTTCGCCAGATCGTGTACGGCGTGCTCTCCCTCGGCTGGACCGGTTCGGCTCGCGCCTGGAGCCGCTACGAGAAGGCTTACCTGCTGCTGGCCGCCCTGGCGACCCCGCTGGTGCTTTCCGTGCATACCATCGTGTCGTTCGACTTCGCCGTTTCGCAGCTGCCTGGCTGGCACACCACGATCTTCCCGCCGTACTTCGTCGCCGGGGCCATCTTCAGTGGCTTCGCCATGGTGGTCACGCTGCTCGTGCCGGCTCGTAAGCTGTGTGGCCTGGAAGACATCATCACGCCGCGGCACCTGGAGAACATGTGCAAGATCATTCTGGCGACCGGAACGATCGTCGGATACGCCTACGCGATGGAGTTCTTCATCGCCTGGTACGGCGGTAATCCCTACGAACAGTTCGCCTTCGTCAACCGTGCCTTCGGGCCGTACTGGTGGGCTTACTGGACGATGGTTTCCTGCAACGTGATCAGCCCGCAGTTCTTCTGGATCAAATGGTGCCGAACCAATCCGATCTTCATGGTCATCATTTGCATCTTCGTGAACATCGGGATGTGGTTCGAACGATTCGTGATCACGGTGACCTCGCTGAGCCGCGACTTCCTGCCGTCGAGCTGGGGGTACTTCACTCCGACACCGATCGACGTCCTGATGCTCATCGGGAGCTTCGGTCTGTTTTCCACACTGTTCCTGCTGTTCTGCCGGTTCCTGCCGGTGGTCGCCATGGCCGAAGTGAAGAGCATTATGCCGGACGCCCAGCATCGTGATCCGGACCCGAAGACGGCCGAGATCTAAGCAGCAGCTGAGACCCACACAGAACAACGAGATCCTTCATACCGAAGCGAGAGTCACGAACTCTCCCCTGTAGATACCTAAGAGGTCCCTATGTCAACAGACGTTGAACATCAAACCGCAGCCGAACCTCAGGCTTCGCCCGAGCCGACGCTCGCAGGCTACGTGGCTCAGTTCGACGATGTTCCTTCGCTGATGCACGCCGCCGAAAAGACGCGCGACGCCGGCTTCAAGAGCTTCGACTGCTACACACCGTTTCCGGTGCACGGCATCGATGACGCCATGGGCGTGAAGCCGACGCGGCTGCCGTTTATCGTGCTCGGCTGTGCCGCCGTGGGAGCCACCACCGCTCTGGCGCTGCAGTTCCTCACGAACGCCTGGGACTACAAGTACATCATCAGTAACAAGCCGTTCTTCAGCATTCCTGCTGATATGCCGGTGACATTCGAACTGACCGTGCTCTTCTCGGCTTTCGGTGCCTTGATCGGCATGCTGGCGTTGAACAATCTGCCGCGGCTTTACAACCGCATCTTCCTGGTCGATCCGTTCCAGAAGGTGACCACGAACGGTTTCTTCCTGGGCATCGAATCGGAAGATCCGAAGTTCCACGAAGCCGACACGAAATCGTTTCTGACCTCGCTGAATCCCGTGTCTGTCACCCCGTGTATGGAACCGCACGAGAATGCCGCGCTGCCGAAGCTGCTGGCTCCTCTGGCCGTGTTCCTGCTCGTGATCGGACTGATTCCGCTGGTGTTGATCGCCCGCATGCGAGCCATGCCTTCGGATGTGCCCCGCATCGAGATTCTGACCGACATGGACTTCCAGCCGAAGGCCAAGACACAGAAGGCCTCGCCGGTCTTCGCCGACGGCCGCACCATGCGACCGGTGATCGCCGGCACGCTGGCTCGGGGTGACTTCTATGAAGACGTCGCTTATTCCGAAGGCCTTCAGCCGGAACAGGCCGAGAACGTCGATCGCAGCATGCTGCTTCCGAACGCCAAGAATCCGGATGGAACGACGTTCAATCTGACGACCGTTCCCTGGGTGACCGAACTTCCCGTGGAGCCGACGGAAGATCTGATGGCTCGCGGCCAGGCCCGTTACAACATCTACTGTGCGGTCTGTCACGGCATGACTGGCAAGGGAGACGGACTGGTTTCCCGCCGGGCGATGGAGCTGCAGGCCGGTTCGCCGGGCATCGGCACCTGGATCAAACCGATCACTCTATACGACGAGCCGATCCGGAATCAGGACGTCGGCCAACTATTCAACACCATCACCCACGGTGTCCGCAAGATGCCGGGTTATGCCTCACAGATTCCGATTCAGGACCGCTGGGCGATCGTGCTGTATGTCCGGGCTCTCCAGCGAGCCGGTTCGGCAACGATTGATCAACTGCCTGCTGAAGAGCAGCAGCGACTCCAGGCGGAAGCCAACTGATCGCGACGGATCGCCCTTAGACAACATTACAGGTTAAAGAAGCTGCAACGAGCGACGGCGGAGCGGATGATCGAAGCCGTTCCCCATACATGAGGCTTGGAAGAAGCACTCGAGTCAGCGATTCTCTTTTTCGACGACTGATACCAACATGGCACACCACGGACACACACTTCCTGTTGAAGAGCCCGGAACGCTCGAGCAGAATTCCGGTCAACTGGGCACGCTGGCATTGTACGCCGGCGTGGCAGGACTGCTGCTGGCTGTCATCATCGCCGCGTTTTCCGGCAACTGGACACGCCTGCAGTTCAGCTATCTGCACAACTTCACGTTCGCCCTGAGCATCTCGCTGGGAGCGCTGTTCTTTGTGCTGATTCAGCACATCACGCGAGCAGGCTGGAGTGCGGTCGTCCGCCGGTTGGCTGAGATTCTCACCAACGGCTTCGTGCCTCTGGTCGTCATGTTCCTGCCGATTCTGTTCCTGGTGATCTCGGGCAGCGACACGCTGTTCCTGTGGAATAACCCGGAAGTCGCTTCCCACGACCCGCTGCTGAACCACAAGCAGATCTACCTCAACCCGACCTGGTTCACGATCCGTGCGGTGGCCTACTTCGCCTTCTGGATTCTGTGTGCCCGCTTTTACCTGATGACCTCGGCTCGCCAGGACAAGACCGGCGATATCCAGTTAAGTCTGAAGATGGAACGCTACGCCGCAGTGAGCCTGATCCTGTTCGCACTCTCGCTGACCTTCGCTTCGATCGACTGGATCATGTCGCTCGACCCGCGATGGTTCAGCACGATCATTGGCGTCTATTACTTCGCCAACGCCAACGTCGCCTTCTACGCCACGCTGGCCATCATGGTCTTCATGGCCAATCGCAACGGCGTCCTGACACAAACCGTGAATGCCGAGCATCGCCACGATATCGGCAAGCTGCTGTTCGGATTCAACTGCTTCTGGGCCTACATCGCGTTCTCGCAGTATCTGTTGTACTGGTACGCGAACATCCCGGAAGAAACGATCTGGTACATGCGTCGGCAGGAGAATGGCTGGGAAGTCATCTCAATGGCTCTCATCATTGGTCACTTCGTGATTCCATTCCTCGGGCTGATGTCCCGGACGGTGAAGCGGAATCCGGTTCAGCTGACCTGGTGGGCCGTGTTCCTGCTCGTAATGTGCTGGATCGACCTGTACTGGCTGATTATTCCGGAAGTCTCTCCCGAGACGCCGGCCTTTGGATTGATCGACGTCTTCTGTCTTCTGGGCGTGGTGGGACTGTTCACCTTCGGCATGGTGAAACTGTCGGCAGACTTCAATCTGCTGGCGGTCAAAGATCCTCGCCTGCAGGAATCGCTGGCGTTCCACAACATTTAAGCCGTAACCGCTGGCGGCTGATTCAGCGGGCAAACGTGCGGCGAATCGCCGCGATGGAAGGGTGATCCTCTGGTTGAACCGTCAGAGTCCGTCATAATGAAGAATGACCGGGCTGCCTGAGGAAACCCCGATCAGCAGATCAGAACAATTGCAGCCGACTTGCGACGTCGATTTTCCAACGGCGTTCGTCAACCGATTCGAGGCAATTACTAACAACGGATGCGACCATGGCTCGTTACGATGACTTACATACCGGCACGATCACTCTCGTGGGGATCGTTTCAGCGGCTCTCACTTTCGTGATCATCGTCGCCGCACAGGTGTTGTACTACCAGTTCCAGGCCATGGAGCATCAGAAGAAGGTCGTCGACGCTCCGCTCGTTCTCACCAACGAGATGATGGACGAGCAGCAGACCGAATTGAACACCTACTCATGGGTCGATCGAGAAAAAGGAACGGTCTCGGTTCCGATCGAAAAGGCCATGAGCGAAGTCCTGGAGGAGATGAAGAGCTCGCAGTCCTCGGGCAGCGACTCGGCCAATCCTCCGTCTGAATCCTGAACACGAAGAACAGAACCATAAGATTTCCCATGAACTGCTTCCCTGCCCTGCCTGGACTGCTTGCCGTCAGCGTGATGTTCGCTGCCGTTGCCGCAGACTGCGCTGCGCAGGATCCACGAAGCCAGTTCATGCCGGCAGCTCTGACCGAGACGGCCGTCGTCGAACATCTTGACGATAAGCTCCCTCTCGACCTGCAGTTCGTCGATGATGCGGGGCGGGCGATCCGACTCGAGGAATGTTTTCAGGGCGACATCCCCGTGGTCCTGTCAATGAATTACTCCAATTGCCCGATGCTCTGCGTTCTGCAGCTCAACGGGATGATCAACTCTCTGAAAGAAGTCGATCTGGTCGCGGGCAAGGATTACCGGATTGTTTCGGTCAGTCTCGATCCCAACGAAAAGCCGGAACAGGCCCGGGCGACGAAGCAGAAGTATCTGGAATCCTACGGATCAACAGCCGATCCCGCTGGCTGGCATTTCCTCACGGGACCAGAAGCCTCGATCGGGCGACTCTCGAATGCCCTGGGCATTGAGTACGTTTACCTGCCGAAGAAGAAGGAATACTCCCATCCGGCGGTGTTCTGCATGTGCACGCCGGACGGTCGCATTTCCCGATATCACTACGGGATTGAATTCCCGCAAAAGACATTACGGCTCTCCCTCGTGGAAGCCAGCGAAGGCAAGATTGGCAACGCGTTCGACCGGTTCCTGCTGATCTGCTTTCACTACGATGCCGAAGAAGGACGTTATGCTCCGGTCGCCCGCAACATTATGAAGGTGGGCGGTGGACTCGGCATCATGGGACTTGGCCTGATTTTCTGGGCCTGTCATCGCGTCGCCCGCAGCCGGGCGGCTCGCGAGGCACGTCGCGAAGAACAACGGCTCGGTGCTCCCGGCATCTCGGCCACCTGAAGACAATCAACACGATTTTTTACCTCGTTACGGTAACTGACTGACCATGGAAACATTCCGGAATCTGCTCGACCCGTTTCCCTCGCAGCAATCGACCTTTGCTGCCAACGTCGATGCGATTTATTACTTCATCTTCTGGCTCTCGACGTTCTTCTTCGTGATCATCGTCGCGATGATGTGCTACTTCGTGGTGAAGTATCGCCGCGTGGAAGGTCAGGAGCCGGAGAAAAGTCCGTCTCATAACACGCCGCTGGAAGTCACCTGGTCGGTCGTTCCGGGGATTCTGGTTCTCGGCATCTTCTGGTGGGGTTTCACCGGGTATGTCGACATGCGGAGCCCTCCGGCGGAAACCTACGACATCAACGTAACCGCCCAGATGTGGTCGTGGCAGTTCAAGTACGGGACGGGAGCGGTTGACGCCGAACTTCACGTGCCGGTCGGAACACCAGTCAGGCTCATCATGCAATCCAAGGACGTGATCCACAGCCTGTTCGTCCCCGTCTTCCGGGTGAAGCAGGATGTTGTTCCTGGCCGTTATTCGGGACTCTGGTTCGAAGCAAAAGAAGTCGGAAAGTTCGAACTGTTCTGTACGGAGTACTGCGGTCAAAAGCACTCTGATATGATTACGAAGGTCGTGGTTCACGCGACCGACGAAGCCAACGTAACCGACGAAGTTCCTCAGACCTTCGACAAGTGGCTGGAAGTTGCTTCCGACCCGCTCGAAGGGGGCCGAATTCCTCTGGAACAGGCCGGGGAAAAGGTCATCGGGATGTTCGGCTGTCTGCAGTGTCACTCGATCGACGGCAGCAACAAGGTTGGACCGTCGTTCAAAGGTCACTTCGGACAACAGGTGCAGACCCGCGATGGTTCTGTGCTGATGGATGAAAACTACATTCGCGAATCGATCCTCGAACCCAACGCCAAGATCCGGCAGGGATACGATCCCAAAATGCCGAGCTTCAAGGGCAGTATGAAGGACGAGTGGATCGACGCCGTGATTGCCTATATCAAGTCGATTCAGTAATTCGCCTGCGGACGGGTTTCTCAACGATCAGATTTTTATTGACTCTCTAGTACGCAAGGAGCAAGCGCATGACTTCTCACGTTATGCCCGCTCATTCAGATTCTCATTCGTCTGCGGATAACTACCTCACCGCCAGCAAGGGCTTCCTGTCCTGGGCGTTGACGCTGGATCACAAACGAATCGGTCTGATGTATCTCATCGGGACGATGACGGCGATGTTCATCGGCGGTTTTCTGGCCCTGCTGTTGCGAGCCGAACACCTGTCGGGAGCGCCGGGCTTCGTGAACCATGACACCTACAATCAGCTGTTCACGCTGCATGGTGCGATCATGGTCTTCCTGTTCATCATTCCCAGTATTCCGGGAGCGCTCGGCAACTTTATTCTGCCGGTCATGCTCGGAGCGAAGGACGTCGCCTTCCCGCGAATGAACCTCTGCAGTTTCTACCTGTGGGTGTTCGGGGCCATCTTCTTCGTCGGAGCACTGCTCACGACCGGACTCGATACCGGTTGGACGTTCTACACGCCGTACTCGACGAATACGTCGCAAACCAACGTGGTTCTGGCGACGCTGGGGGCTTTCATTCTCGGGTTCAGTTCGATCTTCACCGGTCTGAATTTCATCGTGACGATTCACACGATGCGTCCTCCGGGAATGACCTGGTTCCGCATGCCGCTGTTCCTGTGGTCGCTGTATGCCACCGCCATCATTCAGGTGCTGGCCACGCCAGTGCTGGGAATTACCCTGCTGCTGCTGGCGGCCGAACGGATGTTCGGTCTGGGGATCTTCGATCCGAAGCTGGGCGGCGACCCGGTTCTGTACCAGCACTTCTTCTGGTTCTACTCGCACCCGGCTGTGTACATCATGATTCTGCCGGGGATGGGAATCATTAGCGAACTGATTTCGACTTTCAGCCGCAAGGCGATCTTCGGATACCGCTTCATCGCCTTCAGTAGTATGGCGATCGCTCTGCTCGGCTTCCTCGTGTGGGGACACCACATGTTTGCCAGCGGCCAGTCGGAGATGATCACGATCGTCTTCTCAGCTCTAACCTTCAGCGTGTCTATTCCGTCGGCCATTAAGGTCTTCAACTGGCTGGCAACGATGTACAAGGGTTCGATCGTTCTGGCGACGCCGATGTGCTACGCCCTGTCGTTCCTGTTCCTGTTCACGATTGGTGGTCTGACCGGTCTGTTCCTGGGAGCTCTGGCGACCGATATTCACCTTCACGACACCTACTTCGTGGTGGCTCACTTCCACTACGTGATGATGGGCGGAACGCTGGTGGCCTTCGTCGGCGGACTGTTCTACTGGTGGCCGAAGATGACCGGCAAGATGTACAACGAGTTCTGGGGACAGATCTCGGCTCTGATTGTCTTCGTCGCCTTCAACCTGACCTTCTTCCCGCAGTTCGTAATGGGATCCCGCGGGATGCCTCGCCGGTACTACAACTATTTGCCCGAGTTCCAGGTCTACCACGTCCTTTCAACGATTGGGGCCTTCCTGCTCGGCTTTGGTCTGCTCCTGGCGGCTGTGGTTCTGATTGTCTCGCTGTTCAAGGGACGTAAGGCCCCGGCCAACCCGTGGGGAGCCGCCACGCTGGAATGGCAGTGTTCTTCGCCGCCGCCGCTGGCTAACTTCGAAAAGACGCCGACTGTCGGCAACCCGTACGATATGCAGTCCGTGGTCTGGGATCCGGATACCGAAAGCTTCGTCCGTCGTGGCGATGTTCCGATTGTACCGGACGAAACCGAACAGCCTGCTCACGCCTGATTGACGACGAGCGTAATCACTTAAAACCGTTTATTCCCGAGTCAGCTGACCGCCCCTTGTCGCGGTCAGCCCGTTTGCGACAGACAGAAAAAAGGTCAGCCGATGGCGACAGCCGTGGACCCTCACGACGAGCACCAGACCGATCACGGTCACGATGACTGGCATCATAAGCCCTTCAGTGCGCACCACTTCGACAACGCCGAGCAGCAGTTCGACTCCGGCAAGTTGGGGATGTGGCTGTTTCTGGTGACGGAAGTCCTGTTCTTCAGCGGACTTTTCTGTGCCTATGCCGTGTACCGGGCGAATCATCCGGAAGTCTTCATCTACGCCTCGCAGTACCTCGACAAGTACCTGGGCGGGATGAATACGATCGTGCTGATCTTCAGTAGTCTCACGATGGCCTGGGGTGTCCGTTGTGCCCAGTTGGGGCAGAACAAAGGTCTGGTCATCCTGCTGGGGATCACGCTGTTCTGTGCGGCTCTGTTCCTTGGCGTCAAAACCTTCGAATACACGGAAAAAGCTCACAAACGGCTCCTCTGGGCCGGAGCGTTCGCCTCTTCCGAAGACCTTGGGAAAGCCGACGCCCAGGTCTTCAAGGTGGGGGATCCACTCCCGGAAGCCGAGTTCGAAGATCGGGTCATGAGCTCCCTGGGAACGATCACCAAGTACTGGGTGTTCGCACTGGCGATCCCGGTGATTCTCGCAGGCATTGGCTTCGGGGTGAAATCGCGGCCGACGTTAACAGTGGCGGCCTCGTTTGCCATTTCCATCGTGGCGATCATCATCGGAATTCAGGTCAGTATCGCGATCCACCACGCTCAGCACGCGGGAGATCACGGAGAAGCCCACGCGGCTCACGACGCTGAGCATGAGGGCACAGAACATGGCGAGCATGGTCTGACTGTGAAGGAAGGCGCTGATCCGGGCCACGGCCACGAACACGATCAGCTGGAGTCGGAAGCCAAAGAGATTGACACCGCCGCCGCGATCGCCGAGTCGAAGCAGGAAACGATCGCCGGCGAAGCCATGGACCCCGTTCTCGGAGACATGACCTCGGCTGGGCCGACGGTTGATGACAAGTCTGATCACGATGCTCCGCGGAATGCGAACATCTTCTTCAGCATCTATTACTTCATGACCGGACTGCACGCCTTCCACATTCTCTGCGGGATGATCGCGATTTCGTGGCTGATGGTTCGGGCGGTTGAGAAGCATTTCCGGCCGGATTACTTCGGACCGGTCGACTTCGTCGGGCTGTACTGGCACATCGTCGACCTGATCTGGATCTACCTGTTCCCGCTGCTGTACCTCATCGGACACTGATCCGTTCGCGTTCTCCTGTATTGTCTTTCATAACTGCTGTTGAGAGAGTTTCGTTCAATGTCCGAACATCATGAGGATCATGGTCACGGTTTCTCCCACGTCATGCCGCCGGCGATTCTGCTGGGCGTGTTCGTGGCGTTGATCGTGCTTACCGTCGTGACGGTCGTGGTTGCCGGCAACCCGTTGATTCCGCCGGGATTCGATATCATCGTGGCCCTGTCCATCGCCACGGTGAAAGGCGCGCTCGTCGTGCTGTTCTTCATGCACATGATTTACGACAAGCCACTGAACGCAATTCTGTTCGTGTTCTCGCTGGTCTTCGTCGCACTGTTCCTCGGGTTCGCGATTTCCGACACCGATCAGTACCAGCACCGCATTGAAGAGTACGAATACGGGCAGACCGAACAGGCCAGCTGACACAAGGCTCTGATTGCGGTCCGGTGATGACCAGAGAGACGTTTCGGCCATGAGAACTCGGGTTTATCCCGAATTTGCAAAGACGACCTATCTTGTTTATGGCTTGATTGGGTCGATCACGATTTTCTTTGTCGCCGCGTTCATCGCCTACCTGACGCGGTACATTGTGACCGACGAACCGCCGCTCCAGTTTGACCTGCCGCCGCTGCTGCTGGTCAATACGGTCCTGCTCCTCACGGGAAGCCATCTGCTTTTCCGCGCCTACCGGGCGATTCGTCGCGAGCGGCAGCAGGCCTTTCGGATTTATCTCACGAGCTCCCTCGTGCTGGCTTGCGTATTCTGTCTGCTGCAGGCCTGGGGCATGGGAGACCTGCTCGAACAGCACTGGCAACAGCAGGGGGGCGTGCGATCAGCCGCCGCGATCTTTCTGATGGTCTTCCTCCACGTGGCGCATTTCATCGCCGGGCTGTGCGCACTGTTCTACGTGACGGTGCAGGGTTATCGCGGCCGGTACGATCACGAATTCAACAACGGGGTGCGTCTCGCCGCGGTCTACTGGCGGTTTCTGGACGTGATCTGGCTGCTGATGCTTGGGCTGTTCCTGCTGACCGGACGAGTTTGAAGCAAGCCGGCTCTCAGTTCGCCGCGGCGGCGTCTTCCGAGCGGTCGACATCGCGTTTGATCTTCTTCCGCTTCGTTTTGCTCTTCTTGCGACGTGGCTTCGATTTGGATTCGGTCAGCAGATAAGTCTTGCTGGAATCGACCACGAAATGTTCCTGCAGCGCGGTTCGTCCGATGAGCATGCGGCATTGCATGCGTTTGCGACAGACGAGACTGACATCGATTGTCTTAACCACACGCCCGACCTGAAGCGTTGTTTCGACCACGATGCGATCGCTGACATGGCCGTTGCTCGATTTGACGACCGTTCGCCGTTTCACCTTCGCGTGGACCGGTCGAGTGCGACTGCGATCGGTGCGGGACAGGGCAACTTCGAAGGTCACCGTATCATCGCCTTCGAAGCGGAGATTCTTGACATCAATGGCCGAGGAACGGGCTCCGGTATCCGACTTCGCTTCAATCCCTTCGATTCCCCAGTCCGGGAGATCGACGCACTCTCTCCAGCCGATCGTCGATGGTTCGATCGATTCTGTCATTGTCAGTGGGTCTCCTGCAATGAAAGGGGACAGCGTATCCTGTGAAGAATGAAGCGGCAGGCGGTCGGTCCGCTGCAGCCCCGTAGCGGGAAGACCGCGACGGGAACGCAGCGATCAGCAGATTATACGGGCCGGCTTTCCCGTCGGGAACCCTGAGTCCCTCTGCGGTGACGTCGCAACTGTCCTTCCCGTCTCGATTTGAGCCGGTCCTCGACAAACCGGGGCCGCGACGGGCCGAACTTGACTTCCCGGGGGCGAGTGACAGACACTATCCTCTGAGAACTCCGAGACTTCCGCCGATTGAAGCGGAAGGATTCTTTTCCTTCTTCTCTCGGCCCGGACTTTCCCACGGAAGGCACTGTGTCATGCTGAATTCGCCCGCGATCCGCCGAAGCCGGCTGATTTTCCCGCTCCTGATCGGGATGTTCGCCCTCGCCGGGGAGATGCTGGCGGCTCCCTTTCCCGGGAACGATGCCGAACGCGTCATCAAGCAGGCGGTTGTCGCCGCCAGCCCGTCGCTGGTTCGCATTGAAACCGTCGGCGGAGCCGATGTCGTCGATGAAATGCTGACCGGCACCGGGCCAACCACAGGTGTGGTCGTTTCCGAAGACGGTTATATCATCACCAGTTCGTTCAATTTCTCCGCGAATCCGGCGACCGTACTGGCGACACTGGCTGAAACGAATCAGCGGCTGCCCGCTCAGGTCATTGCTCACGATCGTCTAAAGAACCTCACGTTGCTTAAAGTCGAGGCCAGCGGACTGATCCCGGGCGAGGCGATTCCGGAAGAGGAAATCAAGGTCGGACAATGGGCGCTCGCGCTGGGCCGGACGTACGATCAAGTGCAGGCGAACATCTCGCTGGGACTCATCAGTGCCCTTGGGCGGATGGAAGGCAAGGCGCTGCAGACCGATGCGAAAGTTTCTCCTGCGAACTACGGAGGCCCGCTCGTCAATCTGCGTGGTCAGGTATTCGGGGTTCTCACCCCACTCTCTCAGGACGGTTCGCACAGCACCGGGGGCGTGAACTGGTACGACTCCGGAATCGGCTTCGCGGTGCCAATGCATGACATCTACGCCTCGCTGGATCGACTGAAATCTGGGGACGATCTGCGGCCCGGACTGATCGGCATCAGCTTCGCTTCCACGCCGTCGTTCATGACCGACCTGGTCGTCCAGGAAGTCCGCCCCAACTCTCCCGCGTCAGAAGCTGGAATTGAAGCCAAAGACACGGTCGTTGCCGCAGCCGGGAAGCCGGTCGAAACAGTCGCGCAATTGCGGCAGGTTGTCGGACGGATGTACGCGGGCGATACGCTCTCACTGACGATCAAACGGGCCGAGGAAGAACAGAAAGTCTCGCTGGAACTGGCAGCCGAACTCGAAGCGTTTCAGCACGGTCTACTCGGATTGCTGCCACAGCGGGCGATTTCCACGGACCCGGGCGTCACCGTGCGGCATATTCTGGCTGACACACCAGCTGCTCAGGCGGGATTGAAAGCAAAGGACCGGATCATCAGCGTCGACGGACAGGACATCGCAGATGCCGCCGATCTGGCGCGGCTGCTTTCTGTCCGCACGGCTGGGGAGGAGATCCCCCTGACGATCACTCGCGACGGAAACCAACTCGAGTTGACTGCAACTCTCGGCAATCCTCTGGCCACGATCCCGGCGGAAATTCCGCTCCCATTTACGGCGGAAGCACCGCAGAACCTCGCCAATCCTCCCGAAACGGGGGATCTGGAACGGAAAGTGGCCAGTGTGAACCTGCAGTACGACCTGTACGTTCCTGAGGACTACCGGCCGGGCAGGCAGTACGGGCTTGTGATGTGGATGTCGAGCAAAGGCGAGACGCTGCCGGGGAAGGAGATGGTCGAATGGAAGCGGATCTGTCGGACGCGTGGGCTGATTCTGCTGCGGCCCCGCTCAGTCGACGGAGCAGTCTGGTCGGACGATGATGCGTTATCACTGGAGACGTGTCTGGATGAAGTCGAAGACGAATACCAGATCGCCGCCGGAATGACGGCGATGTTTGTTACGGGTGCTGAGCCGACGTTCCTCTGGCAGTTCGCCTGGGATCATCGGGACCGGTTGCATGGACTGGCCTCGTCGACCGTGCCCAGCCGAACTGAAATCCCGTTCAACGAGCCAGGCAAACGGTTCTCTCTGTTGCTGCCCAGGAAAGACGTTCTCGACGCGGAAACGCTGCAGAAGCTGCAAGCCATCATGCAGAATCGCGGGCTTCCTTTCGTGACGATGGAAGCGGGCGAAGAATTGACCGCTGATGATTTCGATGCACTCGGCCGCTGGCTGGAAACTCTCAGCCTCTTTTAGAGTAGTTTTTTTAACGGTATAACAGTCCCGTCCGGGATCAGGCGGCGTTTCCGGCGACGAATCGCTCAGACGCGGACAAACGGGAGAGCGATCCGCTCTAGACGGCTTCAGTCAGACTCGCTGCGAGGAACGCCGCGACCGACTCTACGGAGAAGAACACATGGATGTGGAACAGCTCTTTCAGGTGATCCTGCTCGGAATCGTGCAGGGGATCGCCGAATTCCTGCCGATCAGTTCGTCCGGCCACCTGGTGATCGTCAACGCTTTACTTCCTGACTCCTCGTCGGCGACATCGACGGACGATCTGGCGATGAACATCGCTCTGCACCTCGGCACGCTCGGTTCCATTCTCGTGGTCTACCGCCGCGACCTGCGGAACTACATCCGGGACTTCCCGCTGATCCTGTCGGTGATTCTGGCCACCATCCCCATCGTGGTCGTCGGGTTCACGCTGAAAGATCATCTGGAGATGGCGTTCTCGACACCTGCAGTCGCCGCAGTGGGGCTCCTCGTAACCGCGACCTTTCTTTCGCTGAGCGACTGGCTCGGCAGCAAGGACCCGATCGCTGAAAATCCCGAACCCAAGACACCGACGTGGTGGCAGGCTCTGCTGGTCGGATGCTTTCAGGCGGTCGCCATCGTTCCGGGGATCTCTCGGTCAGGATCGACAATTGCCGGCGGCGTGATGGTCGGCATCTCCCGAGAAGACGCTGCCCGTTTTTCATTTCTGATCGCCATTCCGGCGATTGCCGGGGCGACATTGCTGCATGCTAAAGAAATGCTGGAAAGCGAAGCAGGACTGGGGCTCAACGTCTACCTGCTGATTGGAGCGGCTGTCTCGTTTGTCGTCGGAATCGGCGCTCTCGAAATGCTGCTCAAAATCGTGCGACGCAATCGTCTGCGGTATTTTGCCGTCTACTGTGTAATCGTTTCGCTAGTGACGATGTACTTTACCCTGGCGTGAGTGGACCGCCGATAATGAGATGCGATCCAAGAGCTTGAGCGCCTATCTACAGCAAAGTCAGTACCTCAGGGGATTGGCGTCCATGCGACTGCAGGAGAAGCATGAAAATGCTTTAGGCCGAGGTAAGCAGGACCAGTAGCAAACCAATCATCATCAGGCTCAGCACGAGCAGATGCCGTCGTTTGAACAGCGGCTTCTCTCGTGCATAGTAGCCGAGGAGTCCGGCTCCCCATGTCAGCGACAGAACGATGAGTCCCCAGCGCGGGATCTTCTCGCGATGCTGCTGGCGGATTTCGGACTCGGGGCCGAGAGTTGTTCCCTCACCGATCACGCTCGCATAGTCGTGCGAAGAAAGCGACAGCCACGACTGCTCCCGGATCCGCTCCCATCCTCGCGCGACAGCGGTCTCGGATTCCGCCATGAGCTGTTCAACGCTTCGGGCGGCTTCGTTCAGGGAAGGATTCTCATTGCGAAAGGCCGAGGCATCGAAACTGGCGTTGCGATTCGTAGCCGGGTCGGCGGCGGCATCGCGTCCGATGGCCTGAAGGGCCGAAAGATACGACGCCCAGGCTGCGACGGCCGTTCTGTCCGAGCCGACCGAGTTGCTTCGATGCAGGACTCGCCACTGCGTTCGCGTCGCGGCTGGAATGCGCGGTAGAGCCAATCGTTGGTCAACCAGGAAACGGGACTGAAGAGGACTGCGCCAATGAAGGATCACGTAGGTGACTTCGTCGAGTGACGCCGAATCGGTAACTGAGACGACGTTCGCTATGGAGTCATCGATGAAGAGATTGTCACTCGACCGATGATCGATCCATTCCGCTCCAGCCGGAAGTTCGACCTGGAAGATCGTCGGCTCGTTCTTCTGTTGTTCGCCGTCGGCGGGGCGCACGATCAGCGTCTCTCCCAGAATCTGGTCATTTCGCAGCGACAACGTGTGATCGACCAGAAGAGTCAGCGGCATTGAGCGATCGATCGTCGCGGCGGTCTGGTCGGCGTCGTTAGCGTCTCCCGATCCCGTAGAATCGCCAAAAGGAGTGGTGCCTGTTTGAGACTCACCTTCACGGGGTGTCGGCGTGGCTTCCTCCATGATCGTCCGACGAAGTGTGTATTCCGGCAGAGCCTTTTCCGGCTGCTCGGCTTTCGACTCGGACCGAGCCGGCTGTGGCAGTGCATCCTGGGACACCTGCGGAGAAATCAACTCCCATTGATAGCGAGAAATCGCGTTGACAACTCGAACCGACTCCGTTTGGGACGTCGTGTTGAGCACGCGTGGAGGCGTCACGTCAATCCTCGTGGCTCGCACGCTTCTCTGTTTCTGCCACGAAATCGAAAGCTGGAAAGGTTCAGACACTTCCTGTTCCAGGCAGACTCGGACACGTCGGCCTTCTCGCAGGACGCGAGTCGTAATGACCTGCGTCCCTTCCCGAACCGTAACGACTGTGGGCACCCAGCCCAGGTCGTTCGTCAGATCAAGCTGCCACAGGGGCGCTCCAGTGGAGCGACCCGTATAAGTTGAGTCGAGCCGCACATCTTTTTGCTCGACAGACACGGTGTGTTCGGCATCAATCGACAGAGCCGAGGGGATCCGATCCAGATCCAGACGAACCTGTTGGGGCTCCGTCAAGCGGAAGCATTGAACGTTCGGTGTGAGCACGGCGGGCTCCCGCCAGACTGCCTGGAACGATTCCGCCGTCAGTCGGCTCGCGGAGCTTCCATTGATCTCCGCTGCCACGCGGTAGCCGGGGACGGTTGTCTGAATCGCCAGCAGCGTGGTGCGGGAAGAATCCGCAGGCAGCAGACGCGGCAATGTCAGCAGGTAGTCGCCATTGCTCGATTCCGGGAGCGCGACAAACTGCACAACGACAACGGCTGAACCGACGGCGGAAGGAGTGAGCTCCAGCCGTGCTCGCTGCAGATCGTCCTCCTCGACTCCCAGACTGATCCCGAGTAATTCCGCTCCGACGATGTTCTGAACAATCAGTTCTCGCGGCAGGAGGAGTTCAATCTCGTGCCGGCCGGCGGTGCGGATATCGAAATGCAGTTGCCAGGTGTATTCGACAACATCGAGCTGAACTTCCGCGAGCGCGGTCGAGTCTTTCAAGGTCAGCCCGGATCTCTCGGCCGTTCCCGGCGTCAGACCTGGTTCGTCGAGTTTGATTCTCAGCTGATCCGATGGGCTGAGCGTCCAGGTGATGGACTCGGGGGTTTCTTCGGAAGGAAACCGCGACGATCCCGAGCTGGTCCATCCGTTATCCACACTGACCAGCGGGGCCAGCTCTGCCGGCACAATCAATTGGGATCGGGCCGCAGCGGGGACATTCATCAAAAGTTGCGTGGCGTCCAGCACATTCGACTGCTGAGGAAGAACATCGACTCTGACCACATAGCGCCGAAATGGTGCCGACTGTCGCCCGAAACTCCGGCCAGGGCCCGGCGGCGATGTCAGATTGAGCGTGGAAAGGTCGATCCCCGAAAGGGGGATTTCCAGCCCTTTGTTCTCCGGCAGAGGCGTCATGTTGACGATCTGCCCATTGACCTCCGCGCGAAGGGCCGAGATGCCGCTGATGTTGTTGATCGGCAGGACAAATCGCGACAACGGCTCCGGAGCTTTCTCGATGATCTCAAAGTCACATTGCAGGGAATACTGCCCGCGTCCGTCCGGTCTGAGTCGGTAACTCGAACTGCGGAAAACGACGTCGTTTCCGGAAGTCCTCGGCGGCGTCTGCACGCGAAGGCGATCGGCCACTTCCCGTCGCACGTAAACCACAGCCGGAAACTGATCGAGCGATAACCCCTGGAAGTCGTTGGACAGCTTTGTCGGACTCACCGGGATCAGGACATCTTCACGGCGTGAGGTCGAAGTCGCGGCCTCTGTCGCCACACTGGCCTCCGGCATCGGCGACGCAGGTTCCTGAGAACGACCGACCGCGCTCATCCCGCCAAAAAGGGCGATCAGCAGCACGAGACGTCCCGTCAGGAGGTTCCACATCGGATTGATCGCCGGACGCCCTTCTCCATCTGCACTGATCTGGGAGAACCGCTTCCGTCGCCATTGTTCGACGGCGGGTCCCAGTTGAACGACGAGCAACAGTGCGGCAAGGATGGGATAGGCATAATGCGACCAGTTCCCCGGCGGGACGAAGGCCAATGCCAGAAAGACAATCGCAGTGACGGCGAGCAGAGGTTTCTGTGGAACAACGCCAACCGCAACGCCGACGTAGAAGGCAACCAGAGCGATCACGAACGTCCATAGGATCCAGCCCCATGAAAGTTCGGGGCGGGTTCCTAGAAGGGGAACGTGATGGTCAGCCGGCGACTTGATCTGCGTGGAAACTGCCTGATGAGTTCCCCGGCTCAGCAGATGACGAATGAGCTCCGTCAGCGATCCCGTCTGACCGAAGGAATCCGAGGGGCTGAAGTGCCGCCAGTAGGTGACGGGACCGGCCGTCGTGACCTCGAAGTCCTTGTCAACGCACAGAACGATTTCCAACTCATCGGACACGAGGACGCTCTGCGGCAGAATGATGGAGTCCGCATCGGCAGATTGATACGTGAGCCGAACCCGCTCGATTCGCTCGGCATAGTCGGGAAGTTCGAACTCCGTGACGACCTCTTCGACCGCAATACAGGTGTCGTTCAGCCAGACGGACTGCAGGTCTACAGGCGTGGAAAACGTGAAGCGTGCATGCGAGGCTTCCAGAGAGCGATCTGATGCGACCAGATCGATCTGAGTCTGCAATCGGGGTGCTGGCGTCGACTGTCGCAACGCGTAGACACTCGATCGCCAGGTCGAAGCCTTTGCCGCTGCGGCGTCCTCTTCTCCCTCTGTTCTCCGACGGACGGTCAACTCGGGTGGTGATGATGTCGGGCCGTACTCGAAAGGAGCGGACACAACCGCGTCGGGGTCAGCCGGCGTTCGGAACTCGATGAGCTCCGGATCGGCCGACTCGATCTGTCCCTGCCAGGCCGCGTCCGTCGCCACGACAGGCACAGGCAGCGTTGAGCTCTCTGAGTCCGGCCAGACCAGTGTAGCTTCATAAATCAACGAGCCGCCCTCAGCCGCCATCTCCCAATTACTTGTCCACCGCTGTTGACTCGCCTCATCCGTATTCGTGTAGAGCATCGCCGTCGATCCCGCGGTGGCAACAGATGTCGGCTTCGCGGGCGGGCGTTTCCACATCGGCTGTGTTCCGGGGACGCTCATCTTCCATGACAGGGAGGAGACCTGTTCGCGGATCACCGGGGGTATTTCGATTCGGTATCGGGCGACGATGCGGTCTTCCTGGTACGTCAGACGGGTCTGCACTTCGCAACGTTCGGCTGTGCGACGTTCGGAGATGTTCGGCAAGGTCTCCGGACTCTCGGACGATGACCGCTGCACGACGATCCGTGTCGCGGGTGTCACGTCGGTCAGACGAGCTTCCGCTCCAGACTGCAACCCGGCCGAGGCGGGGACGCGCTTACGCAAGGCCGTTACGAGGGAACTGGCCGTGGCCGGAGCGATTTCCGTCTGCTCCGGAATTGTTTTGACAATCTGCAGATTCTTTTCGGAGAGCAGAAACTGTCGGATGCGGCCCGAGACCGGGATGAGAACGGGAAGAGTCAACTGTTGCTGACCAGTAGCCGCGGGGCGGGCTTCGAGAGTCACCCGTAGCGCGACCGGTTCGCGGACCGTCAGTTGATTCGCCAGATCAATGGTCAATCGATTCTGGCCATTGCGACGCCCAACCGTCCAGTCGATGACAACGTTCTCGGTCGAGTCCGACATTGCTTCCACGCCAACGACCTGAAAGCCGTTGACCAGGTGGAACTCCCCCTGATAGACACCCGATTGCGAGGGAGTCCACAGCATGTAGTGTTCGAGCAGACAGGATTCGGTCGAGTCCCGGCATTGCACGATCTGATCGATCAGCAGCTGGGCTTCCGGAATGACTGCCTGCAGAGAAACACGCGGATCGGCTTCGGTCACCGCGTAGCTCCACAGGTCTCGCGTTCCCTGTACGAATCGGGCACTCTGCTGCAACAGGCCAGACGTCGAGAGCGACTGGATCTGATAAGGAGCTTCCACGGTGACATTCACCTCGCCGTTCAGCGAGACTTCATTAAGCACGCGGGGAAAGCCGGTTGCCAGTTGTCCTTCGCGAGCCAGCTGAAGCCGTCCTCGGATCCGCAGCGTCGCCAGGGGCGAACTTTGAGGCGGAAAGGGAAACCGGTAGACCCGGATACTCTCGTCCTGCTCGACCGCCTCGAAAAGCTGTAACACTTCCGCCTGATCGAACTGAGCCGACTGGGGTTCGAAGTTCGCCGGGAATTGGATCAGGCATTCCTGCTCGGCCCGATTCTCCATTCGAAACTGGAAGTCGGTGGTAAACGTCGTCCCGGAAGCCGAGACGTTCAGGAGGTGAATGAAGCGACTGACCATCTGCGGCTGCACGAAGCGGCCGCGCCGCGGTTCGACCGTCAGTGAGAGTCGGTTTCCTTCGATGCCGATGATGCTCCAGTTCCGCGATGCGTTGTTCGCCTCCGAAACATACACGGCGACCCGTTCCTGCGAATCGACTTTCACATCGAATCGCTCCGGAACACTCAGCTGGACGGTCGAGTTCGAGCTCGTCGGGAGTTCGATGTCGAAACGAGTCGCGCGTCCCTCGGTTTGCCCGGGATGGGTCCAGCTTCCGGAAACGGTTCTGGAGTCGCTGTTCGCATACACCATCAGCCGGCCTTCGGTGCCGACGCCCCAGTTCTCCGAATCCCGCTCCCAGGACAGCGTCTGAATGCAGAGGCTTGTTGCCCCGAAACGAACCCACCCCGCCGAACTGTCCTCAGACATCAGTTCGAGTTCAAGACTGCCGTCGACGAGATTGCCCTCTTCGAAGCGGGCGGTATAAGCGGCTTTCCGGGTTCGTCCTTCCCGGGCCAGCAGAGCTTGTGGCATCAGGGTTCGCGGCGAGGGGACAAGTCGAGCGGGTGAGATTGGTCGCCAGTCACCGGCCGGCCAGATCTCGGGTTGACTCTCCGGCACATAGATGCGGCGAAACGGAAATTCATCGGCCTGCTGCGCATTGCCGCTCACGCTCATCAGCATTAGAAGGGCAGCGATCCGGAAGCAGTTCCAGAATGTAGCGAAGCGGGACATGAGGTTCATCTGGTGAAGGACAGGCGGGCCGAACTCTCTTAATGCTGGGACGACTCGGCGAATTCGCGGTGGGGCTGAATACGGGTGATGTCGTCCGCCCCGACGCCGTGAGCGTCCATCTGGATCGCTCCTTCGCTCTTACTCCCGCTTTCATGATGCGGCCCGACGATAATCAATGTCGGTTCTTCCTGCCGTGAACGCAGGTGGTAAGCCCCCCAGGTGGCGATTCCGATCGAGATCATCCCCAGGAGTAACGGCTGGGCGAGCACCAGCGCGGGCTCAGGCAACAGAGCCGCGAACGTGATCGCCAGGACGATGAGGCCGACCAGGAGCTGCAACTGGGATGTCGCTGATCGACCGAGAAGAACGATCGCGAACAGCAACGGCAGACCACACCCGATCGTGATGAGCAGGCCACGGCCGATTGATCGGAACTCCATCGTTTCAGGCCAGCCATGGCTCGTGAACCGGTATCGAGAAAACTTGCCGTTCGCGTCTCGAAGGTTCGCCTGTTCGCGGTCGAGACCGAATGGTTCCTGAGCGATGCGACGAAAACCGAACCCGCGCCATTCCCAGCGGTAGGTCGAGAGCATGTTGTCGGGTGGCTGAAACAGATAAACTCCGCTCGGAAACAGCAAATCCCACGTCATCAGACCGATGTGATCCCGCAGAGAATGCGATGGCAACGACAACGCCTGCTGTTTCAGAGATGTCAGGCCGGTTTCAGACGGATGACGAATCGAGATAACGAGACGTCCCGGCAAACCAACCGCATTGTCGGGAAGCAGGAAACTGGTTCCCCGGCTGTTCTCAATCGGATCGCGGAAATACGAATCTGCGCGACCATCCAGGCTCCCAACGAGGGACAGGATCTCCGCCCCTTCCATCTGATCAAAATGCAGACTCGGGGGAGTGCGTGCGATCCGAAACAGCATGTTCGTGACGGTCGTCCCGTCCGAAGCCACCCACGTTTCAACACGGGCATCAACATATCCGACATCGAGACCGGTGCGGGTTTGTGTCAGGTCGACCTGAAAGTCTCTCGCTCCCTCGCTGTCCAGATTCACGAACGAGGTGGCATAGTTACCGGAGTCTTCCAGCTGCCAGCCCTCGCCCTGGAGAGAAACGTTGTACGGCGTCTGGTTGATGACCTCGTGCCGGCTTCGATCACTAGGCTGGGCGATCAGTCGAGGGAAGCTTCCGCGAACAACATCGCCGTCTACGATCTGAAGCGGCACGGTCATCCGGGCTCGAATCCGCAACTTCCCGCGAATTGCTTCCCGGCTCTGGTAGATGAACCCAACGCGGGTCACCGGAGGAACGCCTTCTGCGGTCGCTGTGGCAGCGATCGGCTGGGAGATCATCTTGAGTTCTTCGCCAGCCTGGTCGAAAAAGCGGACGGACTTCGCCGCAGTGGTTTCCGTCCCCGTCGTCGACAGCTGAAAACGGAATTCATCGACCGGGATGGTTTCCACGTCGAAGTCGAAGACATGATCGATCGATGCGGTATTCGTGGACAGATCGATCCGTGTCAGAATCTGACTTTCCCGACAGGCGACACTGCGATCAACCACGTCGAACGCCAGCGTTCGCGGCTCATCCGTCTCCAGCATCGAATACCAGGCGAGCTGTTGAGACTTCGTCCCCGCCACATCGAAAAGACTGGCCTGACGTTTCAACACGCCGATCCGTTGCTCAGAGAGAGGGACGAAACCGTCGCCGGTCAGTCGAGGCTGGCGATCGGGCCGCAACGAAACGATTCGCAGGATCTGGTCCTGAAAGTCGGTGTTCGTCGAAGCGATGACCGGGAGAGAAAAATCGATCGCCGGAGGGCCAGAGTCTGTTTTCTGTGCCGACGCGTTTCGAGGCCGGCGGGCCTTGAATCGAATGCGGTGCTGAGTCGTCCAACTCGGGGTCTTGATCACAAGCTGGTCGGCTCGTTCAAACACCACATCGAGGGGAACCTCATCGGCCGTCACTGTGGACAGCTCCCAACCATCGCTGTCGAAGTTCTTCCAGGTCAGACTGATGGCGTCAATCACACCATTGCGGGGAGTAATGACAAACTCGCCTGACAGGTCCAGCTGATGATCCTGCACCAGCAGGTTGAAGTAGCCATCGGCGGAGAAGGTTGTCTTCGCCCGCTGCACCGACAAAGCCAGCTGAAATGGTTGACTGTAATAGCGGAATGCCTGGACGGCGTCCGGGGCAAATGTGAGGTCGCGGACATCGGTCGCGAAGATGTTCTCCGACTGTGTCGTGATCTGCGTCATCCGCCAGTCGGGGGACTTCCGCAGAGCGACCTTACCGGTTTCCTTGCGGGCCCGTTCCACTTTGAAACCGTCAATCAGAATCTGACTCTCGAACCGCCGCACGGGAGCGCTGAGCTTCCAGTTGATCTGAGCCGTGGTCTGCAGCGGCGGCGAGAAATTGAGTTGAATCGAAGACGGATCCGTCGGATCGAAGATGTACTTCATATCGCGATCGGACGTGATGCTGTCGGGTTGAAATCCGGAAGGCAGTTTGACGTTGAGCGTCGTAATCGCCCCGCGCTCAATCGTGACCGCCTGCCGGGCGGTAATGGACGTTGAATCGCCCTGTCGCAGAACTTCGACGCGGCTGTCGACATCGACGATCGGATCGATGCTCATGTCGATCGATGACTCCGACCAAGTCAAATCGATCTGCTGTTGAAAGCCGGCGATTCGAACGAGGACTCCGCCATCATTCGCGTCCCGCTCCCAGAAGCCCCGACTGTTTAACTCGATGGCCGGGTTTTCCAGATCGAGCTGGACTTCCATCTCGGTCCGCGAAGCCTGCGGAACGGTGAGCAGCAATTGATTCTCATTGCTGACACTGCGGATCGGGGTGAGCATCTGCAAGTCGATGCGGAACGTTTCCAGATTGCGATACCAGAGCAGCCATTGGCCGCTGTCGATGTCGCGCGAAACCATCAGTTGCCCATCGCTCGGAGCCTCGGCGTTTTCCTGAACCTGGCTGAAACCGGTGAGAACGCTTTCGCCCATCATCAGCGGCAGCGAGTTCCATTCCGGAGACCGGTCGACATTGAAATCGAGGTCAAAGCGAATATCGGCCCAGAGCCGCTCTTCGGCATCACGATTGAGCTTTGCCGTTGCCGACAGGCTTCTCAAGACCCAGAATTGATTCTCACCAGCCGCGAGTTCCTTTCGATCGAGCCAGTCGAGGTATTGTTCGAGCACAACGTTCAGCGGAACAGCGATCGGCTTGCCCTCTTCGTTGGGCATGTAGACGATGTCCTGCGGAACGCGGTCGGTCTGCGGGAGCGGCGGGCTGGTGGCAGCGGTTGTATCGGGTGCAGGGGCCGGCTGTGTAGCTGGCATCGGTGTCGGCGGACTGGTTTCAGGTGTCGCCGGAGGCTGCGCAGCAATCGGAGCACCGGAGATGAGGACTGCCAGCAAAAGCAGCAGGCTCATCAGCGACGATGTCCAGCTCCGGTATTCGGATTGATGGCAGAAACCCATAGACATTGATCCGCGGGAATCGGTCGGAGAGATCAGTTTGCGGCGATGAAAGCCGGGTGATCCATGAAAGAATTGAACGATTCGAAGTAGTGGCCCCACCACTCTGTTATTTTAGCCCACCCTGAAGCAGGAAGGTAAGCGGGATCGGGATGGTTTAAGAATTTATCCTGAACAGGCAATCCGCCAGAAAAACTGAGGAACTGGCCGAGATTTGATCCGCAATTCGAGCGAATCGGTCGACTGTCTGAGCGCGTTGGAACACCTTTTCGTCTCAAACGCAGCATCTCACGCAGACAGAACGGCTACATCGTTCAGTCCTGCTTTAATATTGGTACGAGCTCCGTCTGCAGTGTGCTGGACGAACAGGCGAGAATTTCGCAGGCATGGATGTCGATTGGCCCGCCGGTCAGATTGCTCAGAGTTCCCCCGGCTTCCTGCACGAGGACGATACCAGCCGCCATGTCCCACGGCTTCAGCGTCGAGGACCAGAATGCGTCCAGGTGACCAGCGGCGAGGTAGGCCAGATTCATTTCCGCGGACCCAAGTCGCTGAATGGTCTGGGCGTGGGGCAAAGCCCGGATAAATCTCGCGAGAGCCGGATGATTCGGATCGCCGGCGACCGGCAGACTCGCCACGCACATCGCCTGCGAGAGCTGAGTCGTTCCACTGACCTGCAGGCGTTTTCCGTTCTTCCACGCACCGCAGCCTTCAGCCGCGGTGAAAAGCTCGTCCCGTGTCGGATCGTAGATGACCCCCACGACCATCCGCCCCTGATATTGCAGACCGATCGAAACGCAGTAGTAGGGAAATCCGTGGACGTAATTCCCGGTGCCATCGAGCGGATCGATGATCCAGACGTAATCCGCGGTCGACGCGTTTTCGCTCAGGCCTTCTTCGCCGAGATATCCATGGTCGGGAAAGGCTTCGCTCAGCGTTTCGTGGATCGCCTTCTCCGCGGCGAAATCGGCTTCAGTCACGAGATTGGAACGACTCTTCTCGGAAACGGTAAAACGTTCCCGCCAGTCCTGCAGAATCTCGCCAGCCTTTCGGGCAGCCAGGCTGGCCCGTTCGACCATCGGTTGCCAACGTTCCGTGTCGGCCATGATTCACTCTTTCCCTGATTATTCAGCTCGAAAAACGGTCTGCGGTGAGCACCCACGTGCTGACGACCACCCGGAACGCCCCCAGGCATGCTGCCGTCGATTCGAGGCGGACCGGATTGTAGTCGATATCGCGCGAGGGCTTAAGTGACCGAACACCGCAGCGGCTTGCCGGCGATGCCCGCCTCCAGGTTATCGACAGCGATATTGGCCATCGCGTCCCGCGTCGATCGCGTCGCACTGCCGATGTGGGGAGCAACGACGCAGTTCGGCAGATGTAGAATCTCATCATCGACGGAAGGAGGCTCAGGATCGGTCACATCCAGACCAGCTGCGCCAATTTGTCCCGATTTTAACGCATCAATCAGGTCGGGCTGCACGTGGATGCTGCCGCGGGCGGTGTTGATGAAGATTGCATCCGATTTCATCCGCTTGAAGGCGGCGGCATCGAACATTCCCTTCGTTTCTTCGTTCAGATCACAGTGAACCGAAACGAAGTCGGACTGTTCGAGCAGCTCCTCGAAAGAAACTCGTTTCGCCGCAAGTTCCTGTTCCGCGTCAGGTTTCGGACTGCGAGCGGTATAGAGAACGTTCATGCCCCAGCCACCGTGGCACCGTTTCGCGAAGGTCTGGCCAATGCGGCCCATTCCGACGATGCCGACGGTCTGCCCTTCCAGGTCCCAACCAATGTGCCCCAGCGGCTCCCAAGCTTTCCATTTTCCGTCGTGAATATAGTCGTGAGCTTCGGTGATCCGGCGGGCGGCCGCGATCAGCAGGGCGAATGCGAGATCGGCCGTGGCGTTGGTGAGAGCTCCGGGCGTGTTGCCCACCGCGATGCCCCGTCGTTTCGCGCTCTCAACATCGATATTGTTGTATCCGACCGCGTACTGACTGACGACTTTGAGCTGATCGCCGGCGGCGTCGAAGAACTCGTCATCGACTTTCTCCGACAGCATCGTCAGCACGCCGGAACAGCCCTGGATTCGCTTCAGCAGTTCCTCGCGGGACGGAGGCAGTTCGCCTTCCCAGATATCGGCATCAAAGCTCGAAGAGATCCGCTCCAGCCCGACGGCCGGGAACTTGCGCGTGACGAAAACCTTAGGACGTGACATGAGCTGCTCGTTCGTGATTCAAGGGGAGTGTCGGGCAGGGGAGAGCATGTCTCCCCGACTTCCCCAATTGTAGAGAATCAAGCAGCGAGGCGCCAGTCCTCAGGCATTCGTCGCGAACGATTTTTCTCGACGCTGGAAAGCACAAAATGCAAGCTCGGAGCGTGCCCGAGCGCCTAACGCCTGGAGCCCAGCGTCTGACTCCATCACCGACTGGCGGTTGCCTGCGTTCCGGTCAGGTTCAAATGGCCGTAGAGCGTTTCGCCATTTCGCAGGATGAAGAATTTGAGCGGGTTGAAGGTCTTCAACTGCGGGTGATCGAGAACGTAATCGATGTTCTCGGTGTTGACCGTTTCCCAGACATGGAGACCGACCAGGACATCTCCCTGTCGGATCCCGTTGGCCGCGGCTGGGGACCCCGGACGCACACTGACAACCTGCATGCCGCCGCGATATCGAGGCGACAGACGCTTCTTCGAATTGCCGGTCATTTCCTCGAGCTGCATTCCCAGAACATCCCAGCAGTCGGAGCCGTTGAAGGCGACCGGTTGAGCGGCGGAACTGGAGGGCGTTTCGACGCCGCTGGCGAACTGACGGGCCGAAAGGCGAGACAGGGTCAGCATCAGTTCCTGCTCATCGGAGCCGCGACGAATGAGGATCGGAATGTTGTCTGTCGTTCGCAAACCGAGCAGCGAACGTTCCAGGTCGACGCGGTCTTCAATCTGATTCTGACCGATGCGGACGATGACATCGCCGTTCTGAAAACCGGCTGATTCACTGGGGCTGCCGCTCTTCACGTTGTCGACAATCAGCTGCAGACTGTCCGGCGTCTTCACATCGCGGGTGAGCAGGCCGTGGTACTTCTGTTCGAGCGTCTCCACGCTCATCAACCGGGCGATCTGCTCACGGGCATCGTCGATGGGAATGGCGAAGCCAATTCGCTGAGCGCCGGCTCGGATGGCGACGTTGATTCCGATCACTTCCCCGTCGAGATTCAACAGAGGTCCGCCGGAGTTACCCGGGTTGATACTGGCATCGGTCTGAATCAGGTTCCGGTACTGCTGCTCTTCGTTGACTTCGACGTCCCGCGAGAGCGAGCTGATGATCCCCGAGGTGACGGTGTGGACATAACCGAACGCGTTGCCGACAGCGATCACGGTTTCTCCGACCATCAGGTCCGAGGACGTTCCGATCGTCATGACATCCAGCTTGGGATTGCCGTCGATCTTGATGATGGCCAGATCGTGAGCGCGATCGAACGCGACCACATGAGCCGAGTAACGACTGGAATCACACAGCGAAACTTCGAGCGAGTCGACGCCGGCAATGACATGATTGTTGGTGACGACGTAGCCCCGCTCATCGAGGACGATGCCGGTGCCCATGCCGTTGATCTTGCCGCGACTGGTCGTGCCGAAAATCGAATTCGATTCATCCGACGACTTTTCGGTGTGAATATTCACAACCGCTGTCTGGGCGCGCTTCACCGCTTTGACGAGCGGTGTTTCCCGCAACGACGATGCGTGACTCGGAATGGGAGACAGCAATTGACAGAGGAGACCGACTGCCAATCCAGTTGCGAATATTAGATTCTTCATGCGTCAATTCTGTCTCAGGTGCGTGTCGCCGGTATTGAGAGGCAGCTTTTCGATCGAACGCATGGTTCGCTGCGGCTGGCTGGCCGGTTCGCTGGACAGAAAACCGGTTGAAGACGCAGATCGAGCGCAGCACGTGCTTTCATCAATCCCGGAAAAGGGATTACACGCGCACCTCCATATCCTGATAGCCAGAATCGGCACAGACGTGCGAACCGCTTGAAAGCCCGGTTCGGACGACTCAAAGTTTACCTAGTCCCTACCACTGCGAATCTGGTTAAGTTGCGCAGCAGAATCGGGGCTTTTTTTCGCACCATTCCCGATTCGCCTGAAGTCATCGGGCGTTAAGCGAGCGCTGCGAGGCGAAGCGGCATCACCTTCCAACGGCTCGAGCCAGCACCGCCACGCCGGCAATTTCGCACTGAAGCGGCTTCAAAGCCTGCGCGCAGGCGTGCGCGGTCGCTCCGGTCGTCAGAATGTCGTCGACCAGGAGAACCTTCCTCCCCTGAAGCGTTCGCGACGTTCTGCAGGCAAACGCTCCCTGCACGTTCTTGCGTCGACGGCTCGGGCTAAGCAAATGTTGTCGCTCGATTCGTCGGATCTGTCGCACGGCGGTCGTGCTGCACGGGATCTGCAAACGTGCCGCGAGAAATCTGGCCACCGTTTCGTTGGGATGCGTCTTCCGACGGAATCGACTGCTCCAGTGCATCGGAACAGGGACCACCACCTCACAGCCGAGCGTTCGTAATACGCTCTCGTGCTGATTCCAGAGACAGCGGGCGAGGAACTGAGCGGTTGGCTGGAAGTGGGGCAGCTTGCACTGCGTGCAGAGTTCACGCAGTTTGTTCTCGTACATTCCGTACGCGATGATCTTTTTGCAGCTCGCCGGCAAATTCTGGCAATGCGGGCAGCCGTCCGCGGTCGAAGCGTACGGGCCAGACTCAGCTCCACATCGCTGACACGGATACTCGATCGCCGCAGGCCACTCCTCCTGGCAGCTTCCGCACACTCGTTCCGCGATCGGTGAAGGCGGGAGATCGCAGCGACAAAGCACGCATTCCGGCGGGAAGGCAAAGTCAGCGACGCGTGACCCCGCTCGTTCGACAAATCGTCTCAGGTTCGAAGAGACCAACAAGAGGCGACTCCGTAGTGGAGCGGGCGGAACGATAATAACGCTGAGAACGCGGCTCGAAAGCGTTTTCATACTTCTGCTGCAGTCGCACAATCCCCTGCTATGCTGAGTTTGCTCCTGCAAACGCCTGCAGTCGAATTATGAATTTGCTCTAACGCAATGGGTCGGGAAGATTTCGTGCGTAATTTCGCAGGGCCGGATTTGCTTCTGCTCCGCTGCGATAGAACTCTTCCTCTTCCGTCAGCGAAATCGCGAGACCGTTCAATGAGCCAAATGTCTCGAGCTCTGTGACCAGGTCGTCGAAATCGACATTCGGAGGCAAAGTGACGTTCATGACCATTGAGAACGTTTCCGGAGAATCGGGAACCGCCGAGAGCGATTCGATCGAGATCATCTGCTCGGCCAGCATGCTGCTGATGACCCGCACAACGCCGGGAGCATCGCGGCCCGACACAGTGAGGAAGTACGACTGACCAATCACCGTTTCTTCGAAATCCTCACTGGCAATCTCACGGATCATGACCTTCATGTCATAGTAACGGCCGGCCTGAAGAAGATGATCACGGATCACCTCCCGCGTTCGATGTTCCGGAAAGCGGGCGGCAATGGTCATTGTGAACAGACCGTTCACGATCGACTGGGAGGCATGCTGCATATTTCCGCCAAGTTCTCCCAGCGCCGTGGTCACGGCCGGAAGGACGCCGCAATGGTTCTGCGACGCCAGCGTAATAAAGTAGGTGTTGGGCATTGCTATCTTTCGTCGATTGAGCGGCAGTCGATCAGAATGAAAGGCAAATCCTGTACCTTCTGACCTCAAGAGGCATCTGTTTTGTCAGATGCACAGCCTTCGCGACAGTCCGTTGTTCAGTCTCAAAGCGGTAAGATCACGATGGAGGAGACGACATCCCTGACGGTGAAATCTCGTCACAGATTAGCATCCCATCAGAGTTCGTCAATATGAGAATTCGAGCCCTTGTCGTGAAAAAGCGACCCGATGTGGTCCCGCCGGCGGCAATCATTGATGACACCCCCGTTTCGCCGATAGAAAAGCGTCTAAGAATGTTGCGTCTCTGAACGTAACATCTCAGCGCAAACGATGATCGGCTACAAAACCTATCAGAATTCCGTGATCCGTATTTCTACCGAGACACGTGGGGCAGAGGACTCTCGGAGATTCTGCCGAAGGGGTGCACAGTTCTGCACACAATGTAGGCGAACTGACGGCGATCGGCTATTGTGGTCCTACCACGTTCGTGGTCAGGGTCTGACGGAAGTCATTTCCCTCCTGCGCTCGCAATCGACACTGAAAACAGAAAAGAGGCAAACGTGCTGACGCGATACGTTTCTCTAGCGATTCTTGTTCTCCTGCTCGTCGTGCTCGGCGCGACATTCATTCGCGTAATCGTTCCTTTCCTGTTGCCGCTGTTCCTGGCAGCCGTCGTCGCCCTGATCGCCAATCCCGTTTACCGGTATTTTCTGGAACGGACAGGACACCGGCCCCGCGTCGCGGCCGGACTGGCGACTTCCGGGCTGGTGATGGCGATTATCGTCCCGATTTTCGTCGGCGTGACTGTCGGGGCCCTGCAGATGTTTGACGTCGCCGAACGGATCTTCAGCGATTCGTCCGTCAGAGCGGCAATCGCTTCGGTCAAGGACGGAGAAATCTACGAAACCGTGGTCGTCCAGCTTGAGCGGCTCTTTCCACTCGTCGGTCCGAATGAAGGAGAACTGACAGAAGAGCAACTGGCTGAACTTCGCGAACAGCGGCTGCAGCAGCGGGCAGAAGAACTGCGGGTCAGTACGCAGAACGCCATCCGGCGTCTGGCGATCGCCACGCTCAGTCCCGGAACGGCGATGACAACGGTCGACGTGGCGGCCAAGTTCGGCTGGATGCTGATGAGCCTGCTGACCTTCATCATTGCTCTGTACTACTTCTTCTTTGAGGGCCCCAAGCTGATTGAGTACGCGATTGAACTGACGCCGGTAAATGTGGCGCATCAGCGGACCCTGTTCGAAGAATTCGGCAAGGCCATTCGAGCCGTTGTGACCGCCACACTCCTCGCGGCCGTGGCACAGGGACTGGCGACGTCACTCGCGCTCTGGGCGCTCGGCTTCAACCACTTCTTTCTGTTCACGATTGTGGGGACATTCGCCGCACTGATCCCTCTGGCCGGCACCTGGCTGGTGTGGCTTCCCTGCGCCGTCTATCTGTTCTACCTCGGCTCCTGGGGCTGGGCTTTGATGCTCTGTGTTTACGGATTCGCTGTGGTTGGAACGCTCGACAATGTGATCCGCGCCTATGTGCTTCATTCTGACGCCAAGCTGCATCCGCTGCTCGCATTTGTGAGCGTTCTGGGCGGATTGCAGGTCATGGGACTCTGGGGCGTGTTTATCGCTCCGGTTGTCGCCTGTTGCCTCTACGCTCTGATCCGCATCTTCAATGAGGAACTGGTCGAACTGACCCGTACTCAGAAAGAATTGCAGGCTGCGAAGTCCACAGAAACCGTTACTCCGGTCGCCACCTGAAACACCGGGAGTCGGCTCGGCCGGCCAACAGAAACGGGTGCCAACGGAGGGCACCCGTTTTCATCAATATCGGTCAACGAACTACTTGTGGGACAGGCCAGTGACGTTGGTTTTGATGCGACAGATGTAGGTGTCGGCGGTCATGTAGAGCGTCTTGCCATCCGGGCCACCGAAGGTGCAGTTGGAGGTTCGTTCGCCCGTGCTGATGCGGCCCAGCAGCTTGCCTTCCGGAGTGAAGACATAGACGCCGCCTGGGCCAGTTGCGAAGATTGTTCCGTCCTGAGCCACAGCCATACCATCCGGCAGACCGGGGAGCGACTTCACTTCTTTAGTGGCGTCGTGCAGCAGCCGACTTTTTCCGAGAGAACCGTCGCCGTTGATGGGGAATGCTTTCCAGATCGCGGCCTGGGGATCGGACTGGGCGACGTACAGCGTCTTCTCATCCGGGGAAAGAGCGACGCCATTGGGACGGGTCATTTCTTTGGTCAGCAACGTCAGCTTGCCATCGGCAGCAAGCCGATAGACACCACAGAAGTCGAGTTCGCGGCGGGGATCGTCCCAGCGGTTCGGCAAGCCGTACGGAGGATCGGTGAAGAGGATGTCTCCACTGCTATGGATGATCAGGTCGTTGGGACTGTTGAGCCGCTTACCCTGATAGTTGTCGACGAGCGTCCGCTTGCCGCCGTTTTCAGTAAGGACCGACAAACGGCGATCGCCATGTTCGCAGGACAGCAGACGCCCGTCGGCATCCAGCATCAGCCCATTGCAGCCCGGCTCGCCACCGTAATCGGCAACCCCGGTGTAACCGCTCGGCTTCATGTAAAGAGTGGCCCCTTTGCCTTCTTCCCAGCGGTAGACAGAGTTGCGGGGGATATCGGAGAACAGGAGATGCCCCGGTTCGCCCGGCACCCAGACCGGGCCTTCAGTCCAGTCGAACCCGGAGGCGACGACTTCGATCGCGGCGTCCTTTGGGACGATCTCATCAAACTTCTTTTCGAACCGCAGCACTTCCCCCAGGTGCGGAAGATTCAGCGTATCCTGAGCCAGGCAGGGAGAAGCCATCAGGACGAGGAGAGGTAAAGCAAGAAGTCGGATCATCAGGGCGGCTTTCTGAGAGGTATCGATCAGCATGGGGCCCCTGACTCGCATCAAGACCCCTCGATGAGTAGGGATACCACGATGATGAACATCACGCAACTGACTTCCCATGGCGAGCCTCCCCTGCTCTGCTGTCAGGGACGAGCCGCCCGTGATCGACTCTCAAGAAGGAACATCAATGAAAAAGTTCGTGCCATTTCTCCTGTTAGGAATCGTTCTGAATTCTGGCCTGCAGAACGAGCTGCCTGCTCAATTTGAAGAGAAGACGACGCCTAAGAAGTTGATTGAATGGTCAGCCGTGGAGCCGGACAGTCGCACGGTCCGGAGACTGGCTGAGCAGTTCGAACAGACGCCGTTCGACGGGTTCGTCTTTCGTGCCACCACCGCGACCGGAGAGCAGATGATGTGGCAGATGTGGGGCGGGCGGAAATACGAATTCTCGGAGTTCGGCCATGTCATCGAGGACTTCAAGCAGACGACATTCAACCGGCCGATGGATTACTTCGTTCGGGCGAACGTGACGCCGGGCAAGGTCGACTGGTTCGACGATGATGCCTGGAGCATCATCTGTCATAACTTTGCCGTCGCCGCTCGACTGGCCCGAGCCACCGGCAGCGTGGGGCTGCTGTTCGATACCGAACAGTACGCATATCGGCCGTTCGACACCGACGAGATTGAACAGGACTTTCCCTCTGATCCAGACGAGCGAAAACGTCAAGTGAAGCAACGCGGCCGCGAGTGGATCCGGGCCATCAATTCGGAGTTCCCGGAAGCGACCATTCTGCTGACGTTCGCCTATCGGGCTTCCCAGGAGTCGGAAGAGGAACGGTTTCGCGTCGGCAACTACGAGTTGCTCGCGCCGTTTCTGGATGGCGTGCTCGAAGCGTGCGATGAGCGGACGCAATTCATTGATGGCTGGGAATATGCGTACGGGTATCGAAGCAGGGAGGAGTTCCAGCGGGCTCGTCGTATCATGACGAAACGGGCGGCCAGATGGGCTGCAGATTCCGATCGCTATCGGAAGCACTTCCGTCCGGCGTTTGGAATCTGGACCGACTACGCCATCCACGATTTCACCTGGAACAGCGAAGACTGGTCTGCGAACTTTCACCAGCCGGCCGAGTTCGAAGAACGTGTTCGACTGGCGCTGGAGCAGACCGATGAATATGTCTGGGTCTACTCCAGTGAAGCCAACTGGTGGACCGGAAAGCAACTGCCCGAAGACTATCGGCGGGCCTTGAAGAACGCGATGAAAGCAAAAACAGCAGCCGCCCCGGAATGAGACGGCTGCTGCTGGAGTTCTGATCAGAATGCCCGTTCGAGCGATTCGCTCTAAATCTCGAACATGGTCTGCAGTTGGACGATCAGCGGAGTGATCTGAGAGCCCAGACGGTTCAGACGTTCGCGTTCGCTACCTTCCAGCTTGTGGATGTACTCATCATTGAGATAGTTCCAGCCCCGAACCAGCGTGTCACAACGAGCTCGCAGTTCGTCCGGATTGGCTCCTTCGGAGAGATCGTAGTGAATGTTGCGGGCGAAGGCGGTGAATTGCTGGCAGGTATGCAGGCCCTGGATTGAGAACTTGCGGTTGTACCGGGTGTTCGTCAAAACGTCGGCACTGAATCGTTCCTGCAGATGCTCGCCGAAGTTTTCCAGCGAAGCCAGTAGCTGCATGGCGCGGGTGCGATCGAACGAAGTCTTCAGCTGCAGCGCATCCTGCATGGAAGCGATCGTCAGATCAGTCGATTTGACCAGACGCAGGATGTCCGACTCGGTACAGGTGCGGTAAGCCGTTTCGAGCTGACGCCACTTCTGCTCCATCGTGCGGTATTCACTCTGCAGCTGCTGCATCGGGCGGTTTTCCTTGATCGACTGACTGAGTCGATTGTTGGCTGCATTGAGATCCGGTGCGACGCGAATGATCACGTCCCGATCTTTCAAGGTCATCAGCTGAGACAGCGTGGTCGCCTTGAACAGACGGTCGAAATCGTTTGTCAGCGATTCCGTCAGTCGGGTCAGCTGGCGGTTGTCGACCTGGACTTCGAGCCAAAGCAGTTCGTGAAGCTCACGATCGGTCTGTTCGATTCGCTGCAGGCTGCGTTCGATGTAGCGGTTGCGCAGTGGCCAGAGCTGTGAGGCGAACGGGCCCCAGAGATCATGAAACTTCTTAAATTCACTCAGGGCAGTTTCACGGGACTGCTGCACATCGATCGCCGAAGCCATGAAGCGGACCTGCTGCTCGATCAGTCGTCCCTGAACGAGCAACTCGCGAGCCTGCTGCGTGCGGCCCAGTTCAATGGAGATGTCGTCGAACAGGTTGCGGAGATCGGTCTGCAGGGAGTCGGTGAGTCGGAGGAATTCCCGCTGATCGATCTGCGGCGAGACTTCGAACAGGGTGCAGAGCTGCTTGTCGAGTTCGTCGAGTCGAGTGACGGACGTGCGGGCGGCGTTGCTCAGTCCGCTGGTCGCCTTGAGTCGGTAAGACAACAGCCGCCAGTCGCGATCGAGAGTCTGAAACTCGTTTCGCAGCATTGTCCATTCCGTGCCCCGATCGCTGAGCTGAGACAGGACCATGGCCTGAGCCTGCACTTCGAGCGTTGGGTTTAGATGGGTCTTCAGGCCGAGGTTCTGATAGACGTCGGTCGTCAGCACATCGAACAGGCGGCTGGCTTCCTGGGTGAACTGATTGATCTGAGTCCGGAACGCCTGAGACTGGTTGCCGGGACGGTTCGTCGGGGGCCCGTAGAACTGCTGGGATTGCTGAGAATCCTCCATCCGACTTTCAATGAGGCTTCGCAGCAGGTTTTCGAACAGCTCCTGCCGCTGCGGAGTGTTCTGAGCGAACGCCACATTGGCGCACAGGCAGACGGCAGAAAGAGCGAGAACGGTCCGTAACCGGACCTTCAGGGTACCCATTAGCAATTCCTCCTTGGACAGATTTCGGGCAACCGCTTGATGAACTCAAGGGATAAGCGATCAGAGAATTCCTTTCTGAATCGGGACGTATAGTAATTGCCGCCATCAAGGAGCACAAACCGAATTTCACCTGTTCCCACAAAATTCCGTCGGCCCCCCTGTCGCCCCAGAACAGGGCCGACTAAAATCAAGGGTCCAATTTGAAAGCCTCGCCGGAGACACCCGCCATGCCACAAACTGCTGTCATTATCGGAATTCTGCTCGTCCTGCAGGGCCTTTACGGCTATCTCGGAGCCGAGCTCGATGACCGCAGTCCGACCGCACTGATCCCACTGTTCTTCGGGGCTCCGATCCTGCTTGCCGGACTGGCCGCCTTCAAACACAGCTTTCGGATGCACGCGATGCACGTCGCCGTGCTGTTCGGTCTGCTCGGTGCAATCGCCGGCTGGGGGCGGGGAATTATGCTCGCCATCAAGATGAGCAACGGAGCCGATGTGAACTCCCGGGCGCTGACGATGGTGTTCGTCCTGGCGATTCTCTGCACCGTGTTTGTCGTGCTCTGCGTCCGCTCCTTCATCGCGGCTCGCAAACGCCAGCGGGCGGAGAAGGAAACCGCCGCGTAGCAGCGGAAACGTAAGCAATCCGTAGCGGCCGCATCCTGCCGCCGAAGGGACGCTGCTCGCAGAACACGTGTGCCTGGTCTCTTCGGGTTCTGGCGCAATTTCCTGATTCGATCCCCGACACACTCCACACGCTATCACTTCGAGCAACACGCAATCGGCGGCAGGATGTCGCCGGTACGGGGGGAATCTGGCGGGGAGTTTGGTCGGAGCGTGAGAAAACCGTTCGTTCGCCCTTGTCGTGATACGCAAAAATGCCACAATCCATGGAGATGATGCAGCGGAGCGTTTGAGACATTGCGCAGGACCCGCGAGTGCCCCTCCGCTGATCGCGTACGATCTTTTTGATGAAGGCTGATCAGGCCAAACCATGTCGGCTCCCACCTCCGATCAGGGCGATTCCAATGGATCGCACCTTGCTTCCACCCCGTCCAGCAACGGTCATCCCAGCGTCGAAGACAACGCCCAGAGTCTGCTGTTTCTGGAATCGCTCTACGAGCAGTACCTGAAATCGCCGGACAGTCTTTCGCCGGAATGGCGCGAGTACTTTGCGGAACTCGATCGGCAGTCGGAAGTCAGCAGCGAAGTTCGCGTGCGGCCTCCGCGTAAGCCGTTCTCGATCTTTAATCCGCCGTCGATGTCGGAAGGGGGCTTGAGACGACCGCAGCGACTCGAAGTCGCCGGACGTCAGGAACGACTCGACCAGTTGATCCGCAACTACCGTGTTCGCGGCCACATTCTTTCCGAGGTCGATCCTCTCGGAAAGAAGCGAGGCAATCCGCCGGAACTCAAGCCGGAGTTCTACGGCTTCACCGAAGACGACATGGACCGTCGATTCTCCACCAGCTGGATGGGGGGACCGGAAGTCCGAACGTTGCGTCAGATCGTGCAATGGCTGCGAACAACCTATTGCCGCTCGATCGGCGTGCAGTACATGCACATCGACAGCCTCCGCGTTCGGGAATGGCTGCAGACCCGGATGGAAACGACCGGGAACCGCATCAAACTGCGTCGCGAAGAACAGGTCCGAATCCTCAAGCGCCTCAGTAACGCCGTGCTGTTCGAACAGTTCGTGCAGAAGAAGTTCAT
>NZ_JAKFGB010000013.1 GCF_022267515.1 Rubinisphaera margarita | reverse complement strand
ATGTCACCCGCATTCCCCCCCTCACCCTAACCCTCTCCCCCCCGAGGGGGCGAGGGAACTCGCTTACTGGTGCTTCCCCTCAGAGTCGTTCATTGAAAACCCTCTGACCAATAGATCCCGCGTTCCTACTGCCTTCCGTTTTTGCGTTTTCAACTGTTGCGACTATTTGATGAAGAGCTGGTCGAGCAGTTCGCTGTCGCCGAATGCTTCGAAGTCACCGGCCGGAAGGGCCATGTGTCGTCGGACTGAGCCGGCGGGATCGTGGTAGTCGTCCTCGTTCCGCTGGACCTGCACATGTTCCCAGTTGCCGTCCGGGTTCCAGGTGATCAGCCCGCGTCCCCGCAGAGCGGTTCCGGTCGATTCCAGACTGATCCAGCGTTGGGTATCGGCGCGACGAGCCAGGATGTCGGCGTACTCATCGCCATTGCTTTGCCCGACATGGAGATCGACCAGGCCGGAGACGCTCGCATCGTAATTCAGCCAGAGTGATGTCTGGAAGCGATTGTCTCCCGACAGGCCGACGTGCCACTCGGACGAGTTGATAATGACGGCGATGTCGTCGGACTGATCGCCGTTGAAGTCGCCGGCGACGGCCGCCTGGATGTTGCTGGCATCGACGTTGTTCCAGATCTTCCAGGTGCGGGTGTTGAAGATCGATCCCGCCGAAAGGGCGACATCACTGCGAGCGGAGTTCTGCCCGGCCATCTGGCGGATCGCGGTGATATCATCTCGTCCGTCGTTGTTGAAGTCCCCAACGCTGACGTGATCGATTGAGTCCATGCCACGCCAGTCGGCTCCCAGCGAGTTGCTGAACTGGCCCGTGGCGGAACGTGTGAGCCACCAGACGCCGGTGTTGGCCAGGATCGCCAGGTCGCTGCCTCGCACGCCGTCGAACTGACCGACGACAACCTGATCGATGTTGTCGTACTTGCCGTACAGGCCCCAGGCCCGGTTCGTGAAGTCCGATCCACTCGACTCGGCCACCCACCAACGACCCATCTGGCCAGCACGGAACAGTCCCGCGATGTCATCGCGGCCATCGTTGTTGAAGTCGCCGACGACGATCGATCTCACATCGTTCGTCCGCCAGTTGCCCCAGTTCTCGAAGTTGTAGTGCCCTTCTCCGCTCCACAACCCAATCTGCCAGTCACCGTTCTCCATCCGCAGCGCGATGTCCTGTTCGCCATCGCCGTTGAAGTCGCCCTGGAACGATTCAAGGATATTCCCCGGAGACGCTGCGGCCAGATTGTTGGTGTAGTTTCCGTCCGCGTCGGCATAGGTCATGTACCAGTTGCCGTTGCTGCGTCCGGTGATCGTCGACGAGTCGTCGTTGCGGATCGTCACGAGGGCGGTATCGTCTTCGACGGAGACAAAGGCTCCCTGGGAGTCGACCGACGTGATCACGAACTCAAACTGTTCGTTGTACTCGATCTCACCGTCTGCGATGACCGGTAGTAACACGGTTTCATCATCGTGACCAGCGAGAATAGTCGCTGTTCCCGTCAATGTGCTGAAGTCTCGAGCGTCCGTCGAGATATGACGGATCTCGTACTGAACCGTGACGTTCTGATCGACGGTGTTGTCCAGGGTCAGTTCCACGGTTGGACTCTGGTCTTCGGCCGTCGCGACATCCGCTACGGAAACGATGGCTCGATCATCGTTTCCAATGAATCCGGTTGCGGTGGCATCGGACAGAACAATATCCAGTCCGCCATTCATCAGATCGAACAGGGCGACCTGGAAGGTCTCGTCGTACTCGACATTCGAGTCGGCGTTCACATTGATGGTGAGCGTTTTCTGCTCGCCGGCCTGTCCCGTGAAGTTAAGCGTTCCGGTCTGGTTCCCCCCGACGATGGTAAAATCGGAGTTGAAATACGCGGTCACATCGTCGATGCGATAATCGACCTGGAAGGCTCCGTCCACGCCCTTATCGAGTTGCACGTGGAAATCGTAAGCAGTCTGGCCGCCTCCGTTTCCTTCACGCTTGAAGACATCGTTGATTGTCAGCCCCGCCTGATCGTCGTTGAGAATGACGGCAGATCCTTCGCTGTCGGACAGACCGACGTTGCGTCCGGAGACTTGATGGTTGGACAGGGTCAAGCGCACCGTCTCGGCGAACTCAACGACTTCGTCGCCGTTGACCTGCAGCGTGAAGGTCTGCGTTTCGCCGGCGTTGCCCGCGAAGGTCAGAGTCTGTCCGCTGATCGCGGTGTAATCGCTTCCCGCCGTCGCCGTGCCTCCCGTGGTGGAGACATCGACCGTGGTCTGCACATCAACGGCGGCGTCGAGCGTGACCGTGAAAGTGAAACTGGTGACGCCGTCGTCTTCCTCATCGAGAGCGACATCGTTGATCCAGAATCCGGCGGCGTCGTCATTCGTAATCGTGCCAATCCCCTGGGCGTCTGCGATCGTGACATCGCGTCCGCCGGCAATCACCAGATTCGACAGATTGACGTAGAACGTCTCATTGAGTTCCACAACCTGATCGCCACTCAGAACAATGGTGATCGTCTCCGTCTCGCCAGCCGTGCCGGCGAAGTTCAACGTGCCTGAATTCGCGGTGTAGTCCGTCCCCGCCGCGGCTGTGTTGTCGGCAGACGCGAAATCGACACTGAACCCGGCATCCACGGCGTTGTTCAGCGTGGCCGAGAAGACAAGATTCGTAGTTCCGCCCAGGCCTTCCGCAATCGAAACATCGTTAATGGAGACAGTCGAACTGTCATCGTTGGTAATCGTTCCGAGTCCCTGGGAATCGGCGAACGTTACGTTGCGGCCCGAAGCCACGATACTCGACAGATTGACGAAGAAGCTTTCGTCGAGCTCGGTCGTTTCATCGCCGTTGACCAGCACAGTAATCGTTTTGGTCTCACCGGCCGTTCCATTGAACGTCAGCGTATCTGAAGCCAGTGCGGTGTAGTCGCCCGAGCCGCTCGTGGCCGTGTTGTTCGCGGTGACGTAGTCGACATCGATCGAGGTGTCGACGGCATTGTTCAACGTGACCGTGAAGACATAGCTGGTCGTGCCGGCATCATCTTCATCGTGAGTAACGTCGTCGATCGAGAAGGTCGCCGAATCGTCGTTGGAGATCGTAGAACCGACCGCTGCAGCGGTAACGATGTCATACCCTGTTCCCGAAGCGAGCGTCAGCGTGACCGTTTCGTTCAGCTCGACCGTGGTATCGCCTGTAGGTGTGATCGTCACGGTTGCGGTCGTCACATTGGCCGCGAAAGTGACCGTGCCATTCGTGCCGTCAAACGTCGCGGCTCCACTCTGCGTGTAGTCGGTGTTGAACGTCGCCGTTCCGCCGATGTCAAAGTTAGCCGTCATCGGATCGGTCACAACACCCGAGCGGGTGAACGTATAAACGATGTTCGTCGCTCCGTTCTCAAGCACAGACGCCGTACTGACAGCCAGCGCCATCGAGGTGTCGTCGGCCGTGATCGTAGTCGTCGCGTTCGCATCGGTTGTGGTGTAGGCCGATGGGATGTTCGACAGCGTGACCGTGAAATCCTCATCCGATTCCGCATCGATGTCGCCGGTAACCTGGATCGAGAAGGTCGCTTCGGTCTGTCCTTCAGCAAAGACCACGCTTCCGCTGGGCAGAACTCCTCCCGCGAAGTCATCCGCATTCACATCGCCCGTGACGGCGTAGTTGTATGTCGCCGCGGGGAGTGTCGACGAATCGGTGCTCGAACGACGCACGGTGTAATTGATGGTCGTTGTCCCGGAATCGCCTTCGACGATTTCCGAATGGGTCGCAGCCAGGGTGACAATCGGAGCCAGCACCGCGACGACGTGATCGGGAATGATCGAAAGATCATGCTGGGTCGGGCCGCCGAGCAGGCCCGGGTCGTCCGAACTGGTCGATTCTTCATAGGTGAAGGACCCGGTTCCGCGGCGGACGCCGCCACTGGCTTCGAAGTAGAGATCAACCGTGGCTCCGTCCCAGGCGACGAAATCGCCATTGCTGACCGACATTGTTTTGGCGGCGTCGAGGTACAGCGTTCCGTTGGTGATGCCGGTGATCTTGATGTGCGTCGACGACATATCACTCTGGTTGAGCGTAATGGCATCGGTCGTTGACGCCTGGGCCACGTATCCGTCCTGAATAAGCAGTCCGCCATCGTTGTTGCTCGTCGAATCGATTGTGGTGTAAGTCGCTTCCCCCGCGAAATCGACATCCGGCCGGAAATACAGATAGACGTTGCCATTTCCGTAGCTGATGAACTCTCCCTCGACGACCGCCTGCGTGAAAGCGGCGTCTTTGTACAACGTCCCGCCGGTAATGCCTTCGACCTTGAAGTGGGTCGCTCCAGCATCTCGTGACGTCTGACTCCGGATAATGGCAATCGCTCCACTGTCGGTGTTCACATCGGTGAAGTCGCCAACATGAATATTTGCGTTGAAGATGGAATGGGAGACGTTGCCGTTCGCCGTGGTGAACGCGTCCGTTGAAGCGAACTGCAGCACGCCGTTTCGGGTAGTGGCGTACCCGTAAATCTCGTCCAAACCATTCTTCACGGTCATGTGAATCGATGAAACCGACGGGCCGGCCGCCCAGACTCCGCCGACACCGGTGAGTGTGAACCGGAACTCCCGGCTTCCGGTCGTCTTCATTGAATCGAGCGAAAAGGTATTGTTGAAGTACTCATCGGACGACATGAAAAAGCTCACTCCCTCGGAAGGGAACAGGTCATTCCCATCATCGAAGAAGGTCGGATCGGAGACGTTCACGACTGCGGTCGCTTCGTAAGTGCTGAAGGGTGTCCCGCCACCGTTCGTCGATGTGTCGACAAAATCTCCGGCGACGCCCCCGGTTTCGTCCCAGGAACGGAACGTCATTGTCGGCTGGTTGCCGAAGACGGTGTTGAATCCCTCATTGGGGACAAATCGCACTTCCCACGTATCACTGAGCAGGAGAGCGTTGGACTCCGTCGCATCGGTCAGATCGGTCCAGTCGGTCCCGTTATCTGAGTACTGCCAGAGACCGTTCGAGCTGTCGATTGAAGTAATCGCCAGAGCCGTCGGAGCAGCGACTTCGCTACGAAGTCCCCCGCGTCCCAGTCGCGCCAGAATGTCGGAGACCAGCGTTGCCGTTCCTCCATCGGCCTCCAGGATGTTAGGATCTGGATCCTGAATCCCTGCGTTGAGATACGAATACTCGAGCGATGCAGGGACAGCGGGACCGTCCACATACGTCTGCATCGGCAGTGTTCGCGAGAATGTTCCCCACAGTCCCTGTCGATAGTCAAGCGGGGTCGCGGGGCTCGACGGAAACTGGTTCGGCGTTGACCCGAAGTTGGCGAGCTGCGAACCGTGACCGAACGTCGTGCCATAATGATTGACGGTCACTCCGTCCATGGCAAAGATCGATCCGCCTTTGCCGACGCCGTACCCTTCTCCCCGTCGCCCGGGATCTCCCCCAATCGCTTCGTTGGCTTCAAAGTAGCTGTCGACCACAGTGAGCGTACTGCCGCTGCGAACGAAGATCCCGCCGCCCAGTCCCGCTCCGCCGCCACCACCGCCGCCCGTGCCCGCCGGAATATCCGCGTTGTAAAGGGAAAAGCCATCCATATTCCGCACGGCGCTGTCGTGACCATCCGAACCGGCTTTCCCGTTGCCGACCCCGGGCAGGAACGATTGATCATCGACATCAAGACCATCGGAGACCACTCCCCGCTGCCCGCCGGCTCCGGCGTTGTATCGATTGCCGACGAGTCCGCCGCCGCCACCGCCGCCACCACCGCCGGCGAAGTTGCCTTGAGACCCGGCAGAGCCGGCGTTGCCATCGACCGTGGTTCCGGCTCCCCCCGCGCCGCCGACACCGAAGTTGCCGTCGACGAACGAACTCGTTCCACTAGTTCCACCGGTCGATGTGAATCCACCCGCAACCGTGGACGTCCCGGCTCCCGGAACGCCGGCATCGCCACCATCACCGCCGACCGCCTGATTCCCTGACAGAATCACGTTCTGAATCGTGACATTCGCTCCGGTGTTAACGAACACCCCGCCCCCGAGACCAGCTCCACCGCCGCCCCCGCCGCCAAATTCACTCGCGCCGCCGTCGCCCCCCTGGGCCAGACCATCGGCGATTGTGAGGTGAGCCAGATGGATTGTTCCCGACTGCACAGTGAAGACGCGGGCGGCATTGTTCCCGCTGATCGTCAGGTTTTCAGCTCCCAGACCGTTGATCAACACAGACTGGCTCAACGAAAGCGTGCCGCTTGTCAGCAGAATCGAACTACCGGACAGGGCGGCATCGAAGGTGATCTGATCGCTCGAGCCGTAACCGCCACCGACATTGATCTGGGCCGACTCGCCAGCCGTCAGGACACGCCCCAGGGCGGCATTGGCGTCTCCCCCGTTGTTGATCAACAGGACCGCTTCTCGCAGGGTAAGCTCATTGTCCGACGTTGTATTGTCGGCCTGCGTGTTGACCGTCAAACCCGCCAGCAGCGTCCGGCCTTCGAGGACTTCCGAAGCTCCGAATTGAGGACGAAGTGTCTCGGCTCGTCGCCGGGAGATACGAGTAGACTGGGAGCGTGATTGGAACATCATTGGTGTCTTACCTGGGTTGACGAAAGAAGTGCGAAGCCGGGAGGCCGTCGGGCGAGCTCGCTTCGGGAGAGTGTTAAAGCGCGGAACGGTGGCAAGCTTTAGGGACCGCATCGGTATCATCGAGTGCAGAGCCCTGGCAATCTCAGCCGAATTTGACCAAGTCCTAGAGGCGTCATAATAGCGACATCCGGCACGATCTGATGAAGAGTTTGCAAACCCGACTTTGAGCAAACAGCCGCAAAGGATTCCCAACCAGCGGTCGGCACACGATTTGCGACGTCGGATTATTGCCGCAGTGAGCATGGCTCGCGGCTCGAAGTGACAAAGGGAATTCCGCATGACCAGGGGAAGGTTGAACGTGATGTTTACGCTGGAAAACACGTTATGGCTCCCCGATCTTCGTGGAAGGGTTACCTGAAAATCAGTCTCGTCTCGTTGCCTGTGAAGGCTTACACGGGGTCATCGAGTGGTGGCTCACCGATCAGCCTGAATCAATTGCACGAGAAATGTCACAGCAGAATTCGCTATCGGAAAGTTTGTCCGATTCACGGCGAAGTCCCCAACGACGAGATTGTTTCGGGCTACGAATACAGCAAAGATCAGTACGTTGTCATCGATACCGACGAACTCGAGAAGCTGCGATCTGAGACCGATCACTCCGTGAACGTCGACTCCTTCGTGCCGTCCGATTCGATCGACCCGGCACTGCTCACGGGCAAAACGTACTATCTGCTTCCCGACGGTCCCGTGGGGCAAAAGCCGTATCAGCTCATTCAGGATGCGATGTCCGGCGGCAACCTGCACGCGATCGCCACTGTCGTGCTCTCCAAGCGGGAACAGATCGTTCGCATCCGCCCCCGCGAAGGCCTGCTGGCCATGGATGTGCTCGAATATAAAACCCAGGTGAAGGATCCGACTTCTTTCCAAGACGAACTGGTCGAGACGACGCTGAGTGCTCAGGAGAAGAAGCTGACAAAACAGCTCATCGATGCTCTGGCGAAAAAGAAGTTCGATCCGTCCGAGTACAAAGACCTCTACACCGAGCGGCTCACGCAGTTGATCGAAGCTCGGGTTCAGGGCGAAGAACTCGTCACGGCTCCGGCTGAGGAAGAGCCGCAGGTTATCAACCTGATGGAAGCCCTGAAGCAGAGCGTGAAAGATGCCGGCGGGAAGACCGCCAAACCGAGCCGACGCCGGGCGGCCAGCTCAAAATCAACGCGGGCCTCTTCGTCTCGCAAGAGCACAAAGAAGAAGTCCGGCTGATTCACCCTTCGAGTGGGAACGTTTCTCGATTACGATGAGGGAATGGATACGGCATTGGAGAAAGACCGTTCGAACGAGACAACGTTCCATCATTTGAGCGGCGAGTCCGTCGCCCTCACGGGACGGCTCCGTTCACTCTCTCGTCCGGAAGCCGCCGAACTGATTCGACAGCACGGCGGGCGCCATCATCCGCATGTCGTCCGCAACACCACAATGCTCGTTGTCGGCGATGACCGTCTGCCGTTGCGATCCAACGGGAAGCCAACCGTGAACCTTCGCCGCGCGGTTCAACTGCAGCGACTCGGAGCGGCGCTGGTGATCCTCTCGGAAGACGAGTTTCTGCAGCGAATCGAACTCGTCACACCGATGGAGGCGACTCGCGGAGCACATCCGCTCGGCGAGGCAGCTCGGCTGGCCGGCGTTCAGCGAGATCAACTCCGCAGCTGGGTCAAAGCGGGTCTCGTGAAGCCGTCGCGGTCCGCGGGGTCACTTCACTACTTCAATTTCCGACAGGTGGCCGCCATCAAAAGGCTGCAGGAGTTGCTGCAGGCCGGAGTCAGCGCCCGTCGACTGCAGCACAGTCTGAAGCAGTTGCAGAGCTGGTTGCCACAGACACGGGAAACGCTGCCTCAACTCGATCAGTTCGGGAGCCTCCTCGCATTCCGTCGCGACGATGGGCGGCTCGCTGATGTCGCCGGGCAACTACTGATGGACTACGAAACCGAAAGCGAAGCCTCCGCTCCGATCTCGGTCGCCTGGCCATCTTCGGAGCCGAAGGCCGAGGATCCAGAAACGCTGTTTCAGCACGCGGTCGAGCTGGAGCTGCAGGGACGTCTCGCCGAAGCCGCCGAGTGCTATCGCCAGCACCTTCGACAATGCGGCCCCGACGCGGCGGTCTGTTTCAACCTGGCCAACACCTTGCAGGAACTCGACCAGTACGGAGCGGCCATTGAACGCTATCGTCAGGCCGTCGAACTCGAACCCGATTTTGTCGAAGCCTGGAACAATATGGGCGACGCTCTGGCCGAACTCGAACAGTTCGACGATGCCCTGACCGCGTGGAAGACTGCACTGCAGTGGAATCCGCACAGTCTGGATGCCCTTTACAACCTTGCCGAGACGCTCGAATCTCTCGACCGCTGCGAAGAGGCTCGCCCGTACTGGAAACAATACGTTCGCCTTGATCCCCAGAGCGAATGGTCAGAGTACGCGAAGCGATGCCTTGGGGAATCGTCTGCTTAGGCGGACTACGACAACCGCAGCCGCTTGCGAATCGGTTTCGTGATCGACTGCCGGATTGTGTCCAGTTCCGCCCAGGGGTCTTCGTTGAGCGATCGCAACCGTTCGCGAATGTTGCTGATGGTGAAAGCCTGCGAGCTTTCGATGTCGGGAAGTTCGTCCCATGTCAGCGGGGTTGCGACGGGAGCCCCGGCTCGCGCGCGGGTGGAGTAGGCTGCGATGGCGGTTGCTCCACGGCCGTTCCGTTGATAGTCGATATAGATCTTCCCGGTCCTTGCCTTCTTCGACATCGTGGCGGTATAGGCATCGGGGGAAGCGGACACCATTTCCTCGGCGACTCGCTGGCTGAAGGTCTTCACTTCGTCCCAGTCCTGACGGCGAGTCATCGGCACGACGACATGCAGCCCTTTGCCGCCGGTCGTCTTTACGAAGCTGGTCAACTCAAGTTCTTCAAGGAACGTCCTCAACTCCAGCGCCGCTTCGACCACGCGGGGCCAGCTGACCGCTTCATCGGGATCGAGATCGAAAATCACGCGGTCGGGCTGTTCGAGTCGGTCGGCTCGTGACCCCCAGGGATGCATTTCGAGCACGCCCATCTGCACAACCGCCGCCAGGCCCTGCAAATCGTTGACCATCAGATAGTCTTCGACCCCGTCTTTCTCCTGGATCGGAATCCGCTTGAGTTCATCGGGCGTTCCCGCTGCGGCATGTTTCTGGAAGAAGCATTTTCCGCTTGCTCCGGAAGGACAGCGCACCAGACTGAGCGGACGATCGATGAGATGCGGCAGAATCCAGTCGGCGATATCGACGTAATAGCAGATCAGATCCAGCTTGGTGATACCGGGGTCCTTGAACAGAATCTTGTTCGGGCTGGTGATGCGAACGTCGGCCAGTTCTCCGAGCTGCTCTTCGAAGAGCGACATCTCCGCAGCCGGGGTCGATTTCGGAGTGGGGGACTTCTTCACGGTCTTTTTCTCCGTCGGAGGCCCATTGCCATTCTGCTGACGAACAATCGATGTAGCCGGTTTGTCTTCCCGCAGCCCCTGAAACGAGGGATGCCGCAGACGATTGTCGCCAGTCCAGTTGGAGAACTCGACCTGAGCCACGACATCAGGCCGCACCCACGTGGTTTGACGATCGGTCCCCTCCGGCTTCGTCGCGAATGGATTTGCTTTGATCTTCCGCGCGGTCAGCCGTTTCGTCAGGTCGCGAAGCACGGCGTCGCTGAAACCGGTGCCGACTCGACCGGCGTAGATCAACTCGCCATCCGGCGAATAGTAACCGAGCAGCAGAGCGCCGAGTCCCTGTCGCGATCCCGACGGGGGCGTGAAACCGCCGATGACGAACTCTTCGCGAAACAGACATTTCGTCTTCAGCCAGTCAGTCCCGCGTCCGGAACGATACGGTCGATCGCGTCGTTTCGAGATGATACCTTCCAGTCCGAGTTTGCAGCACTCTTTGAAGAACGCCGGACCGGAGCCGATCTGGTGGTCGGAGTACTGCAACCGGGCTGCGTCAGCCGACGTCATCAGATCGGCCAGAACCTTCTTGCGGGCTTCCAGCGGATTCTTCCGCAGGTCGCTGCCGTTGAGGAAGAGGACATCAAACGCCTGATAGACCAGCTTGCCGGTCGCTTTGCGTCGAAAGGCGTTCTGCAGCTGCTGAAAACTGCTGACTCCGTTCTTATCGACGGCGACCACTTCACCATCGAGCACAGCCGACTCGGCATCGAGCTTCGCGATCGACTCGGCCAATTCGGGGAAACGGGCCGTCCAGTCATTCTGATTGCGGGTCAGCAGTCGCACTCCACCCCGGTTGAGGAATGCGAGCAGGCGATATCCGTCGAACTTGATCTCGTGGAACCAGTCGTCCCCTTCCGGAGCGTTCGGACTCAATGTCGCCAGTTGCGGATCGACCTTCTCCGGGACGGACTCTCCCGGCGTTGAAGGGGCGCTCTTCTGGGTGCGTTTGCTCTTGCGGGCCGAAGTCCGGGGTTTCGTCCCGGCCTGCACTTCGTCGAGCGTTCGTCCGGACTGCACACTCTCGGTTGACTCGGTCGTAACGTCATACTCGTCCAGGGAACGGGCCTCCTCGTCCTTCTCCTTGATGAGCAGCCAGTTGTCGGCCGATTCCCCTTTGCTTCTCATCCGGACCAGCGTCCAGCCTCCCTGCAGTTTCTCGCCGTGCAGACGGAACTTCAATTTTCCCTTCCGGTAGTCGGCAGTCAGATCGGAATCGGCTTCCCACTCGCCCCGATCCCAGATGATGACCGTGCCGGCTCCGTAGTTGCCTTGCGGAATAATGCCTTCGAAATCGGCGTAAGAAAGGGGGTGGTCCTCCACATGGACGGCGAGCCGCCGCTCTGAAGGATCAAGACTCGGCCCCTTCGGCACGGCCCAGCTCTTCAGGGTGCCGTCGATCTCGAGACGAAAGTCGTAATGCAGCCGTCTCGCCCGGTGCATCTGGACGACAAAACTCGCCCCCGATCGAGAACCTTGTTCCCCCTCAGGTTCCGGCGTGCGGTCGAACTTTCGCTTCTGTCGGTACTTTTCGAGTGTCATGGCAATTGCGGACGACTGTGACATTCGGGCGTCGAATTCGTGACCCGCCTTACTTCGATCCTATAGATGAAGATCTGAGCAGCAAGATGCGTTCCGGGCGTGTGAGGAAATCGCCGGGGTGCATTGCCTGACCGTCGTTTGTGTGAGATAGTTCCCTTCATTCGCCAATCAGAATCCCCCTGCAGGAGTGAGAACCCCGGGATGACAACTGAAATCCGGGCCGTCGTGTTCGACCTCGATGGCCTGATGTTCAATACCGAGATGATCTTCAACCAGACCGGCACCGAGCTGCTGCGTCGGCGGGGAATCATGGATGTCCAGCCGGTAATCGACCGGATGATGGGCCGCCGCGCCCACGAAGCGTTCACGGAGATGATCACCTTCTGTAAGCTCGATGAAACAGTCGCCGATCTGCAGAAGGAGTCGAACGAGATCTTCCACCAGCTGCTGTTCGAACAGATCGAACCGATGCCGGGACTGTTTGAGCTGCTCGACCGGATTGATTCGTTGAGCCTTCCCAAAGCGGTCGCGACGTCATCCGGTCGCAGTTATTTGCAGGAAGTCCTCGGTCATTTTGACCTGCTTGATCGCTTCCCGGTCACGTTCACCTCGGAAGACGTGACGCACGGCAAGCCGCATCCGGAGATTTATCTCACCGCTTCGAAACACTTGGGACACGAACCGCCGAAAGTGCTCGTGCTGGAAGACAGTAGCAATGGCACGAAGGCCGCAGCGGCTGCCGGGGCTCATATCGTTTCGGTGCCCCATCAATTCAGTGCCGGACAGGATTTCTCCCAGGCCCGGTATATCGCGACTTCACTGATTGATCCCTACATCCTCGGATTGCTGGATGCAGCCGAACAGGCCAGCACCTGAAGCCGGCGCGTTCGATCACGTCCTCTTCTTTCTTTCATACAAGCAGACTGTCATGGCTCCTCAGCGGAAGCGCTATCCTACTCGCAGCAAGCCGGCTCCCCGCGGTCCTCTAGCCGCCGAACACGTCTCGCCGCTGCCACTCGATGTCGATCCAGCCGAAATGCTGCCGGCCGTCGAAGTTCGATCGCCAGTGCGGCATCCGATTCTCTACCGCAAGCGGCTCGGCAAGTTCGATCCGCAGGCCCGACCCGGCGATCTGGTCCGGTTGCAGCTTGAAGACGCTTCCCACTTCGGCTACGGCCTGTTCAACTCGCGGGCGGAAGCGACAGTCCGTGTGCTCAACCGCACTGAAGAACTGCCGACTCGCGCCTGGTGGGAGCGAATTCTTCGTCAGGCCTGCGAACTGCGGCAGGAACGATTTCGGCTCGATGAGGTCGCTAACACCTATCGTGTCGTCCATGCGGAAGCCGACCTGCTGCCGGGGATCGTGATCGACCGGTACGACAATATTCTGAGCGCGGAATGTTTCTCTCTCGGCATGTTCCGTCGTGCGGGAGAGATCCTTGAGATTCTTCAGTCGCTGCTGGGCACGGAGCACTGGCAGATTGTGACCGCGCCGGCCTCGCTCGATACGGAAGGTTTCGACGAGCCGCGACAGGCTTCGCCGGACTGCCCCGATACCACGGTCGTGCAGGAATTCGGTACCCGCTTCCGCGTCAACTTTCTGCAGGGGCATAAGACGGGCTTCTTCTGCGATCAGCGGGATAATCGGAAGAGACTGGCCGAGTTCTGCGGCGGGAAGTCCGTTCTGGATCTTTGCTGCTACACCGGCGGCTTCTCGATGCAGGCGGGAGTTCTGGGAAATGCGGCCGATGTAACCGGAGTGGACCTCGATGAAGAAGCCATCGCCATCGCCAAAGCCAACGCGAATCTGAACCAGCAGAAGATCCGCTTCACCCACGCCGACGTCTTTCCGTATATGCGAGACATGCTGCGGAATGAGAAGCGGTACGAAGTCGTCATTCTCGATCCGCCCAAGCTGATTTCCCGTCGAGACGAATTCGACGAAGGCCGCAAGAAGTATTTCGATTTGAACCGGCTGGCCTGTCAGCTGGTCAAGCCGGGCGGACTGCTGTTGACCTGCAGTTGTTCCGGGCTGATGCCTCCTGAGGAATTCTCCAAAACGATCGCCGCTTCGATTCCCAGTGACCGCAGTGGACAGTTTCTGTATAAATGGGGAGCGGCGGGTGATCATCCGGTCGCGACGCATTGTCCGGAGACGGAGTATCTGAAGGCCTATCTCGTCCAGATCAACGAGCGTTGACCATGCAGCGACTGCTGGGGAAACTGAAAATCATCGGCCCCGGCATTCTCGTCGCCGCCACAGGTGTCGGTGCGGGCGACCTGGCGACGGGGGCGCTCACCGGGAGCATTCTCGGCACGGTCGTCCTCTGGGCCGTGCTTGTTGGAGCCCTCTTCAAATTCGCACTGAATGAAGGACTCACCCGCTGGCAGCTGGCGACCGGAACGACGCTGCTCGAAGGCTGCATTCGCCACTTCGGCTGGCTCTTTCTGATCGGCTTCCTGTTCTATCTGCTGCTCTGGTCGTTCTTCGTGGCGTCCGCTCTGATGAGTGCCTGCGGCGTGGTCATGCATGCCATCTGGCCCGTCTTCGGCAGTCCGGAAAGCGACAAGTTCTACTGGGGCATTCTGCACAGTCTGCTCGCGGTGGGCCTGATCTGGACCGGCGGCTACCGGACTTTTGAACGAGTCATGCTCGTTTGCATTGGCCTGATGTTCGTCACCGTGACCGCGACCGCCATCATTGTGCGACCCGATCTGAGCGCGATGCTCAACGGCATGTTCGTTCCCACAATCCCCGACTTCAACGGCGCCGGACTGACGTGGACGATTGCCCTGATTGGTGGCGTCGGTGGGACGCTGACGATTCTCTGCTATGGCTACTGGATTCGCGAGGTCGGCCGATGCTCACTCGATGATTTGCCCAACTGCCGGATCGATATCGCCGCGGGGTATCTGATGACCGCCATCTTTGGTATGGCGATGGTCGTCATTGGGTCGCGAATTCAACTTGATGAAGGCTCGCCAGCCCGGACGATTGTGCTCCTGGCCGATGAACTCCGAACGAGCCTCGGCAGCTTTGGCCCGGCTGCGATGTGGATCTTTTTGATCGGAGCCTGGGGGGCAGTCGCCAGCAGTCTGCTTGGCGTCTGGCAAAGCGTGCCGTATCTGTTTGCTGATGTGTACGAGTCGCTGACGGCTCGAATTGGAAAGCGCGAACGACGAGCCGTCTCCACCAGCTCCCGTCCCTATCGAATCTATCTCCTGGGCCTGGCGCTGTTGCCAATGCTGGCGCTGACCAACGACTTCAAGACCTTGCAGAAACTCTACGCCGTCTTCGGAGCGCTCGTCATTCCGCTGCTGGCGATCATCCTGCTGATTCTCGGGAACTGGTCCAAAGCGATCGGCAGCCACTGTCGCAATCCGCTGTGGAGCAACATCGTGCTCACGCTCGCCCTGCTGTTCTTCTGCGCGGCCGGCTATCTCGCCTTCATCCCGCCGAAGATGCAGCCGAACAAAGCCAGTTTCGATTCGACGGTCAACGAGCTGAACATCGCAGAATGCGTCGATTGCCCCTCACCCTCACCGTAACCCTCTTCCCAGAGGGGCGGCGAACTTCCGGAGCAAAGCGATTTATGAGCGCGTGAGGTACGTTTCCAGAATCGATTGCATGATGAAGCGATCGATCAGACGGGCGGCTTTGTATTCGCGATCTTCGTCGCAGCGGACAGACATTTCGCTATTCACATCGTTGATGTGCACTTTGATGCCGGCGTCGTGCAGCAGATGCCCGTAGTCCTTGATCCACGACTGTGGACCATGCATCTGGAAAAGTCCGCGCAGGTGATGCAGATGGCGGAACTGACCCAACGGCCGGCCGGCGGCCTGTTGCTGAGGATCGATGGCAATGAAGCCAGAGAACTTGAGCGGGTTGCTCAGCACGAGATCCATCGCCCGGTTGGCCTGTTCGTTCCGACCCATCACGAAGATGCGTTCGGAATGAATATGGTAGTAGCCCCCCATGCGGCTCACGATGGCTTCAATCGTCTGCATCAGTTCGGCTGTCGTGGGAGCCTCGCGCAATTGTCGGGAATCGATCTCGACTGCCAGGTAGTTCTGCGAGCTGATCTGGTCCATCTGACAGTAGAAGTCATCGGTCGACTCCTCGCGAGACTGCAGGGAGACGATCAGCGGATAGGCATACCGCGGCTCGTATTTGGAAGGCACGAACACCTGGGATTCACAGTCGAAACTGGTATGAAACTCATATTCGACGTCGCCGGCTTCGCTGGTCGGAATGATCTGCTCAAAGAGATCATCGGCCGAGACCGGGCCGGAGTAGGAGTCGTGTCCGAAATGCGTGATTCGATTCATGACGGGTGTGGTAACCTGTGCTTCCGTAATCGCCTCGAAGAGGCTGTTCCCGCAGTCTGCAGTCGAAGTTACGGCTGCGGCGCGTGCGGCTCATTCTTCCCGGAGTCGCGATACCGCGAGTACTTTTCCAGCGGAAAGTGCGTTCCAGGACATTCGGTCGATTTGATCTGCCCATGTCCGGCGACCCGGTCGCGGGAGATCCTAAACTCCTGCTGAAGGAACTTGAGAAGCCGTTCCAGACCCCGGAGTTGAGCCGGAGTCGGGGGCGTTTCCTCGAAGTTTCCAATCAGACAGATGCCAATTCCAAACTCATTGAACAGCGGATGACCGGCATGAGCCCCCTCAATTTGCTCATGCCAGCGAAAGGTCGGCGCGACTTCGCCGTCCAGCATCCCGTGTCCGTTGCCGATCACAAAGTGGTACCCGATTCCCCGCCACGGCTTCCCCTCATTGTCGCGCCGTTGCGAATGAACACGGTGAATTGCCTCCACGCTCCCGGCCTCGGTGGCCGAGTGATGAATCACGACGTACTTCCAGCCTCGCGGCTCAATCTTGAGCGTCCAGGGAGAAGACGTGGTCGATTCCTTCGCAGAGGCGGCGTCCTGCCGTACCGATCGTTCCAACCGGCTGTCCCCGAAAACACGGCCCGATCCGATTGTTCCGCAGATGAGGAACAGCGTAACCGTTGCGATCGCTCGCCACGGAACCCGCCGAAGACTCGGATGCGAAAAATGAACGGATGGCAGTGATTCAACTCCAGTGGAACGATTTGTCTCGACTTCGGATCTGCACTTTAATCCTGCTCCGAAAGGGTGTCAATCTGTGGTTTCCGTACTCCGGTTCCACATCGACTGCCGCGAGGGGCATCGCGCATCAGTTCCGCTATCACCTGACAAACTGGCTAATCGGCGCCAACCTTGCGGCCCCGTCAAACTCACCTCAGCTTCACCAATGTGAGGAATACGCGATTCAGTTGACGGTTATGCGCATCGTGAGACGTTTCAAAAAATTCTCAACGATTCTCCAGCCCGATCAATGCATCCGACTTCAGATTCGCTGCTCGATCGCCAGTTGTGTCAACGCGTACGCGCAGGCCGCGGTCGACAGCTGAGGACCGAGAGCCTGGGAGACGGAGACGAGTTCAACGTCCTGCAAACGAGGCTCGCGGCGAATCACCTCACGGACCAGAAACTCGCAGCTGCCTGAAATTACGACCGATCGGGGCGATGCGGGGAGTGAATCGAGCACCCGTTGAAGTGAAACGGAGATCTGTTCGAGTTGCCGCTCACGCAGCTGGCGAGCGATCTCCAGCCAGAAGGTTTCTGGTTGAGAATCGGCATCGGAGCAGAGCATTCGGGCCAGCCGCTGTCGGGCACAGACGATCATCGCCGGACGACCGTCAGCCGTGAAAGACTCCGCAGGATCTTCGGGAATGTCTCCCAGCAGCAGGGCGACATCATGCATCGTCGCGAATAGTTCCGCCGCCAGACCGATCACATTGCCGTCGACGGTCACGCTTTGCGCAACGGCACAGACGGGAGTCCTCAATCCTCCCGTGTAGACCAGCTCTCCCGAGTGCAGCCGTTCGAAGTCGGTCAGTCCCGTCGGAATCGCGACCCCGTTCTGCAGCGGGATAAGGTCCGTCGTCGTCGAGCCGATGTCGATCAACAGACCGCAGGTCTCCGGAGCGAGGACGCGTGCGGTCCAGGTGGCGAGGGCCATCCAGTTCGCCGCAGCCGTGAGACGCGGATACTCTTTCGCCATTTCCGGCTCCGCGAACTCCCGCGACGTCTGCCAGACGAAAACAGGGAGATCGCCCGCCGCGGCGACGACGGCATCGGTCAGATACTCCACGCCTTCGGACTGCGAAGCAAAGCAGTCCGCCAGTTCGCCGGTCATGGTCAGCACGATCAACCGCGCGGGCCGAAACCGTGTCAACTCCTGTTGAATGGCATTCGAGACGTCCTTCCAGGCCGTCCAGAGCGGAAATGGAAGCGAGAAGGCTTCGCGGTACGCATCGGCAAATTTGATGTTCGCTCCGCCGAGATCGATGCCGATGATATTGTCGATTCGGCTCACTTCGATGTCCGCGAGCCGGAAGGCTCTTCGATGTGAATCACCATCGTGACCGATTCTCCGGGACGCAGCAGATGTTCGGCATTATCCAGCGTGGCCCAGACTCGAAACGAACCATCGATCGGGTCGAACTGCGGATGCACGTACGTGATCGAACCTTCGACCTGCAGCGGTGAGGCGTTGTCGCCGTTTCCCGGAACAGCGATGGAGACCGGAGCATCGAGCAGTTGATGATGTCGGTACTTCGCCGGCAGGACCGCTTCGGCTCGGAGAGTAGAAAGATCAATCACCTTCACGAGCGTTGTGCCGGGTTGCACCCATTCGCCGGGCTGCCGGTCGATCCGTTCGACGATGCCCTTCAGTGGAGACAGAATCGAGCGGCGTTTGAGCGCGGTCGTGGCGATCTCGTGTTCAATTCCGGCCAGCGTCGCGTTGAGGTCGAGAACCTCCTGTTCGTGCACGGCCTGTTTGCCTTCGAGGGCGGCTTTCTCAGCAAGCAGTCGAAGTCGGGCGACCTCGGTCTGTGACACCGTGTCCGGATACTTCCGGTTCGCCTCTTCGGCCCGTTCGAGTTCGACTCGGGCGACCTCTGTCGTCTTCTTCGCCAGGGCTTCGCGAATCTGATTGCGGGCTTCCCGCCGGGCGATCTCGAGTTGAGTCGCCGTCTTCTCCAGATCAAGCTCCGCTTCGGCCTGATTCAGTTCGGCCACGAGTTGTCCGGCTTCGACAGACTGCCCTTCCCGGACCTTGAGGGACTCAATCACGCCGAGATCCCGCGCAGGAATCTCGGCTGAGCGAATGACGGACAGGAATGTCGACTCTGCGACAATCTCCTCGGCTCTCGTGGACGAGACCACGAGGAGGCCGACCAGCAGCAGAACAGTGATCAGCCCGAATCTACTTCTGAGCGGACAAGTCGACACAGATCACCTCTTTGTCGTTGCGGATGTAGCAGCGGCGATGCGCGAAGGCCGGGTGGGTCCAGACGACCGGACGGCCGAATGCGTCTCCTGTTGGTTCGATGATATGAGCCCGGGAGATCTCACGGTAACCGTTTCGGCTCAGATTCGCGAACACAAGATCCCCGGTCTCCGTGAACAGAACAAACCGCCGCCCGTTCTTCACAATGAACGCGGTCGCATGCGGAGCGGGACGATCGCCGGTGATCAGTTCGGTTGTCTCCCAGAGTCGTTCGCCAGTCTCCAGATCGGCTGCGACGAAATTCCCGGGCCGTACGTTGCAACCGTAGATGACACCGTCTTCGATGAAGGGAGTGCTGTTGGCAGGATAGACCCCCGTTCGCCCCGTCCCGGTCCAGACCGTTTCGGCCTGTGGACGCCCTTCGTCATCGGCGGAGATGCGGAAGGCGGCTCCAGTATCCCCCATGCCGGCAGCATACAGCAAATCCCCTTCGAGTCGCGGCGTGGCAATCGACATGCCGTACTGCGGCTTGAGCGGCTGACTCCAATAGACCGAACCGTCCAGCGGGTTAAGGCTGTTGATCGATTCCGCGTGCCAGATGATGAGCTGCTTCGTTCCGGCGACATTGATCATCGTCGGCGGAGCATAACCAGGCTCATCGGCGGTCAGATTCTTCCAGACGACTTCACCGCTCTTCCGGTTGAATGCTACAGCCGTGCTTCCTTCGCCACCGACGATGCAGTACAGCAAATCGCCATCAACGAGCGGATGTCCCGAGTATCCCCAGAAGGGAGCTTCCTCGAATCCGAATTCTTCCTTCAGTGAATGCGACCATTGCTTCTTGCCATTCTCGGCGTTCAGGCAGGTGAGATCTCCTTCGGATCCCAAGGCGTAAACCAGACCGTCGTGAACAGTTGGCGTGCAGCGGGGGCCGGACGGATACGAAACGAAGTACGAACAGTCGTACTTGTGTTCCCAGATCTGCTTGCCGGTGTCGGCGTCGAGGCAGAGAATGCGTTCCTCTCCGATCAATCGATTTCGACCGGATGCACTGGGTGTGAGGTCCCCGCTGTCGAGTTGATAGTCGAACAGATAAACCTTCGAGCCTGCGACCGCCGGACCGGCGTAGCCGAGGCCAATCTCTTTCCGCCAGACCACGGGCGGGCCTTCTTCGGGGAACTTCTGGAGAATGCCGGTTTCTGTCCAGACACTGTCTCGGTCGGGGCCAAGCCATTGAGGCCAGTCTTCCGCCTGGACACTTCCGCAACACAGAAGCAAGGTCGCGGTCAGCATCCACGCAGCTCGGTTCATCCAGCACATCATCGCAGTTCCTCCAGGGGTGGGGCCGACCATCAGCGAGTCCAGTCGGGCCAGGGCGATTCAAAAGTCCGCAGGGATTCTGACCGTGGGTCGGCGAACGTCAACTGCTGGGCATGGAGCATCATCGGCGGATCGGTCGGGCCGAGTGTCTGCCGTTCCCCCCAGTGCTGATTCACTTTGTACACCGGATCGCCGGCAATCGGCACACCAAGGTGCCAGAGATGGACCCGGATCTGATTCGTGCGACCGGTGACCGGAACGGCTTCGATCAACGTTTCATTATTCTCGAATCGTTGCAGAACACGAAACTCGGTGACGGCGGCATCGCCTGCTGCATCGACGCCGCGGAAGCCGAGTTCGTTCGGTCTGGCGGAAATAGCGGCTTCACACCGCGTTTCCTCCCATTCCGGATGTCCAAGCACGCGGCAGACGTACCTCTTCTTCGCCGTTCCCTTCTCGAACTGCCGCTGCAGGCGTTGTGAGATATCGCGATGCATCGTGAAGACAACCAGGCCCGTGGTGTTGGCATCGAGCCGGTGAGCGGGACGTAACTTTAGCTCGGGAAACGCTCGATCGAGCAGGCCAGTCATTGAGTTTCGGTTGAAGCGACCGCAGGGATGCATCGGCAGCGGAGCCGGTTTGTTGAAGACGACGAAATCGTCTTCCCAGGATACGATGCGAATGTCGGCATTCACGTCCGGTTCAATCGTATCGGGTTCCAGTCGCGTGAGCCGCTGCCCGGAACGGACGATCGCATCGGAAGTCAACGTGTGTTGACGATCGCGGATCAATCCGGCGTCGCAAATTCGCAGCCATTCCTCCCGTCCCAGATGCGGATGGTAATCGCATACGAAGTCGAGCAACGTCCACTGGTGATACTTCAGCGGCACATTCAGGGGCCGCTCATTGGTGTAGGCAATTGATCCCGGCAGCGGAGTTGCAGCTTTCAGAATCCTTGCTTCCCGTTCTTCAATGCTGGGGGCCGGCTGATCGCGCGCTGGTTCCCAGCAGTACGGGCACGACTTCCCCAGTTCATAATGTTCGTGCTGCTGATCCTCCGGAGTCAACGGGTGTTGACAGGCGTAGCACTGCGTGGCCGCCGTTTCCTTGAGGTCAGGATTCAACGCGACGCGATGATCGAACACGAAGCAGTCGCCCTGATAGTGCGCGTCCCCGCATTCTTCGAAGTATTTCAGAATGCCCCCTTCGAGCTGATAGATGTGCTCGAAGCCCTCGCGTTCCATGAACGGGCCCGCTTTTTCGCAGCGGATACCGCCCGTGCAGAACATCACGATCGGCTGCTTCTTCAGGTCCTCGGGCAGAAGCCGCACGGCTTCCGGAAAATCGCGGAAATGATCGACCCCGATCGGCAATGCGTTCTCGAACGTGCCCAGCTCGACCTCGTAGTCGTTTCGGGTGTCGAGCAGCGTGACGGGACGGCCTTCGTCGAGCCACTTTCTGAGTTCCTCCGGCGACAACTTCGGAGAAGTCCGTTCGCCGGGCGCGATCCCTTCGACGCCGAAGGCGATGATTTCTTTCTTGATCTTCACCAGCAGTCGGCTGAACGGCTGATAGTCGCTGAGGCTCTCCTTGACTTCGAGGTCGGCGAGCAGTGGATCGCGTCGCAGATGCTGAAGCAGTGCATCGACCCCCTCCCTGCTTCCAGCCATGAAGAGGTTAACCCCTTCCGGAGTGAGCAGAATCGTCCCTTTAAGTTCCTGAGCTTCGCACAGTTCGCGAAGTTCGTGCCGCCGCTCCGGCAACCGGTCGAGCGGGACGAACTTGTAAGACGCGATATTGACGATCGACTTCTCTTCGGGAGAAGCCTTGGGAATCGAGCAGGTTTCAGAGGACGCGGACATCAGTCAACAGGCAATAGCGAAGATCAAAGAAACAGTGGTCGGAACCGCCGACAGCGACCGGTATTGTAGTTTCTGACCGCCGTAAAGTCTTGACGTTCACCGATTTTTCGCGGAGAGCGCGGTCTCGCCACACACTTCGCGAATCGAGGCGATCGTCGCATCGCAGAGTTCGTCGATCTCGGCTGCCGGCATGGCGACGGCCGGCATGAGGATGATCACGTTCCCGAGAGGTCGAATAATCACTCCCCGCCGCCGGGCGGCCAGCGTCACCTCGTGTCCGATCCGCACCTCGGGTCCGTACGGCTGTTTCGTGTCGCGATTAATGACCAGTTCGATGCCGACCATGACCCCCTTCTGCCGGACTTCACCGACGTGGGGATGATCGTTGAGCTCGGATAGTCGACTCTTCATCTGCTCAGTAATCTCGGCGACGTTCCCGAGAACATTCCGCTCATCAAACAATCTCAGATTGACCAGAGACACGGCAGCGGCCAGCGGATTTCCCGTGTAGGTGTGGCCGTGATAGAACGTGCGGCCTTCGTGCGGCTGGCCGAGAAAGGCGTCGTAGATCTCGGATGTGACCATCGTTGCCGCCAGCGGCAGATAGCCAGCGGTGATTCCTTTGGCCAGACACAGGACATCGGGCACGACCTGTTCCTGTTCACACGCGAACATCGTTCCGGTCTTGCCGAAGCCGACGGCGACTTCATCGGTGATGAGCGGCACTCCATGTCGAGCGGTCACTTCGCGAACATGCTTAAGATAGCCGGGGGTGTGCACCTGAATCCCGGCCGCTCCCTGAACGATCGGCTCCATGATGAAGCCGGCGATGCGATCGCGATGCTCGGCGATCGTCGATTCGACCTGATCAAAGCAGTGCTTCAGCCACGATGCGGCGTCGTAGCCTGGCGGAACGCGATAGGCAACCGGGCTCGGCACCGTCAGCGTTTCGAACAGCATGCCGCTGAAGGGGCGGTGAAAGGCTTCGACCCGGCCGACGGCCACCGAACCGAAGGTGTCTCCATGATACGACTCGGCCACGCGAACGAAGATCCGGCGTTCCGGTTCAGGCTGTGCCTTCTGATGATGGAACTGCACAACCATCTTGAGTGCGGCCTCAACAGAAGTGGCCCCGGCATCTGAGAAAAAGGCGTGATTCAAACCGTTCGGCGTCCGCTGCACGAGTTCGTGAGCGAGCTCAATGGCGGGCGGACTCGACAGGCCGAGCAATGTCGAATGAGCGACTTTGTCGAGCTGGTCCCGAATCGCCGCATCCAGTTCCGGGACGCGATGTCCGTGTACGTTGCACCAGAGCGAGGAGATGCCATCCAGATAGCGTCGGCCATCGACGTCGGTGAGATAGAACCCTTCACCCGATTTGATGATCGGGGCCTGTTCCTCGCCCCAGGCGGTCATGGGAGTGAAGGGATGCCACAGTTCAGTGTTGTCCCAGGCGCGTAGATCAGACACGTTCCGTCGTTCCTTTCTTCTTCGGCTCCAGGCCGCAGCGGGCGATGATCCACACCGCCTTCATCGCTTCGTTCATATTGATTTTCGATTCGCCCACTTCGCGATCGACAAACTCGATGGGGACTTCCGTAAACTTCGCCCCGCCTCGCGCGCAGCGGAACAATAACTCTTCCTGCACGGAATAGCCGCGGGATCGGAATTCCGAAAAGTCGACCTTCCGCAGCAGATCGCATCGGTACGCCCGGTAACTGCCGCTGCAGTCACGAATCGGCAACCCCATCCAGCTGCGGGCCCAGAAGTTGATCGACTTGCTCATGATGTGTCGCTTGAGGGGCCAGCCCTTAATTGATCCAGAGGCGACATACCGCGAGCCGATCGCCACATCGGCATCAGTCGTTTGCAGCGCTTTCACCAGTTCTGGCAGGTACCTCGGATGATGGCTGAAATCGGCATCGAGGTTGATCAGAATGTCATAGTCCTGAGCGATGACGTGCTGGAACGCGAACAGGGTCGCAGAGCCCAGGCCACGCTCGCCGTGACGGCTGTGCAGATAAACCTTCGGATCACTGGCCGCTCGATCGAGAACGACCTGACCGGTGCCATCCGGAGATTCATCGTCGATAACGAGGATATCGGCTTCCGGCAGCGAGCTGCGGATTTCGGTCAGCAGCCGGCCAATGTTCTCCGACTCGTTGTACGTACAGACCGTGACAACGATTCGAGAAAGCGATGGCTTGGCGGCGGGGGAATTGGCGTCCTGAGTCAAGGAAGACCTCGGCATTCTGCGTGGGGTTTGCGGTCCCGGGCGGGAAGGGGAATCTTTTGGATTCTGTCGCTGAGACACAAGTCCGAGGCATGGATTTTGGCGAATTCGTCCTCAAAAGGCTGGAAATCATTGCGTCCGATGACACCTTTGCGGCAGAATCGGCCATGGATCCACAGGAACTCCAGGCAAAACGGTGGCAGGTCGGCGCGATCGCCCTGCTGTTGTTGACAGGCTGCGCGGTGCTGGCTTTTGTTGATAGTAGCCGGCAGGGCGTCATTGCTGTAATGCTGCGCGTTGGCATTGTGATGGGGTGTCTGTGGCTGGCCATTCCGACCATGGTAAGTCACCCGCGAATTCTCCGACGGCTGCCGTGGTACGTCTTGCTTACCGGCATTTTACTGGTAGCGTTTATTAAGCAGTTCTTGTTAATTATTCCCCTTTTCATCGCACTGGCAATCCTGGCCATGTTCACGGGACGCAAGCCGCCCAACTAGGATCACCAGCTGAGATTCCTCAGACCAAATGTCACCTCGCCAATGAACTTAGACCGGGCCGAAAGTCGAACAGACTGTACCGAGGAGACTGGAAAGCGGCAGAGCACGACCAGCCGCCTCTATGAGGAGATGATCCATCTGATCGAATCGGGTCAATGGGAAGTGGGCGGCCCGATTCCCAGCGAGCGAAATCTGATGACCCAGTTCGGTGTCAGTCGGATCGCGGTTCGTGAATCGCTTTCAATGCTCCGGGCGCTTGGCGTTCTCGATATCTCTCACGGACGCAGCACGACGGTCCGGAAGATGAACTCCGAGACGCTCGCCAAGCTTTTCCCGCTCATGCTGTCGATGGAAGGCGAACAGTCGCTCGTGCATGTGTTCGAAGTCCGCCTGGGGCTGGAACTGCAAACGGCTCGGCTCGCGGCCCAGAAACGCACGGCTGATGATCTCAATCGTCTGACGGACCTGGCATCCCGGTTCGATTCGTTTGATACCGACACTCCGGAGTCGATCGAGTCGGACCATCAGTTTCATGTGCAGATCGCCAAGTCGACCGGCAATCCGCTCTTCTGGGTGTTGCTCAACGTGCTCGGCTCCTATGTGAAGTACTCTCAGCGGGAGAGCGGGAAGCACAATCCGGAGCAGCATCACCGAGCCTCGACGGCTCACCACGAAATTCTCGACGCCATCACCGATCGCGACCCGCAGCGGGCCCAGTTCTGTATGGAGCGTCATCTTCGCGACGCCCATCACATCACCGGTCCATAGCCGACGCCGCCGGATTCCGGCGGATCTTGTCGCCTCGTCCCGCCGCCCAGCGAAGTAATCCCCCAAGTCGACGCTGCCCCTCCGCGAAATAAATCGGATCGAGCTCCGCGATCGATTCCCGGAAGCGATCAGAAATCCGCGTGTTGATCTCCGGGGCCTCGCTGACCGGAACCAGCTTCAGTTCCTGCATCCGTTCCAGGGTCCTGAGGGCGATTGTCTGATGCCCTTCAATCGTGGGGTGCACGTGATCGAGAAAGAGTTGCTCACCCGGCACACCGGTCGGCGAGAGTTCTCGGAACAGAACCTCGATGTCGATCAACGGCGTGTGAGTCGACTCGGCGAGCTGAAGCAGGCCCTGCTGCATCCCCGTGAGAATTCGCAGCGGACAAATGTCTTCATCGCAGGCTCGGCGGAACGCCCCGGCTGCTCCCTCATAATCGAGCTGCTGCAATAGCTCGTGAGCGAGCGCGTAGTTCAAACCGGCGTGTCGCGGATTGAGCCGCACCGCCTGCTTGAGTCGAATGAGCCGTGTCTCCCCGTCGTCTTCGCCTGCAAATAACCGCTGGATCTCCTGCTTCCGTTCCACAGTCAACCCGGGTGAGTCCAGCGACTTGAACGGAGGACAGTCCTTGAGATTCCGCGGCGGGTTGAACAGGATGATTGGCAGATCGTGTTCCCTGCACATCGCGATCATCCGCTCGATATTGAAGCGGAAATGGGCCTGCACGCCGGTCCGCCAGTTGTCATCGCGGACATAGTTCTGCAACCCCTGCTGATAGTCGAGCATGGCGTCGACTTCTGCGGGGAACTGCAGTGGAGCGGGCGGAGGGGATTCGTCATGGACCGTCAGCTCTCGAACCAGTTGCACGGTTTTTGACGAGGCGAGAACTCCCTGGGCGCCTCCGGCAAACTCGCGAATCGGTTTGATTGCTCCGTAAGTTCGATCTTCCAGAAACTCGTTGTGACCCGAGTAGACGAGGATCAGGTCAGGCTGGTACTCGAGCACTTCTTCAAGAATCGGCACGAGTCGATAGCTGGCATAGGAGACTCCACCACAGTTGACGACGTTCCAGTCGCGGGTGGAGTCCGTCTCGTTGAGCGCCAGTTCCAGCCAGGTCGTGAACGACGTCTCGATCGCATACGGCCTCCCCTGCACGGTCGACCCGCCCAGCCAGAAGATGCGGAACTCATTCGCGGGCTTCTCGATCGGGAACTGTTCAGGACGGAAGTAGCCGAGGCGATCTTTCCGCGTCCGATACAACCCGGATTCTTTGTCCGCTTCGAACAGCGGCTGCGGATTCACAAACTCGACGACCGGATTGAACTCTTCCACAGGAGGTGACCAGCCGGTCATCCTGAGAGTCGCCTCCAGCAATAGAAACGGCGACAGTCCGAGCAGGATCGCTGCCAGACGGAAGAATAACTTTCTGCGGAACGGGCGCTCGTGAGAAGAGATTGTCACGGAAGGTCGAAACCCTGACCAAATGTCTTAACGCATTTTCATGCTTCTCCTGCAAACGCCTGCAGTCGAATTTTGAATTTGCTCCAGTGAAGTGCACGAAAACAGGCCGGGACGAGTCTTCGTTCGTCCCAGCCTGAAAACGTTTTTCTACGCACGATGCCATCTCTGCGGTGACATCACACCTTGGGCTCGAATTCCTTCGAGTACTCGCGGCTCCAGAGCTTCATTGCTTCGGAATCGTCCTTAATCTGATGCGTCTGCGGATCGATCGTCAGCTGGCGACCGACGCGATACGAGATGTTCCCCAGATGGCAGAGCTGCGTACTGCGATGAGCCTCTTCGATTTCGCAGTTGAGCTTGGCTTCACCGCGGATCGAATCGAGAAAGTTCTGGAAATGGTCTTTCTCATCCGTGCTCCCTTTACCGGAAGCGAGTTCTTTGCCGTTCATGTCGCGAGCCGTGTAGCCCGCGTCGCCGGTGATATCCAGCGAGCCCTTCGTGCCGAAGAACGTCATCGCGGCTGGCGAATCGACCGGGCTTTTCTTGAACCAGCTTCGCTGTTCCCAGACGATGTATTTATCGCCGAAGTTGTAGGTGGCGATGCTGGTATCTGGCGTTTCCTGGTCATCGTCGGGATGACGCAGATGACCGCCGGTGCAGGAGACCGTGGTCGGAGTGTCAACGTTCATTCCCCAGCGAAGTACGTCGAGGTAATGGACGCCGTTGTTTCCGAGTTCCGCGGTTCCCCATTTCCAGAACCAGTGCCAGTTGTAGTGCACGTAGTTGTCCTGGTATTTCGTGTCGGGAGCCGGGCCCTGCCACAGCTTCCAGTTCAGCCACTCGGGCACGGAAGCCGGCTTACCGTTCCCGATGCTGCCGCGAGCGTTGTAGTAGTGACAGCGGGCATACAGAACATCGCCGATCACGCCATCGTGCAGTTGCTTGATTCCTTCCTGAATCCCAGGACGACTCCGGCGCTGGGTGCCCATCTGAACGCGACGGTCGTACTTGCGAGCCGCCTCGACGAACATCTCCCCTTCCCGAGGATTATGGCTGCACGGCTTCTCGACATACACATGTTTGCCGGCCTGACAGGCCATGATCCCGGCCGGGGCGTGCCAGTGATCCGGCGTGGCGATGGCGAGGGCATCGACATTCTGGTCGTCGAGAATCCGACGGAAGTCATCGGTTCCCTGTGGCTTGAGGGACTGATTTGTCTGGGCGACATCCTGAGCCCGTCCGACGTTCCGCGAGTCGACATCGCAGACCCAGGCCACTTCGCAGTTGGGCAGGCTGGAGAAACCTTTCGTGAGTGCCAGCCCGCGTCCGGACGTGCCCATCACGCCGATGCGAACTTTTTCGTTGGGGGATTTTGCATCGGCAAACAAAGCCGGAGCGGAAAGCATACCGAGGGCGGCAGCGGAGCTGCCCTGAAGGAACGATCGACGGTTGACTTCAGTCATGAATGGGGCTCCTGTGAGTGGAGTATCGCGGATGGAAAGTAGGGCGGGACAGAGTTTCTGCCGTAGCCGCTTGCCACTGTTACGCGAGCGCTGACCCGGTGGCCGACGGACCGCAGAAGAACTTCCAGCGAGACTGTGCTACGCTGTCTTCTGGTCGGAAACAGCATATCACGATCTTCTCTGAATATCACCAGCAACGAAGAAAACCGGGAGCCTTTTTATGTCCAGCAGCGGTGTGATGACATTCTTCGGGTTTTACGTGATTCGGCAGGATGAGATTGGTGTCCGGTTGACGCTGGGACAGTTTTCAGGAATCGTTCGTCCGGGTCTCGGCTTTGCGATCCCGTTCTTTCAGCAGATTACCAAGACCAGACGCTCGTTGCAGACAATCGATCTCCCGGAACAGCAGATCGTGCTCAACGGCAATATCTCGGTCCGGATCTCCGGCAATCTCAACTTCCGTGTCGACGATCCTGAAAAAGCTCTGCTCGATGTCAGCAACTATCGCTACACCATTCAACAACTCGCGTTGACTACCATTGCCGACGTTCTCGGCACCAAGACGATCGAAGAAGTTCGCAACGAGAAGATTAAGATCGCACAGGAGATCGAAGCGATCGTGGCTCGCAATGCGAAAGAGTGGGGCCTGCGGGATCTCGATATTCGTCTGACCGATGCCCAGCTCGATCACTCGCTGCAGCGGGCGATGATGCGCGAGACCGAAGCGCAGAAAGAAGCCAACGCGATCAAGATCAAAGCCGAGTCCGACAAGTTCGTCTCGCAGATCTTCGCCGACGCCGCCAAGACTCTCGGAAGCTCTCCGGGAGCGATGACGCTTCGTGTGCTGCAGACCCTCAGCGATGTCAGCAATGACAAGACGACGGTTGTCATGCCGATTCCGATTGAATTGCTGACGATGTTCCAGAATCAACGTTCCGAAGGAGACCGCGCTCCCCGGGGCGACTCAACGGGAGTGCAGACGGGACCGATGGGCGAACTCAGAATGAGCGGTGGCAAGGCTGTCGCCACGTGCCCCGGATGTGGAGCCAAGTACGACGTCACTGAGATCGCGGGCAACCCGGACTTCGATGTCGATCCCGAGGTGCCGGGGCAGCAACTGCGCTGCCGCAAATGTTCCATCGAATTCTCGTTGCCTCAGGAGATGCCGGCAGCGGAATGAATTCAACGGGAGTCGAACGCCGATAAAGGAGGTGAAGCCCCCCGGATTCCACGTCCGGAAAATCGCTTCGGGACGTAGACAGGCGTGCGCGATGCGGCGAGGTGAGAAATCGGTGAAGACTTTGACCGTTCTTGTTTTTAAGCCCGAGTCGGCTTTATGATAGGTTCAGAGTGACCGTCCGGTTTCCGCGGGCCAGGCAGAAAGCTGACGGGGTCGATCTTGATCCCGGTCCGTGCGCGGCGCCGCAGATTCCTGAACGATGGAATGCTCAACATCAACGCCGTATTCATGGCCGCGTCGAAAAAGCGGGATCACTTCTTATATCGTCCCATCGTATCCGCTTGTTCGAAGGCAGCTTCTCTTATACCGATCTGGAGAATGTGGTGACACAAGCAGAACAGTCGTTCGAGTTAACCCAGGAAGGCAATGTTTCAATCCTGAGACTGCTGCCCCAGTTGAATAACGTTCAATGGGGCGATATCGACTCGATCGGTACCGAAGTCCTGAACGCCATGGCGACGCAGAAGAACCCGCAGGTCATCATCGACCTGTCGCAGTTGAGTTATATGGGCTCAGCCATGGTCGCTCTGATCGTCCGGGTCTGGAAAGCTGCTCAGGCCCGAGGGGGCAAGATCAGCGTTGTCTGCCCGAACGATGGTGTTCGAGAGGTTTTGAAACTGGCCTCGCTCGACCGTGTCTGGCCGATAGTCAACACGACCGAAGAAGCTCGTCAAGCTCTCGGCCTCAAAGGGAGTGCGATGCCGAACAGCACGGGGACGACGAAGTCCTCCGGCAGTGCGGGGTGGATTGTGGCCGGCATTCTTCTGTTGATCTGCATCGGCCTGGCCGTGTTCGCCTTCAATCCGGGAATCTTCGGGATTCGGCCGGAAGTCATCAGGGTGGTAGAGCCCGTTCCCGAAAGCACGTCGGAAACCTCCGCTGCGGTTGAACCCCGGATCCGCTCGGTTCCTGAAGTCCCCGCGCCAGAAATGACCAGTCCGGCGTATGGTCCGGCAGATACCGTCAAGCTGACGACTCCGCCGCCCGTTCTGACAACCGAACCGGCTCCGGCGGCGACCAGTACTCTGCCCGAAGGCAACCCCTTCGCTCCGCAATAAATGGAGAGCGTCCTTTCATTTTCCCGACAAATTACCAAGAGCTTAAGAATTCGTGAAAATGGTCTTCATCAATATCCACGATCACATCGGGAAATCACTGAACTGAAACGTCGATCAATCCGGCGAATAGTCCTGAATGCAAAGGAGTGGACACCATGAGCAATGAGCAGTCGGTCGAAACTGAGGATGGATTCACTCACCCTGGGGGAGAAGTGCGGCAGAAGGCCCTGCAGGAGGAGCTTCGCAGCCTGATCGACGTCGTTGGTCCCGGCCCGCTTGTCGATCTGCTCCTCGAACGGGCTTTCGAACTCGGTGCCACCGACATTCATTTCGATCCCCGCCCGGATGGCCTGCGGATTCGACTGCGTGTCGACGGTATCCTCCACGATATCCTCCAGCTCTCACCGGCAATGACCTCGCAGGTCATCTCCCGCCTCAAACTGATGGCCGGGATGGACATCACGGAGCGACGTTACGCTCAGGACGGCCACATCTCCAACGCCGTTCTCAAAGGGAAACGCGATATTCGTGTCGGCGGCGGGCCAACTCTCTATGGCGAGCGTCTCGTCCTGCGACTGATGCCGAACTCAGCCGACTTCGTCTCTCTCGAACAGCTCGGGCTCGAAAGCGCGCAGACGGAAAAGATCAGGAAGCAGATCCATTCCCCTCACGGAATGATTCTGAGCGTCGGCCCTGTTGGTTCCGGAAAAAGTACCACGATGTACAGCTGCCTCAGTCTGCTCAATGATCCGATGCGGAGTCTGATCACGATCGAAGACCCGGTTGAGCGGCGGATGGATGGCGTTAACCAGATTCAGGTCGAGCAGAAGATCGATTTCAGTTTTGCCGAGGCACTCCGTGGCGTCCTGCGACAGGATCCAGACGTCATCATGGTGGGGGAAATTCGCGATCCCGAAACCGCCCACATCGCCGTGCGAGCCGGTCTGACTGGAATCCGGGTGCTCAGCACTCTGCATGCGAATGAGACGACAGCGACGATCGATGTCTTCCGCGACTTCGGCATTCCGCCGATGTTCATCGCCGACAGCGTGAACTGTGTGATCTCTCAGCGTCTGCTCCGCAAAGTGTGCACCGAGTCGAACGAGGAGTATCATCCCGACCAGGCCGCCTGCGAGTTCCTGGGAATCGATCCCGCTCAGTCGGAATCGGTGACTCTGAAACGCGGCGTGCCTGCCGACTGCAACTTTCACACGGGGTTCAGCGGACGGACCGGCGTCTTCGAAGTGCTCGTCGTCGACAGCGAGATTCGCGAGGCGATTCTCCGCAACAGATCCGCCCGCGAACTGCAGCGACTGGCACTCGACCGCGGCATGATCACCCTGGAGCAGGCCGCCAAGAACAAAGTCCTCTCCGGTCAAACGACGATCGAAGAACTGCACCGCGTCCTCGCTTTTTCAGCCTGAGGCCCGCAGGAGCGACGATTCTCAACAAGGCAGGCTTCGGCCTGCCTTGTTTCGTTTCCACACCCTGTTCCGTAGCGACGGCATCCTGCCGCCGAGTGTGCGTGACCGTCTCCCTACTTGGGTGGAGTCCTTGGACGTCCGGGCGGAATGCAGGACCGTCGATCAACACGGACCGTGATCTCTGCTTGCCGACTCCCTTCGGCGGCAGGATGCCGCCGGTACCGGGAGATTAGTCTTCGTCGCCTTCGGCTTCAGAGAGGCGTTCGCGGAGATAACCGGCCCGGGCGGTGTTGCGTTCGGCCGAGCTCAGTTCGCGGGAATAGCGTTTCTGCAGATGAGCAGGCTGCGTCTGAATGAACAGCTCATTGGCCAGACTTAGATCAGGCGTTTCGATCAATCCGAGATTCACGCCCATCCGCAGGCTCGACAGCAGGTGCAGGGTTTCTTCCGAGCTGATGGTCTGGGCATTTCGCAAAATGCCATACGCCCGGGCCACCTGATCGTGCAGTTGCTGATGACTCTCGGTCACCAGAGCTTTGCGAACGCGGCGTTCGTAATTGATGATGTTCGGCACCACGTCGCGAATCATATCGATGATCTCGACTTCGTTCTTGCCGAGCGTGATCTGGTTCGAGATCTGGTAGAAGTCGCCCATGGCCTGGCTGCCTTCTCCGTACAGTCCGCGTACGGCCAGGCCCATCTTCTGCATCGCCTGGAAGACCTTTTGAATCTCCCGGGTTTGTACCAGAGCCGGCAGGTGCATCATCACACTGACGCGAATCCCGGTGCCGACGTTGGTCGGACAGGCGGTCAAATAGCCGAATTGTTCGTGGAAGGCGTAGGCTACCTGCGATTCGATCGCATCGTCGAGCCGATTCATTTCCGCCCAGCAGTCATCAAGATTGAACCCGCTGCGGAGGATTTGCATCCGCAGATGATCTTCCTCGTTGATCATCACGCTGGTCTGCTGGCTGTTGCCGATCACGACGGCTCGCGGCCCGGAAGCTTCGGAAAGCTCCCGGCTGATAAGCTGACGCTCCATCAGGAACTGCCGATCGATGCGGGACAGAACTTCCACGTCGATGAACGCCAGGTCGTCGTAGTAAAGACTCGAATCGTTCGTGTCTCCGCCCGGTGCTGCTTTTCGCGCTGAAGAGGCGGCTTCGCCGACGGATTCGGAACGGGCAGCCGCACGACGGTGCAGCTGAGAGACGGCGTCTCGGAGCGTCTGCTCGATCTCGAGCCGAGTCTGGTCGTCGGTGCGGGTGAGAAACGGATACTGCGCCAGATTCCGCGCCAGACGGATGCGACTGGAAACCACCACATCCGACTCATCACCCTTCCCTGAGAGCCAGCCGCCCGTAACGGACAGTAACGCATCCAGATCCACGCTTAACCTCCAACTGTTTTCGGCTACCGTATTTCAGACCGCTGAAGGAACTTCGTGCGAATCCAGCGCACCTCCCCACTCATCGATCGTGTCCGACCTTGCATTGTAGGGGCAGAATTTCCACGGAGAAGACGAAAAGCCCCGAATGCCCGCAGCAAACCCGTCGCACAGCGGCGAAGCGTTTTCTCCGGGCGGCCCGACAGTGTAGCGGATGCGGCTCCGGTCCTGCTACCGAACTCAGATCCGCTGAAAGAGCGAACAGCGGAGCCGGTTATTCGACGGGAACTTCGATCGGCTCATCCGCTTCAGGAACCGGCGCGGGAACCTGGGGGACGTCGGTCGTTTCCCCGGAGGGAACTCCGGATGGCTCCGGCAGCGGGATCATCTCGGGAACTGGCATCAGTTCGGGGTCCGAATCCAGCAGGTTCGCATCCCCTCGGGCCGCTTCGGCTTCTTCTTCCGCCAGGTAGGCCCAGTACTTCATCCGGTATTCGGCCGGATAGTAGACGTTTCGGCATTTCCGACAATGGGGACAGCAACGCCCATCCGCGCACGGACAGAGCAGGTGGTTGATCCCGAACCGCTGCCAGTCGGGCATTCCGATGCGGCTCAGATCGAGCCCCGGCTCGTAAAGCGGGTCCAGTTTCCATTTCGTGTCCGCAATCGCGTCGATGACATCGGCATACAGCCAGGTCACGCGGTAGCACTGGCAACCGGTCAGGCTGACGGCGGCTCCACAAAGTAAGATGACGGCGAGAATTCGTGACGGCATAATAGGGCAATCTCCTCCCCAGGCGGGTTCGGGTTGTCATCATGATCGGCCGTTCGCCGTGTTGTGGACGCACGAATTTAACGGATATACTGAATAAGCGGCTCACTCCGTTTCTATCGGTAACTGCTGGTCAAGCTGGGTAAACTTTGCGGCCTGAAAGGGTCTGCTGAACATCCCGAACAGGATGAGAGGATCGACTCATGAAACGTAAAGCCGTGGTTCTGTTCAGCGGCGGACTCGATTCGTCGACGACGCTGGCGATCGCTAAAGCGGAGGGGTTCGAGATCTACGCCCTCTCCTTCAGTTACGGTCAGCGGCACGATTTTGAGCTCGATGCAGCCGCGAAGCTCTCCCGGGAATTCGGCGTGAAGCAGCACGTCGTCCTGCCTCTCGATGTGGCCGCCTTCGGGGGCTCGGCATTGACCTCCGACATTCCCGTCCCCAAGTCGCGGTCCGTCAAGGAAATGAACGACAGCATTCCGGTCACCTATGTTCCGGCTCGGAATACGGTGTTTCTCTCCCTGGCGATGGGCTGGGCGGAAAGTGTGGGTGCCTGCGATATCTTCATCGGCGTGAATGCCGTCGACTACAGTGGATATCCCGACTGTCGGCCCGCCTTCATCGAGGCGTTCGAACATGTCGCTCAGCTCGCGACGAAGTCGGGCGTTGAAGGGGAGCAATGGAAGATTCATGCCCCGCTCATTCACATGACCAAGGCGGAGATCGTTCGCAAAGGGACCGAACTCGGCGTCGATTACGGGCTGACGCACACCTGTTATGATCCCGACGAGCAGGGGCGAGCCTGCGGCCAGTGCGATGCCTGTCTGCTGCGCCTGCAGGGATTCGCCGAAGCCGGGCTGAGCGATCCAGCCGAGTATCAGTAACCTCCGCACGGAGCATCCCATGCTGACTGAGTTCATTCGCGCGGTCTCGGAAGAGTTGCAGGACCACTGGATCAAAATCCTGACGGCGGCCGCCTTCATGGTCGTTGGCTGGTACTTCGGACGCCGACGCGAACGCCGCGACTGGACCAGACGCGAGTTCATGGATCGGCTCAACGTTTCGTTGAACCAGATCACCGACGGCACCCTTCGGATCCGCACGCTGATCGAGAAGGATGCGGAAGACATCTTTCTCAATAAACATGCCGTGAAAACACTGCAGTCGCACGCGACGAAAACAGTTCCCGGCAAGCCGATTATTCCGGTCCCCCAAGACGACTGCTGGTACTTTCTGAACGCGGTGCTCAACGAGATCTCGGAGAAATATTCCGCAGGCCAAATCGCCCAGGAAGCCGGTTTGCCCGTGACACCGGTCACCTTTCTTGTTTGTCTGACCAATGAAGCCGATGGCGATGTCCGTACGCGGAAGATGCGAGCCATGGTGATCCGGAAGGATTTGCTGTTGAAACTTCCGTCCGATATGCCCAAGCTGGAGAGTCCCAACCACAAAACCCGCTGGGGCACCCTGCAGGCGATGGCCAAAGCGTACGCCGCGACGCCGTATCAGTTCTGCGAGGTCGACGTCATCATTCCCCGCTGAGAAACGCAGGCAAGATCGAACGTACAACTGACTCGGTCAGTTCTGAAAGACGGCTTTCGTCGCATTGACGAAGCCAGTGGCACGCGTCGATCTGCCAATTGAATCGAGTTCATTTCGAGGTACTTCAATGGAATCGTTCTGGTCACAGCGAGACGGCGAATCGCTTCGCGAATCATTAGGGCTGCAACTCACGCGACGCCACTTCTTCGGCCAGGCATCGCTGGGGCTTGGCACGGCTGCTCTGGCGTCGCTGGGAGGTTCTGCGCTGGCGAATACGCCGACCGATTCTTCCCAGGGATTACCCGATCTGCCTCACTTTGCTCCGAAGGCGAAACGGGCGATTTATCTGTTCATGGCTGGAGCTCCCTCTCAGCTCGATACGTTCGACTACAAACCGAAACTCGACGATCTGTTCGACAAAGATCTCCGCTCTCTGCCCGACGTCCAGAAGGGCCAGCGAATCACCACGATGACGTCGGGACAGAGTTCGCTGCCGATTGCTCCCTCGAAATTCGAATTCGCTCAGCACGGGCAGTCGGGAGCCTGGGTCAGTGAGTTGCTTCCTTACACGGCGAAGATGGTCGACGACCTGGCCATCATCAAGACCGTGAATACCGAGGCGATCAATCACGATCCCGCGATCACCTACATCTGCACCGGCAATCAATTGCCTGGCAGGGCCAGTCTCGGTTCGTGGCTGAGCTACGGACTGGGCTCCATCAACGACAACCTTCCCTCGTTCGTCGTGATGACACCTTCCTGGACCGGGCGGCCGGAAGCACAGGCTCTCTATAATCGACTCTGGGGATCCGCTTTCCTTCCGACGCGGCATCAGGGCGTTTCGCTGCGATCGCAGGGCGATCCGGTGCTCTTCCTGTCCAATCCCAGCGGCATCGATCGCGAGATGCGGCGGCGAATGCTCGATCGGATGAACGAACTCAACGAGCAGGCGTACTCGCAGTGGGCCGATCCTCAGACGCGGGCCCGAATCGAACAGGCCGAGATGGCCTTCCGCATGCAGTCGTCGGTGCCGGAACTGGTCGACACGTCCGACGAGACGAAGGAGACGCTGGAAAAATATGGCCCGGATGTCACGAAGCCGGGGACGTTTGCCGCGAGCTGTCTGCTGGCCCGTCGAATGGCGGAACGGGACGTGCGTTTCGTGCAGATCTTCCACCGCGGTTGGGATCAGCACGCCAATATCGCCCGCGATCTGGTCAATCAGTGTCACGATGTCGATCAACCCGCCTGGGCGTTGATTCAGGACCTGAAAGAGCGGGGCATGCTCGACGACACCCTGGTCGTTTGGGGGGGAGAATTCGGCCGCACGGTGTACTGCCAGGGCAAGCTGACCCGCGAGAATTACGGCCGCGATCACCACCCTCGCAATTTTTGTGTCTGGATGGCGGGCGGCGGCGTGAAGCCGGGCATTGTTCATGGGGAAACCGACGACTTCAGCTATAATGTCATCAAAGACCCGGTGCACATTCATGACCTGAATGCCACGATCCTGCATTGCATGGGCATCGATCATTCCCGCTTCACGTTCCAGTCGCAGGGACTGGATATGCGGCTCACGGGGGTCAACCCGCAGACGTCGGTGCACGCGATCCTGAAATCGTAAGCTGACTTCGCCGGGAAGCCCGCCGGGGTTCAGTCGATCCATCGGCGTTGCTGCATTTGTAATTCGGGCCCTGACCTTGTTATTACGTAGGTTGCTGGACGCTGCCGTCCCGACCCCGGAAGTATGACTTTGTAAAGCGGATTCCTGATGAGCTCCCAGATTCCCGACTCCCTGAAATCGGTCGTGTTCCCCGGCCTGGATCGCACCCTCGACGCCGTGAAGGCGATTCGCTCGTGCACCATCGAAAATGGCACCGCCCGTGTGGAACTGGTGCTTCCTTTTCCGGGCGCAGGTCTGCAGGAGAAGCTGACTGAAGTCGTTACCGAACATTTGAAGAAGGGTGACGTGCAGAACGTCGAAGTCAGCTGTGAACTCGATGTGAAGGGACCCCAGTCGGGCGGAACTGTCGGACTGCGGGCGAAGAACGTCATCGCGGTCGGCAGCGGCAAAGGGGGCGTCGGGAAGAGCACGGTTTCCGCTTCGCTGGCTTACGGTCTGCGTTCACTGGGAGCCACCGTTGGACTGCTCGACGCCGATGTTTACGGGCCGAGTATTCCGCATCTGACCGGCGCTACCGGCAAGCCAGAGGTTCGCGAGCACCTCAATCAGGACGGCTCCGTCGTCCAGCGCATCCATCCGGTTGAACACGACGGTTTGAAAGTGATGTCGATCGGCTTTCTGGTGCCGGAAGAAGAAGCAGTCATCTGGCGTGGACCGATGCTTCACAAGTTGCTCACACAGTTCGTCTCGGAGACACACTGGGGCGATCTCGATTATCTCATCGTCGACATGCCTCCCGGAACCGGGGACGTGGCCCTGACTCTCTCCCAGATGATGTCGCTGGCCGGAGCCGTGGTTGTCTGCACGCCGCAGAAAGTAGCACTGCTCGACGCCGTGAAAGCGATTGGCATGTATCAGAAAGTGAACATTCCGATTCTGGGAATGGTCGAGAACATGAGCGGAGAAATCTTCGGTCGAGGTGGAGCGGAAGAGACGGCCAGAGAGAAGGGAATCCCCTTCCTGGGCGAGATTCCGACCGACGCCAATATTCGCATCCGCTGCGACGAGAGCCGCATTAAAAGCCTGTTTACGGAAGAGTCGGCCACGCGCGAGCGGCTCGAAGCGGTCGCTTCCGCAGTGGCTCTGCAGGCCGCGAAGCAGTTTTTTGTCAAACCCCCCAAGACGACGCTCGATATCCTGCAATAATGAACAGGAAGCCGCCGCAAACTCCGGAACCTGCTGACTTACTCCACTTCCGTTGATTGAACCGCGTGATGATCGATAAGACCAACAACGACACTTCCGACCTCGTGCCGCTCCAGGAAATCTACGACGAATTCGATTTCCTCGGCGACAGCGAAGCGCAGATGGAGTACCTGATCGACCTCGGTCTCGACCTTCCTCGCATGCCCGCGGAAGAGAAGACCGAACACAATCGGGTGCACGGGTGTCAGAGTAATGTCTGGATGGTGACCGACTACGACGAAGACTCCCGCCAGCTGCATCTGCATGCAGAGAGCGACGCGATGATCGTTAACGGACTCATTGCCGTTCTGCTGGCCGCCTTCCAGTCGCGGACACCTCGGGACATTCTGGAAACGGACATCCACGCTGTCTTCGATCGCCTCGGACTCGATCGTCATCTCAGTCCCCAGCGAAAGAATGGCCTCAACGGCATGGTGAACCGCATCCGCCAGTCGGCACTGGCTCGACTTGAAGAGTAACCGGACTGAGGCAAGGCGGGGCAATGTCAGGAGCGCCACGGTCGACTCCCCGTACGACTCAACCTCCCAACCCGGGGCGTCAGCGAGGGACTCGGACGGACAAGCCCTCGCTCACGCTTCGAGTTAAGAAGGGGACCGGTGTGCGATCCACGCCCAGCAGGCGGGAGCCTGCTCTATCTCTATTGGAAACGTTATGACAGCCACACACACGCCACTCGATGTCGCCGCGTTCCGTGCTCAGTTTCCGATTCTGCAGCAGAAGGACGACCATGGCCGCAAGGTCGTCTACCTCGACAACGGAGCCTCGGCTCAGACGCCGCAATCGGTGATCGACCGCACGGTTGATGTCTATACGAAGTTCTACGCAAACGCCTATCGCGGAGCGTACGAATTTGGACAGCGAATCGACGACGAACTGGAAGCGAGCCGGGAGACGATTCGGAATTTCATCGGAGCCCATCGCAGGGAAGAAATTGTTTTCACCTCGGGCACGACCGCATCGCTCAACGTGATTGCTCAAGGTCTCGGCTCCACGATCCTCAAGGAAGGGGACGAGATTCTCATTACGCTGATGGAGCATCATGCCAACATCGTTCCGTGGCAGATGGTCGCTCAACGGACCGGCGCGATCGTTCGCGTTCTTCCGATCACCGAAGACGGCCGTCTCGATCTGGAACAGCTTCCGCAGTACCTGACGGAGAAGACGAAAATCTTCAGCGTAACCGGGATGTCGAACATGCTCGGAACGATTAACGATCTTCCGCAACTCTCCGCGGCTGCCCACGCGGTCGGTGCGCTATTCGTTGTCGATGCGGCTCAGTCGATTTTGCACGAACAGATCGACGTCAGCTCCACTGGAGTCGACTTTCTCACGTTCTCCGGACACAAGCTCTATGGTCCCACCGGTGTCGGCGTGATGTATGGACGCCACGATCTGCTGGAGATGATGGAGCCTCTGCTCGGCGGCGGACACATGATTGATCGCGTCTTCCAGGATCATTCCACCTGGGCGCAGCCGCCTGCGAAGTTTGAAGCCGGAACGATTCCATTCGTGCAGGCCATCGCTTTGCGGCCCGCGGTTGAACTCGTTCAGTCTGTCGGGCTTGAGGCGATTTGTGCCCACGAGTTCGATCTGCTGACCTATGGGCTGGAACGTCTGAAGGGCATTCCCGGGTTGACGGTCTATGGCCCTGCCGCCGAGCACAAAGGGGCGATCATTACCTTTACCGTCGATGGAGCTCATCCGCAGGATCTTGCTTTCCTGCTGAACCGACATGGCGTCTGCGTTCGACATGGCCACCATTGCACGATGCCACTGCATGATCATCTGGGCATCTCGGCGAGCGTCCGGGCCAGCTTCGCGGCCTACAACACCCGCGAAGAGGTCGACGCGCTGTTCGATGGACTCGTGGCCGCCCGCAAGCGACTTCGGCTCAACTGACGCGATATTTCCAACGGGGCAGGAACTTCAAGCAATCTGCGGTGTTTGATCTCTGACACTCGCGATCGCAGCCCACACCTGCACTTGCTTCGCGATTCCTTCTCGCATTCCCTGTTGGAGAACATTTCATGAAACTGACATCCCTCTGCGCTTTGTCTCTCACGCTCTGCTGTGCTTCGTCGATCGCACTGGCTGGTCCGGGTAATCCGGGCGCTAAAGGTGCTGGCAAGGGCAAGCCGGGTCCCGGCGGAAAATCGGGTCAACGCGAGCCCGGACAAATGTTCGAGCGAATGGACAAGGACGGAAACGGCTCACTGTCGAAGTCTGAAGTTCCTGAACGCATGCAGGCCCACTTCGATAAGCTGGACGCCGATGGCAACGGACAGGTCACCCGTCAAGAGTTTGCCACGGCAATGAAAAATCGTCCCGGCCAGGGAGCGGGGCCGGGCGGCAAAGGAAAACCCGATGGTGCGAAAGGGAGCGGACAGGGGCCTAATCCGGAAGGTCTCCTGAAGCGACTGGATGCCGATGGCAACGGCAGCATTTCCAAGAGCGAAGCTCCGGAAAACATGCAGACTCACTTCGACCGAATTGATGCCGACGGCAACGGTGGGATCGATGTCAGCGAGATCAAAGCCATGATGGAAAAGCGAGCCGAAGGCGGCGCAAAGAAGGGCGGCAAGCCCTCCAAAGAGTAGTTGCCAGTAAAGCGACAACCTGGAACGGAACGAAGAAAGGCCGCGTGTCATGCAGACAACGCGGCCTTTTCTTATGCACGAGATTCGCTTCTGATCAGCAGTCGTAGTCGACGACGACTCGCCCGTTTCGATAAACGATGACATCGACTTCGAACTTGCCGAAATCATATCGCAGCTTGTGGCCACGTCGGGTCACACGAACTCGAGGAGTGTCGCAGGGCGGAACGCAGATCAACACGTGGGCACAGTCAGGTCCACAGTAGTTGGCCCTGCGACGCGGCAGGATCGGCTTGTAGAGTGGGACTTCGACCAGATACGGCACCGCGGCCGGGTGCTTGCGATGTTCATCTTTGTAGACGACATTTGGATACAACTCCGGCCCCAGTCGAGCAGGTTGCTGCACGTAAGGCACGATCGTCTGATACTCGTTGATCTCGGGAGCATACATCGACTCATGCGACACGGTCGGCGGCAGCGGGGCGACTTCGTAGCTCGGCGGTGCCTGCATCACCGGCGGAGTACTTTCGTAGTACGTCGTCGGGGGCGGCGTCAAAATGGGACCAGCGACTGCGCCGGTCAACGTAATCAGGCTGCCCATTAGCAGGGTCAGTGGAGCGGTCAATTTCATGGGTCAATCCTCGTCTCTCAGTGGCAATCCGACAAAATGTCGGCGCGATGCAGAATCACTTGTGGTCGCCGCAATTATACGACCACGCGATGCCCCTCCCACCGAATTCGGCAGGGGGCTTGGTGAAACAGGCAGTTCAGCCACTCTGTAACGATCGCAACGACAGTGAGGGTGCGGCTGTAACGGTCATCTTCGATCGAGGATCTCTCCCGGTACAGGCAAATGCAATCCCTCTCACTCGACAGTTGGGGATTTGACCGGGACGATCATCCCCACGCCAGCGGCTTCTGCCAGGCGGCTTTCATTGTCGCGAGATCCTGCTCGATCACCCGGGCCCCCGAACCGTTCTCGATCACAAGGGAAGTCGCCTCCGTCACTTCGCCGATCCAGGCGAATGGGGAATTGGCGAATACCGATTCCACGGTCGCCACTTCCCCAGCCGGCACTTCGATGAGGAATCGCGTGTTGCTCTCCGAGAACAGCAGACGAAGGTCGGCCGAGTCACTGTCGCTGAAATCATGCGGCACGTCGGCCAGCGAGAGCTGCATGCCCAGGCCGCCTGCAAACGCCATTTCGGCTGCGGCGACGGCCAGGCCTCCTTCGCTGAGGTCGTGACAACTGCGGATCAGTTGCTGTCGAATCGCCTGATGCATCGCGGTGAAAATCCGGTTCGCAGTCTCGAAGTGAACCGTCGGCACCTGTCCTCCGTTCAGACCGTGAATCATCGCGAAATGACTGCCGCCGAGTTCGTCGCGTGTCTGTCCGACAATCGCAATGCGGTTCCCCGGCGACTTCAGGTCCATGGTCACGCAATGTTCAACATGTTCGACCTGTCCCAGAGCGGAGATGAGCAGCGATGACGGGATGGAAACCACTTGAGTGGACCCGTCTTTCTCGTAGGTGAACTCGTTGTGGAGAGAGTCCTTGCCGCTGATGAAGGGCGTGCCGTACTGGAGAGCCGCGTCTTTACAACCCAGCGCTGCCCGCACGAGTGAGCCGAGCGTTTCCGGACGATCGGTATTGCCCCAGCAAAAGTTGTCCAGGACGGCGATCTTCGCGGGATCGGCTCCGACGGCCACGCAGTTGCGGATCGCTTCGTCGACAGCCGAGATCGCCATCCAGTAAGGATCGTGATCACCGAGCCGCGGGTTCATGCCGTTGGAAATCACCAGCCCGCGATCAGAACCGAAGTCCGGCTGAATCACGGCGGCATCGGAGGGGCCATCGTTCCGCACACCAACCAGCGGCTTCACGACAGAACTACTCTGCACTTCGTGGTCGTACTGGCGAATAATCCATTCTTTGCTGCAGACGTTCGGCGATCCCAGAATGCTGAGCAGATCCTGATTCAGGTCCACTCCCGTAGGGACGGAGATCGGTTCGGCTTCACGAATCCTGTAGGTGGCGTCACGAATAATCGGCGGGCGGCCATCATGGAGGAAGGCCATCGACATCTCGCCGACGACTTCGTCGCGGTACTTCAGGACGAGCTGTTTCGTGTCGGTGAACTTGCCAAGAATCACCGCTTCGACACCTTCGCTGGCACAGACCTGCTCGAATTCTTCCCACTTCTCCGGCGGCACGGCCAGAACCATCCGCTCCTGAGCTTCTGAAATCCAGATTTCCATGTACGACAGGCCAGAATACTTCAGCGGAGCCCGATCGAGCCAGACCTCGGCTCCGGTTTCTTCACCCATCTCGCCAATCGCGCTGCTGAAGCCCCCTGCTCCGCAGTCTGTCAGCGCGGAGAATAGCTGCCGATCGCGAGCCCGCAGAATGGCATCCGCGACCATCTTTTCGGTGATGGCATTCCCGATCTGAACAGCGCCGCCGGAGGTTTCTTCGCTCTTGTCCGTCAGCACAGCCGAAGAAAATGTGGCACCATGAATGCCATCGAGTCCTGTGCGGCCGCCGATGGCGACAATGTACTGGCCGGGCTTCACGCATTTCTCGGCCTTGCCAACCGGAATCAGAGCCACGTTACCACAGTAGACCAGCGGATTACCGATGTATCGTTCGTCGAAATAAACCGCTCCATTCACGGTCGGAATCCCCATCCGGTTGCCGTAGTCACGAACGCCGGAAATGACGCCACGAGCAACTGTCTTGGGATGCAGCACGCCGGGGGGAAGATCTTCGTACTTTGTTTCCGGCGGCGCGAAGCAGAACACATCGGTATTCGCGACCGGCCGTCCGCCCAGTCCGGTGCCGAGGCAATCGCGAATCACGCCGCCAATCCCGGTGTTCGCTCCGCCGTAAGGTTCAAGAGCGGAGGGACGGTTGTGCGTTTCGACTTTGAAGCAGGCGTCGAATTCGTCGTTGAAGGTGACGATGCCGGCGTTGTCCTTGAACACGCTCACGCACCAGTCGTCGGCTCCGAACCGCTTGCGCAGTTCCTGCGTGGCGGCGAAGATCGTCTCCTTGAGCATGTTCTCGAACTGCAGATCCTGCTCGCCATCGGTGTAGTGAATGCGGCCGGCGAGAGTCTTGTGGGAACAGTGTTCGCTCCACGTTTGAGCGACCGTCTCCAGTTCGATGTCAGTCGGATCCCGCTGCAGGTCAGCGAAGTGTTGCTGAATGGTTTTCATCTCGACCAGTGAGAGCGACAGCAGATTGTTTCGGCTGATCGTCATCAGGTCGTCGTCGCTGAGACCGGCCAGCGGAATTATCTTCAGATTGAACGGCTTTTCCTGTCCCAGTGCGATCGACTTCAGGTCGAGCGATCCGCGAACCACGCGCTCAATGGCGTCGTTCGCCAGAGCCTTCGAGACAGTTCGCTGAATGTCCTGGGCACTGGCATCGCTCGGGAACCAGTAACGGCGGCAGGTGGCCACATCGGTGACAGGCAGATCACGACTGAGCAGTTCGCGCTTCGTGCTGTAGGCCACGTTGTCCGTCATGCCTGGCTTGAACAGGACATTGATTTCCATCCGGCCATCGCCAGCAGCCGCACGACTGTCGTGCTCGTCGAGACGGGTGATGTGTGCCGTCTCGGTGACCGGATCGACCAGCAGACGTTCGATCGACTCGATCTGCTCGGTATTGAGATCCCCTTCGACGAGGAACACGCGAGCCGTGTCGACCTCGCTGATGGTCGTGCAGCCGAGCCCCTCGCTTTCACCGACAACGCGGCCGGCTTCACGATCAACAAACGGTTCCCGGGGGGTGATTTCAATCTCAAAAAGCATGGCGTGGCTTCGCTGGTTCAGGACTCGAATGGGTTTCGAGTTGTATCATACTCACCAGCCCGCCGAATTGAATCGATCCGCGCTGATTGATGCCATCGGAAGCGACATCACCCGCCAAAAACTCACTTGCCCGTGTCGCTGATGCTAGTGAGATTCAGCTCGCGGACCTCGCGGGTCTTGAGGTTCACCGTGAGAATGCGGTGATTGTTTGTATCGGCGATGTAGAGCGTGTCGTTGGCCACGGACAATCCAGACGGCTCCGATAGTTGCGGCATCGCTCCGAGTTCGCGACCTGCCTGGCCGGTACCTAGGAACGTCGACACTTCGCCAGTTTCGAGATCGACGGTCCGAATCTTGTGATTGTAGCTGTCAGCGATGTACAGCTTCTGCTTGTGATAGACCAGGCCAATCGGATGCTGAAAGCGGGCGTCTTCACCTGGCTTGTCGATATCGCCGAATTCGAACAGCGACCGCCCGCGAGGCAAATCACGGGGCCCCGCCAGCGTGGTGACTTTCTGGCCTTCCAGGTCGACCTTGCGCACCGCTGAGCCTTCACTGTCCACAAAGAACAGCGACGTTCCATCGGTCGTAATTCCCGATGGCTGGGCCAGAGCGGACTTCGTCAGCGACCCGTCGACGATATCCTCCCGTCCACTGCCGGCGAAGACTTCGATCGTGGGCGAGCCGAGATCGTGCTTCCACAACTGATGCGGACCCGCCATCGCGACATAGAGGATGCCGTTCAGTTCTGTCAGCGCCCAGGGGCTGTTCAACGCGACTTCCGAGAGCTTGCCGCCCGGCGAACGAAAACTGGCCTGCTTCCCATTTCCAGCCAGCGTCGAGACCTGCTTCTTCTCCAGATCGATGACACGGATCGCGTGGTTCTCGGTATCGGCGACATACAGCTTCGTCCCGACCAGCTCCATTCCCTGCGGATGATCGAACATGGCCGTCGCGTAGTCGCCGTCCTGCAGGCCGACTTCGCCATTGCCGACGACATCGGTGATGGTACCGTCGAGCTTTCCCACAAGGATCCGGTTGTGGTTGCTGTCCGAAACGAACAGCCAGTTGTTTTCAGGATCGGCGAGGATCTTGCCGGGAAACTCGATCGGCGTCTCCGGCACTTTGGCCAGTTCCAGATCAAACTTCAGCGGCTTCTCGTTCAGGGTTCCCTTCTCGCGATGATATTCGACGAGCTTGGCGATCACGTTGTCGAGAACTTCACGATTCCCTTCGCCGGAAACATATCCAATGTACTTGCCTTCCGGATCGACAATGACCAGCGTCGGCCAGCTGCGCGAACCGAACGATCGCCAGATCTTCATCTCCGCGTCGTTGATCACCGGGTGCTTGATCTCGTACCGCTGGATGGCGGACCGGATCGCTTCGGTGTCCTGTTCGTTCTCGAACTTGGCCGAATGGACGCCGATCACGACCAGTTCGTTGGCGTATTTCTCTTCCAGGAACTCCAGATCCGGCAGCACGTGAATGCAGTTGATGCAGCAGTAGGTCCAGAAGTCGAGCAGAACGACCTTGCCCTTGAGATCGTCCCAGTTCAGCGGCTCGGATGTGTTCAGCCAGCCTTTTCCTCCTTCGAGAGAAGGAGCGTCAAATCGTTGCGGGAAAGGTCCCTGCTGTTCCGGCTGGGGTTCAGCGGGTTCGTCGGCGTGGACGATCGAACCGAATGTCAGAAAAAACAGCACCAATGATCGAAGGATGATCGAAGCACAGCGATCCGAGCACATCATGACCTCACCTGCAGCTGGACATGGTCGTGAAACGGGGAGCCTGGAAAGCTCCCCCCTGGAATCGTCTGGACCCGCACAGCGACCTACGGAGCGGGATCAGACGGAGTCGTTTCCGTGGTTTCCGGAGTTTTCGGAGCGTTCTCGAGGAAGAGACGTTCCAGCTGCCGGGTCAGCTCTTCGCCACGAGCATTCAGCGTCACCACTTTGCCTTCCCGATCGACGAGAATGCACTGCGGGATGCTGGCGATGCCATAAAACGTGGCGTTGGGGTTTTCCATTCCCTGTTCGGTCGGGTCGCTACTGAAGAGACTCGGCCAGGGAAGTTTCATATCACTCACGATGGCTGAGGCACGTTCAGCCGATTCATCGAGATTGACTCCGATCACCTCAAAACCGTCTTCGTGATAGGTGTTGTACATCTGCTTGATGTTCGGCATCTCCTGCAGACAGTACCCACACCAGCTCGCCCAGAACTGGACGAGCACGACTTTCCCGCGGTGATTCTTGATATCGAACTTCTCGCCGGCAAGCGTCTCGCCAGAAATCTTGATTTCCGAACCCGGAAGGCTCAGACGACGGGCGGCTCCCCCAAACTCTTCGGCTCGAGCGCGTGTTTCCGGCGAATCGGCTTTCGCGGCTTCTTCAGCCAGTTGGGTGTAGAGCGACCGGGCCGCTTCGAGATCGCCGAGCTGTTCGAGGATATCCGCGGTGATCGAAGCAATTTGAACTTCGCGGCCGGAGATCTTGGCGGTCTTCAGCAGCCCCATCAGATCATCGACAAACGCGAGTCGTCCTTTGGCATCCATGGTCTGCAGTTCGGCCAGACGGCTGGAGAGCAGGATGAGCTTACCTTCACGAGCCAGCAGCGGCCGTTTGTCTTCGGCCAGATCCCGAGCCATGGCGATGGCTTTCTGCGTGGCCGCCGGATCCCCTGCCTGAGCGAGAACGCCCAGTGCTTCCATCTTGTTCTGAACCGCTTTCAGGGCAACTTCTTCCTCCGCCTTGTCGTTGCCGACAATCGCTTCGGCGCCTTTAATGATGTGTTCCAGCACCCGCACCTTCAGCAGGTTGGCCTCAGTTGGGGTTTCGACATCGATGCGGGTCTGCCAGAGGCCTTCGACAGTCTTCAGGGTTTCCTCGGGAGGAGCCTGAGGATCGAATTCCGGCAATTTCAGCATCGACGAGTCGACGATCACACCGGCGTCGGCATCAGCTTCAGCGGCTGGCTGAGCCTTCAGGGATGTTCCAGCGAACAGTGGAAGTAGAAACGCGGCGGACAGCAGAAGGGGGAGAAGGCGGGCCATAGGACGTCCTTTGGGTACAGTACCGGGCCGAGGGCGGGCACAAAAATGAGGGGTGTATCAACTGCAGCTTATTCGATCGCGGAGCTCCCGAAAGCAGATTTCCTTAAATAATAGCGAAAACATATTCAGATTTCTTCTTAAACTCGCAGTTGAGCCCTCTCTTGTCTGCAAGTCCGGAAGTCATCACACTCGAAGAATCGAACGACGGAACAACGAATTGAAGGTATGGAGGTCGGCCGGAATGGCTGATCGGGAAGGATAACGACGATGGAACAGGTCTCCGAAAATCCACTGATGCAGGCTGCCGGCCTCCCGCGATACAGCGATATTCGAGCCGAACATGTCGAACCAGCCGTGAAGGCCATGCTGGAACAGGCCTCGGCACTTTTCGATCAGGTCGAAGCCCTCGAACATCCCGGCTGGGACGATCTGTTTGGGCCGCTGCACAGAATCGACCGTCTCTTCGAACAGACCTGGAAGCCGGTCGGACACTTCAACAGTGTGAACAACTCGCCCGAGCTGAGGGAGGCTTACGAAAAGGTCCTGCCGGACGTCGTGAAGTTCGGGATTCGTGTCAGTCAGAGTGAACCGGTCTATCGGGAACTCAAGGCGATTCGCGAGTCCGCGGACTGGGAGTCTCTCGGTTCGACCCGTCAGCGAATCATTGAACAGCGACTCCTCTCCGCGGAGCTTTCCGGTGTCGCCCTGCCGGCTGACCAGAAGGAACGCTTCAACGAGATGACGCACGAGTTGTCTCAGTTGTCTAACAAGTTCTCCAACAACGTGCTCGATGCGACTAAGGCCTATCACCTCACGGTCACCGATCCGAAAGATGCCGAAGGTTGGCCGGCCAGCCTCAAGAAGCTGACGAGTCAGGCCCACAACGCGGCACGTGGAGCCGAAGATCCCGCGTCCACCGCCGAGAGCGGCCCGTGGCGGATCACACTCGAAGTTCCCATCGTCCAGCCGTTCTGGCAGCACTGCCGCAATCCGGAACTGCGTAAGGAAACCTATCTCGCTTATATTTCGCGGGCCTCGTCCGGCTCCTTCGATAACACACAACTCTGCAATCGCATTCTCGAACTGCGTCGCGAACAGGCCCGGTTGCTCGGCTATGAGAACTACGCCGAAGTCAGCCTCGCCGAGAAAATGGCCGAGAACGTCGGTGCCGTCAACGAGATGTTCGAAACACTGCGAACGCACTCAATTGAACCGGCCAAAGAAGACCTTTCCGAACTGCAGGTCATGGCAGACGCCGAGGGCGTCGTCGGCGATCTCAAGCATTGGGACATCGCCTTCTGGGCCGAACGACTCCGCGAGAAACGGTACGAAGTGACCGAAGAAACGCTCCGTGAGTATTTCCAGCACGAGCGGGTGCTCAATGGGTTGTTTCAGTTGATCGAACGGCTCTTCGACGTGCAGATCCGTCAGACCGAAGGGGATGTCGCGTTCTGGAATAAAGACGTCCGGTTTTTCACCGTCTTCAAGAACGACGAGCCGATCGCCGGGTTCTTCTACGATCCGTACTCGCGACCCGAGAACAAGCGGGGCGGCGCGTGGATGGACGTCTGCCTGAATCGGCGGCATCTCCAGGACGGACTGCAGGTTCCGGTCGCTCATCTGGTCTGTAACTGCACGCCTCCGATCGGCGATCAGCCCTCGCTGATGACCTTCCGGGAAGTCGAGACGCTGTTTCACGAGTTTGGCCACGGCCTGCAGCACATGCTGACAACCGTCAACGAACCGGATGTCGCCGGCATTAATGGCGTCGAATGGGATGCCGTCGAACTCCCCAGCCAGTTCATGGAAAACTGGTGCTATCACAAGCCAACGCTGATCGGCATGACCGCACATGTGGAAACCGGAGAACCGCTGCCGGATGATCTCTTCAACAAGATTGTGAAAGCCCGTCATTTCCGGGCCGGCTCGAACACTCTACGGCAGTTGACCTTCGGCATGACCGACATGCTGCTGCACACCGAGTTCGATCCGCAGGGCTACAACTCGATCTTCGACGTGCAGAAACGGGTGATGGACAAGACGTCAATCATGCCGATGCTGCCCGAAGACCGAATGCTCTGCTCCTTCCAGCACATCTTCTCTGGCGGATACGCGGCCGGCTACTACAGCTACAAGTGGGCGGAAGTCCTGTCTGCCGATGCGTTTGCGGCGTTTGAAGAAGCCGGGCTCGACAACGACGACGCCATTACCGAAGTCGGCCGGCGCTTCCGAGATACGATCCTCTCTGAGGGGGGCAGCCGACATCCGATGGACATCTACCGCGACTTCCGCGGCCGCGAGCCAGACCCGACAGCCCTGCTGCGTCAATGCGGTTTGATGAAGTAAATCAGAGCGCAGTCTTCGCCAGTCAACCCTGGTTGAGGCTCTCTTGCCGTTACGGGAGGCACGGTGCGTCGAGACGAAACCCCGCCTTCGCTTACACGTCACTGCCGGTCTACTGCAGTGGAAGTCGGTGTCCCATTTTGTCGCGTTTGGTTGCCAGGTATTTGGCGCGGTTCTCGTCCGGCGGGGCGATAATCGGCAGCTGTTCGACGACGACCAGATCGACCCACTTCTGGAACGATTCGGTCTTCTTCGGGTTATTCGTCAGCAGACGGATCTTCTTCAGTCCCAAGTCTTTCAGAATCTGCAGGCCGACCATGAAGTCGCGAAGGTCTGGCTTGTAGCCGAGCTGGACATTGGCTTCGACCGTGTCGTATCCCTGGTCCTGCAGCTGATAGGCCTGCAGTTTGGCGTTCAGCCCGATGCCGCGGCCTTCCTGCGGGAGATAAACAACCGCGCCCGCTCCTTCGTTGACGATCATCGACATCGCCATGTGCAGCTGGTCGCCGCAGTCGCAGCGGAGCGAGCCCACGATGTCGCCGGTGAAACAGGACGAATGCATGCGAATCAGCGGAGCTTCGACCGACTGCAGGTCTCCCCAGACCATGGCCAGCGGCTCCTGGTCTTCATGATCGACTTTGTAGCCGATGAAGGTCGGCGTGCCGAAGTCTCGGGTCTTGATCGGCACCTCGGCGACACGGTGAATCAGCTGCTCCCGCTGACGTCTGTAGTGGATCAGCTGCGAAATCGAAATCAGCGGCAGTTCGAACTGCTCGGCAATCTGACGAAGCTCCGGCAACGTCGCCATGCCGGATCCGGTCGGACTCAGAATTTCGATCAGCGCTCCCACGGGACGCATGCCGGCCAGACGCATCAGATCGATGGTGGCTTCAGTGTGCCCGGCCCGTCGCAACACGCCTCCTTCTTTGGCGAGGAGAGGCGAAATGTGCCCGGGACGGACGAAGTGAGCCGGTTCCGAATGGGGATCGGCCAGGGCCCGAATCGTTCGCGCGCGGTTTTCCGCGCTGACGCCGGTCCCAGCGTCGCGGTGGTCGACCTGGACCAGAAAGTTGGTGTGATGAGGACTCGTGTTCGGGTCCTGCCCGGCTGCGAAACTCAAATGCAGCCGATGAGCCACATCGTCCACAAGCGGAACGCAGAGCACGCCTGCCCCATGCCGAAGCATCAGGTTGACCAGTTCCGGCGTGATCGTTTCCGCGGCGCAGATGAAGTCGCCTTCGTTTTCCCGATCCCGGGCATCAACGACGATGACCGCCTTTCCCTCGCGGATGGCTGCAAGAGCCGATTCCACGCTGTCAAAGTTCTGGTCGTCTTCGTATTGTTCGTCGTCCGGTGAAATCATCGTGTCATACTTTCCGGAAGCCTCGTTGGTGTCGCGGAATCCGCTTCCGAGGATTCCAGTTCAGCACGATTCTAGGTCGAGTGCCAAAGCATCTGGTACTGTACATTATCGGGAGGGCATTGGTCTAACGCGAGCAGCTGTTCCCGCTCACTGCGCCAGTTCTGGAAGATCGTGCTTTTTCAGTTTCTGCAACAGCGCCTGCTTATGGTTGGCGACCTGCTGCTCGGTCAGATCCAACGACTCGGCCACCACCTTGTTCGGCCAGCCACGGACAAACAGCAACTCACAACACTGCAGCCGCTCGTATTGTGCTTCCTGAATCCAGGAGCGGATCTGGTCCCGCAACGTCTCTTCCAGATGTCGCTTCTTCTGTTGAGCTCCTTCTCGGCTGCGGGCCATGCTGGATGCTTTGCGGGCTCCTCCGCTGAGTTCCGGTCCCCCCTCGGTCATGGCGAAGGTCTGTCGACGCCCCTGCCGTCTCAGAACATCGGTAATCTTGTAGGCGGCAATGCGGAACAGGAATGACTCCAGCGCGGTCCGTTCTTCATCGTAGTTCGGGAGTCCGGTCAGAAAGCCGACGAACGTTTCCTGGACCACATCTTCCGCCAGAGCCGCGTCTCCCAGCCTGCTGATCGCGAAGGCCTGTAATCGCCCTTCATAGGTTTCAATCACGTGCCGCCAGGCTGATTCGTCGCCCTGACGAACGCGGCTGAGGAGATCGGATTGGAAACGGTCGGACATGAAGCACTCCCGGCAGACGAAACTCGATTTATTGTATGCAACGAGAGTCCGCGTCGACCCGAAAACCTCGTGGATCGATCAAAACAGACGATCGGCAAAGCCGTCCTGACCGACACCCACTCTTCCCGGTAAAACCTGGCGGGCGATTTCGACCATGCGATCCCGATAGTCTAGTTCCACGGACGCGGGATCGACGGCTCGCATCGCTTCCACCAGCGGCGTTTTACGGGTCCGCTGTCCGGTCGGGCTGCCGTCCCCTTCGATGAAGTGATCGATGATCACCCCATCCGCGACGGCGGCGATTCGTTCAAAGAATTTCTCGGGATGCTTGATCGGCAGCAACGGAGCCACGGTCACAAGAACGCGAATGCCGGCCTGCGTGAGTTGTCGGCAGGCTTCCAGCCGCCGCTCCACCGAAGCCGCCGGGGGCGGTAATGACGGCAGAGTCTCTCGGTCTGATTCGATCGACACATGCACGCGAACTTTCGTTCGCTCCCGCAACTGAGCGAGCAGCGGACCCTCTCGGGCCACATCGGCGGAGTGGGTCTGCAGGATCAATTCCTCCGGAGGCTGCTCCATCATCGCCATCAGGACCGATCGAGTGATGCCGGACTTCCGTTCCTGCGGAACGAAGGGGTCGGTGGAACTGGAGCAGAAAACTGAAAACTTTTTTTCCTGGCGGCTCGCCCAGCGACGTTCACGCTCGACCGTCCGCAGATAAACCTCAGCCGCATTGCGGCGGATCTCCAGGAAACTCCCCCAGGGGCGCCCCCGGGTGACGAAAAAGTTGTGCTGGACGTAACACCCGACTCCACAAAGAGATCGGCCAAAACTGCAGCCCCGGTATGGCTGCAGGGAATGGGACGAAATCTGATCGAGATATCCCGTGCAGCGGGTCAGTATTTCCTGCACCAGGACGCCATTTTCGGGGGTTTGGATCACGTCTTTTCTGCTTGTCAATTGGCATTCTCACCGACAATATCGGTAAATTTGGATAAAATAGGAAAGATCGGTAAAATTGGATATTGCCTTAAGTTCACCTTCGATTATGTTCCTACCCGTTGTCCGACAACGTTGCTTTTCTGCAACACGGTCGGAGGCACGGGAAGCCAATGGATGGCCGTTTTGGCTTCGTTCAAACGGTTTCCCGTCGCTGCAGCGAAGAAGGTTTCGGTTTCTGTTCTGGCCAGCGGACACCGGAAAAAAAAGTGAGTCGCACGTCATTACTCATCTGTCGGGGCAAAGGTTCGGCGCCCCAGTGAGACTCCGGCTTCCAGCCGCAAATTCGCAAGGCACTGAGTCATGAAGTGCACCAAGTCTAAAAAGTTTCACAAAATCGAAATCTCAACAGATTAAGGTAACCCCTCATGATTAAAGCACTGCTTAATGACGAAGCTGGTTTCATCGTTTCGGCTGAACTCGTTCTGGTCGCCACCCTGCTGGTGATCGGTCTGATCGTCGGTCTGAGCTCCATTCAGCACGCTGTTGTTGCTGAACTGAACGATGTTGGCGACGCCATCGGCGAAGTCAACCAGTCCTACATGTACACCGGATTCTCGGCTGCAAAGCAGGTCGGCAACCAGCCGAAGGCTTACACCCGCGGCTCTCAGTACAACGACCAGCAGGACGATTGCGACAACGATCAGTGCGATCTGGCTTGCGATGTTCCGATGGCCGAAGGCAAGAAGAAGTTCAACTAGTTTGATCAGGTTCTCCTGACTTGAATCGGCCAGGGTCTTGAAGCAGTTTCATGACCCTGGCTATTTTTTCGCCTCGACGAAGTGGAGCGAATGCGAGTTCCCACGCTGAACCGGCCGGGTTTTCGGTCAATGAGGATGATTCCCGATCCGAGACGTTCTGAGAAAAATGCGTAAAATGGGGAGATTCTGCTTGTTAATCAGTCTGGTTCCTCTGATAGGATGAGCGGACTTGCCGAAATGTTGAATTTGTGCAACATTCGCAGGTGATTCTCGGCATCAGTCGACTCTGGGATGGAGCCGCCCTTGTCGCACGGTACCGAGAGCTGCAGCAGTCGAAGGAGATTCTGTTTTGGCCGACAGATTCTCGTTGGACTCTTTCGTATTCATACGCACTTTCGAAACCTCCGTTTTCACGAGCCCGAAAACGATCAATTCGTGAAGTGAATCTGTCTGCGAGCCGCTTTGGCCGGCGGCGGGTCCGAAAGTTATTGCACGTTCCAACAATCTCACGCAAGGAATTCTCAATGTTTAACGCACTGCTGAAAGACGAAGCCGGCTTCATCGTCTCGGCTGAACTCGTGCTGATCGCGACACTGCTCGTGATCGGTCTGATTGTGGGGCTGAGCTCCATTCAGCACGCTGTTGTCGCCGAACTCAACGATGTTGGGGATGCGATCGGCAGCCTGAATCAGTCCTACTGGTACACTGGTTTCTCCAAGTCAAAAGACTTCGGTGGTGGTTTCGCTGCTTACACTCGCGGTTCCGCCTTCCAGGACGAAACCGATGACTGCGATAACGACCAGTGCGACATCGCCTGCGATGTCCCGGTTAACGAAGGTCCGAAGAGGAATTAGTCCTCTCTGACTTCAGAACAGCAAAGGCCACGGATTCTTCCGTGGCCTTTCTTCTTTGGAATCTGCACTGGGCGCGAGCTATCGGAGTTCGATTTCCGTCCGGCGGTTCATCGGGAACGACAAGGCCGCTGATACGCCCGCGACCAGAATCGTGACCAGCAACCAGAGTCCGGCGGCGATCGCGGCAAGTTGAATGGCGTGCTGAAACGCCGGCACGATGGCCTTGCCCCCGCTGGAGCGAATCGCGGTCGCCAGTTCGCCGATCAGAACCTGCACGCCGCAAACGCAAAAAACATTCAGGGTTCCCCGCCAGATCCACGGGATTCGCTGTTCTCGCAGGACATTCAGGCAGATCAGGCCGCCCATTGCGCTGGAGACGGCACTTGTTCCGATTGGAAGCGAACCACAGGCTTCGCCGACCAGACCGATGCCGACGAACACGGCCGCGATGACCCCTGAGGGCTGTTGCAGGCAAATTCCCGTCGCCAGCAAGGGCAACAGAATGTTCTGAAGTAAGCCGACTGATTCTCCGCGGATCTCGACAACGGCTGCGACTGCCATTACTGGCAAGACGATCGCCAGATGAATCAGAATCTGCAGGGTCCGTTTCATGGTCCCCCCTTCCCTTGCGGACTGCCCGCGTCACCCGCTGAATCCGCTGTGGCGAGGCGAGCCGGAGAAACCTGTTCGGAGAGGACAAAGACATCGCGAACCGTTTCGAGCCGAGCGGCGGGATCCACCTCGATCTCCCAGAACGGGCTGTTTCCCTTTACTTTCGCCGCGGCAATCTTTCCGAGCACGAGGGGCTGGTCCCAACTCGATTCGCGGTCGTGCAGGACGATGTAGTCACCAGCCGCGACGGGCGCGGTGTTCTCGACATATTTGAGATCGCAATACTCGGCACCAGTCCCGTGCAGACTTCCGATGCCCACGTTCCGCCAGACTTCGCCATCGAGTTTCATTACCGCTACGGGGCAGCGGAACTCCGGATCGTTGACTTCGCGGAAGGAACTGCTCCAGCGCCCGACCTGCTCAATCTGACCGACAATCACGCGGCCGGCCAGCACCAGGTCATCGGGGCGAACCTCGTGATCGGCTCCGAGGTCGATCAGCGAGTCTTCCGATTTCAGAATCCAGTCCCGTTCCTGAAGTTGCCGGTTCTCACCAGCGTCGAGCCATTTTCCGCTTCTCCACTGCTGTTCCATCTCACCCGAAAGCCTCCGGGCGGCTACGAGACGTGGTCGAAACAGTCGCTCGGAAGCCTCAGCCGGCAAGGAGTGTTCTCCAGCTTGTAAGGCTGCCTGCATGGCGATCAACTTCCGTTCGAGCCGGGAGATCTCCTCAGTCGCGGAAGCATCGAACGTTGCACCTTCTTCAACCGACCTGGCCTCAGTTGAGGTCGATACAAGAACGCGTCCTATGCTGGACGGCCATTGGATTTCCGGTATTCGGTTAACGATTGGCGCGGACAGATCGCGCAGCTTCATTCGCAATTGAACCCGTGAGCTCTCCGGCAGAGCTGCGGCCGCGCAGCCGAGAATCATCCAGCCAATGAGCACCAGAGTCGCTCGTGTCTGATTGCGATAATTCATGGCCTCGAACGTTCCAGAGAGCAACAGCGACTCAAAGGTTTCCACTGTCCGACATCAGCACGTGTTTCCACTGCGAGAGATGTTCGAGACAGATCGCAGTGCCGCGAGCGACTGTTGTGGTCGGATCGTCATCGATGCGGACCGGGATCCCCAGGTACTCGCGCAAATACTGGTCAATTCCGCGGATCAGGGCACCGCCGCCGGTGAGAACGAGGCCGGTCTGCGCGAGGTCCGAAATCAACTCCGGTGGACATTGTTCGATTGTCTCGCGAAGACACGCGCCAATCTCTTCCAGAGTTCGCAGCATCACTTCGCGGATTTCTTCGCTGGTCACGATCGCCTTGCGGGGCACGCCACTGACCAGGTCGAGCCCGCGGACTTCCATCGCATGTTCGTGCGACAGTCGCCATGCCGATCCCAGATCGATCTTCACCTGTTCGGCTGTCTGAAGGCCGATCCGGAGTGAGTATTGTCTTCGCAGGTAATCGACGATCGCCTGATCAAAATGCTCGCCGGCGACTCGGGAGGACTTGCTGACGACAATGTCTCCCAGGCTTAATACCGCCGCTTCGGTCGTGCCGCCTCCCAGATCGCAGACCATGGACGCAATCGGCTCCGAGATCGGCATACCAGCTCCGATGGCCGCAGCCCGCGGCTCTTCGATGAGGTAAACCTTCCCGGCTCCAGACCGCTCGGCGCTGTGAAAGACGGCCCGTTTTTCGACGGGCGAAATTCGTCCGGGGACCGCGATAACCGTACGGGGACGCAGAGCTCGGCCGTTGCCAATCGCTTTGCGAACGAAGTACTTGAGCATCGCTTCGCAGAGTTTGAAGTCGGTAATGACCCCTTCAGAAAGAGGGCGAACAGCGGAAATTGTGTCCGGGGTCCGGCCGAGCATCTGACGAGCCAGCTTCCCGACGGCGGTTCCGCGACCGAGAATCCGTCGGGAGTCGCGGGCGAGAGCGACCACCGACGGTTCATTCACGACAATACCGGTCCCCAGAACCGCGATCAGAGTGTTCGCTGTTCCCAGGTCGATTCCCAACCCCGGGGAAACCCATCTGTGCAGTCGCTGCAGCATGTCCTGGCCGATATAGAAAAACGCTTCCTGCGAAATCGGCCGGACTGTACTCGTGATGGGCTCTTTGCAGCAAGATCGACTTCTCGCCCGGGGACGCAGGGATCCGCAGAACCTGAGAATCTGCAAGGAGTTTCGCTCGACGTTAAGCAGGAAGCCACCGGTATTGGTGCGAATCTGTTACCCATCGAGATCAAGAATGTTGCCGCAGATCTGTTCAGCGTCGGGACAACGCCGCGAATCATGCAGTCGTTCCAGGTTCTTCAAAGCCGCTTCGTGCTGATCGGTCGATTCGTCTTCTCCGCCTAACGCTTCGCGGCCATCGGCATCGCGGTCGGACTCCAGCGAGGCTTCACTGACATCGCCCGACTGACGACTGTTCAGTGCTTCGATGGTGCTGCGAAAATCCTGTCCAGAACTGGCCTGCGCCGCTTCGTTGCGACCAGAACGGACCTGCTGCCCTCCACTGACCGAGCTGGCCAGGATAGCGGGATTGAGTGAATTGAAGCCGACGTGACTCATCGCGGGGTCTCCGGACCAGGAATACCTTTCCAGAAGAAAACCGGCCTGCTGTCGTTCAATCGTGGCTCATCGATGGCACCTGTTTTTGTCTACATCGTCTTTCGAAGGGGGAAACTGCAGAAAGCCGGGCAAGTTGGGCCGAATTTTCCGAAAATACACGCGGCATCCTCCGCATTTTCCCGGCACTGCCGGAGAATCTCTCAAGAGAAGGCGAGAGATCATGAGCAGGCGGCTCGATTCGGCGAAAGGCGTTGTAGAATTTCGGATCAGTAGACGTTTAAGAGAGGACCGGTCCGTTTCGGCAAGGTGTTCAGATTTCTCCGATCATCCATTGGGCAATTTGCATTCGTCGACCGCTCCTGATAATGTAAATCAGTCTCGAGACCCTATCGTACGCAGTTCATGAGCCTTGTTTTAGCGGGGCCTGTGGACCCTCCATGGAGATATCTTATGGTGCCGCTGCACGCCCCAACTATTACCAAACGACGCGGCTTCACGCTTGTTGAACTGCTCGTTGTGATCGCCATTATCGGCGTTCTGGTCGCCCTGCTGCTGCCGGCCGTCCAGCGTGCCCGCGAAGCCGCTCGCCGCACCGCTTGCCGCAACAACCTGCACCAGATTGTGCTGGCCGCACACAACTATCTCGATTCACACAAGTGCTTCCCGTCAGGGTACATCCGACCGGAACCGGGCGATGTGAACAGCAACGGAATCCAGGATGTCAATGAAGACGTCGACGGCGACGGATTCATCGACGGGACGAACATCAATTACGTCGCGTTCGAACTCACGCTCAATACAAAGTATCCGCTCAACTTCCAGGCCAATCCGATTGTTTTCAATCTGGAGTCCAACCCGCAGTACACCGTTGATCACTGGTGGTACGACAACCTCTGGTCGTGGATGGCGTTAATGCTGCCTGAACTGGATGCGGAAGTGGCCGCCGGTGCGGAAACTCGTCAGCTGAAGTTTGACTCCGCCCTGAACTGGAATCAGAAGAACCAGACGGCCGTGCGGATTCAGATGGATTCCTTCATCTGCCCGAGTGCCGTGCTCCCGAATACGCGACCGGAAGGTTTCGGCTTCTCGTCTTATCGCGGCGTGGCCGGCCGGACGCCTGCTCCTGGAAGTTCCAGCGGCGGATCAATCAACAATGGCGTTCTCTTCCGGAACAGTGCTGTCACCGACCGGGACATCTCGGATGGAATGACAACGACGCTGATGGTGGGCGATTCTCTGTTCGGTTTTTGGGGTGATGGAGCTTCCTGCTGTAGTGCCGTACCCCACCAGAATGATTCCACTCGGCAGATCGACGATCTGCTGGCCGATTATGATGATTCCAATTATCTCAGCCCGATCTTCACCTTCGGCAGCTGGCACGACGGGATCGTGGTCTTCTCGATGTGCGACGGCTCAACCCGCGACATCTCGAAATCAATTGATCGCACAATCTTTGGCAATCTGGCCACCCGCAACGGGAACGAGCAGATCCAGGATTTCTAGATCAGGTTCCGCGTAAGAGGAGCGGCCTTCAGTGACGTAAACTGTTCTTTGCCGGCCCTTCAACGCTCGTAGAACTCAAAAAGCACGCCTTAATCCGGGGCGTGCTTTTTCTATTAAAGCGGACCGCTCGAACTCCGCGTTCTGGACGGACGGAATGGTTTCCCCTGTGAAGCCAGCTGCTCAGCAGGTTCAGCGGGCGCATAAAAAAGGCACTGACTGTTCAGTCAGCGCCTTTTTCGTTCCTTCCGCAGGAATGAACCCAGGGGGTCGATTCCTCACTCTGAGAGTGTGAGCTGGTTCGCAATTCGATGAGTTATCGAATCAGTCGCGAACTAGCGTGCGCGTCGGTTAATTTGCTCGCGGCGTTCTGCCCGACGACGTGCACGTCGCTTGGTTTCGCTGGGCTTCTCGTAGTATTCCCGGCGACGCATTTCCTTCTTAATTCCGCTGTGTTCAACCAGCTTCCGGAAACGCTTGACGGCGTCGTTGACATTTTCTCCTTCGCGGAGACGCAATTTAACCACGCAATTCACCTCCTCTCAGTTTTTTCCTGAATGTTTCGGGGGACTTCGTCGGTAAAGACAAAGCGAATATTGTCATATGAATCACCGTGACGGCGCACGGATCCAGACCGTATGGAACGGTTCGAAACGACGAGCGTAGCAGAAACCGTCGGGAAATAACACCCATTCCCATGCACGCCGGCGACCGGGATTGCAAACTTTACCAGCTTCCGGAGCTTTTCGGCCGAATTCGCATTCATCTTGAGGGAAAAATTGGGGATCGCTATTTTTTGTTGAAATCAAGTCGCGGCACCATTCCACTCCGCCGCACCCTCCTCCTTTCAATCATTTCCCCTTGGCTGTTCCTCAGCAGTCATCTCCAGCGACTCGACAGGCCCGGATCCCGGGTCGATCGAAGTGAGGTTCCTCCATGATCTCCTGCCTTAATCGTCTTGGACTCATTGCCGGTACCGTCCTCTCGACGGCTGCTCTCTTCAGCCTGTGCGGCTGCACGAGAATGACCGGGTTTGTAATGAATGAGTCGGGCCAAGCCTATTACCAGCGTGGTAACTACACAATGGCCGCTCGTGAATTTCACAAGGCGGTCGTCGAAGACCCGACCAACCCGCACTATCTGTATAACCTCGCGGCTGCGAACGCCAAGCGGGGCGAATACATGCAGGCCGAACAAATCTACCGTCAGGCCATCAGTATCGATCCCTCCCACCAGCCGTCGTATCACGGTCTGGCGGCGATGATGGTCGAACAGGGCCGTGTCGGAGAAGCCGAACAGATGCTGACCACATGGGCCGGAGCTCAGCCCTATTCGGCGGAAGCTCAGGTTGAAATGGCCTGGTTGCAGCAGAAGAATGGCAACTATCAGGCCGCGGAAGGCTCTCTGATGCAGGCTCTGCGAATCAATCCACGGCACGATCACGCTATCGCTCAGCTGGGCCAGGTCTACGAAGCTCAGGGCCGTCCGCAGGAAGCGATGGCCATGTATGAACGAGCCGTGATTTCCGATCCGAGTCGGTATCAGGTCCAGTCGCGCCTCGCCGGTCTTGAAGAACGATATCCGAACCTGAAGAACCAGCAGGCTCCCACGCGGATGGCTGGCGTTCCCGCCGGAGCCGCCCCCTGGGAAACGCAGGGTGCTCAGATTGCCGCCTGGAACGCTCCGATGATGGGTGGTGCTCCGCAGATGGCAGCCGCCCCGATGATGCCGATGGATCCAGGCATGGCGAGTTATCCTCAGATGACCGCTCAGCCGCACATGGCCAGCTATCCGCAGATGAATGGCTATCCCCAGACAACAACCGCCTGGGCTCCTCCGATGCCCGCTCCGCAAGTCGGCTACGGAATGCCCTACAATACGCCCGGAATGAACCCGCAGTATCAGGTCGCCGCACCGCCAACTTTCGACTGGACCGCTCAGAATCAGCAGATGATGATGGCACCCCAGGCGATGATGGCCCCGCAGACCACGATGTCTGCTCCGCAGGTGGCTTCACCGTTCGACGGGATGATGCCTCAGCATGACTTCCAGGCTCAGGGGAACTTCTCAGCGTCTCCGAGTTTCGGTTGGCAGCCGCAGATGTCGCAGGCACTGCCGGAAGTTCAGGCGTTCTAAAGTCAACGAATCGAATCTGATAGATTCCAGGTGTGATGTCCTCCGCGGGCATCACACTTTTTTGTTGGTCAGGCCGGCTCCGGCAGATTTTTCGGATGCAGGCCTTTCTTCGCGATGCGAACGGTAATAATCGCATCAACGCCATGCGCGATCACGAACGCGATGAACGTGAGCACGAGCGGCAGGGTATTGCCGGTCTCCGCCCACCGTTTGATGCCGATCAGCAAGGTGGTCCACGTGATGATCCCGCCGAACATCTCCAGAACAGCTATCGAGGTGTGTCCCATCAGAAAGTCGCCCCAGGACGGGAAAATAAAACTTCGCCAGGCCAGTTGAAACGGAGTCCAATAGGTCGCTCCGCAGTTGTCACAGGTATGAGTTTGCACCGGTACCTGATCTTTGCAGTACGAACAAAGGTTCTCCAGCGACTGCGAGGACGCAGGATTGAACCCGGAAGCCCGATAGCGATCGAGCGCCTTCTGAAAGATGGCCGGCATTTCTTTGCGATCGGATTTTGAGAACCCGGAAAAGGACAGCTTTTTCCCGTCCTTGAGTTTCAGGTTCAGCATCCCGTTCCAGGTTCCCTTGAACTTCTCGATCTGGCTGTAATACAGCATCCAGAAGGTTCGTTTGGCTTTCCCGCGCGAGTTGCAGTGAATCATCACCAGTCGGAGATTCGTCAGCACGAACTGCGTGTGATTGATCATCGAAGCCCAGAGTCCCATGAAATAGAACTCCATAAACGAGTAGCGGACTCCCTTGGCGACATAGAGAACGCGTTCTCCCTCGTGCAGACAGTCTCGCAGTTCCGGTTCGATCTGCTGGATCAGCTTGACCTTCCGTTTTATCTCGGTTTTCCAGCCCCAGCCGTCGGTCTTCGGGAACATCGATTCAATGTCGTAATCGATCTCGGGAGACAGCGAGAGATTCAGTTCAGCGAGCCGTTCTTCAGCGGTCGGTTTGACCGGGAGGGGCGTGAATAAATCATCGGAACGGGCCACAGTCATCGTTCTCTCCGTGGGAATTCGATTGGAGCATCGCTGGCGAACTTCGGAAGACGAGAACGGAGTGAGCCGCTCATCAGCAGGCTCCATCTTGTCCACGTGGCGAACAATTTTCAATTGCGGAGAATGTCGGTTTCTCTGGTTTACCCATCCTCCGGGGAAATCCTAACCGGGGCAGCAGACACGTTCTCACGAGTGACTTTCAAACCGGGGCGCCTTCCCACAAGTTTTTGGCGGGCCCCTGCCGATCTTCGAGAACAGCGGAGTTCGCGCGCCTGCTCTGGCTGCTGGAGAGCACCCACAGGCGAAGACTGATTGCCAGCCCGGCAATTGTCAGAAAGATTCCTCCGCGCAGAGAAAGGAATCGACAGCCGCCATGTACGCCCCGAATCAATCTGTTTCTGATGAGCCTTCCCAGAACACTCCGGAACGGGTCGCTGCACTCGAGAATCAGCTCGCTGAAATGCAGAAGCTGATGTTGCAACTGGAGAAGATGAGCACTGTTGGTGTGCTGGCCTCTTCGATCACGCACGAGTTCAACAACATCCTGACGACGGTTATCAACTACGCCAAAATGGGGCTGCGGCATCGCGACGACGCGACTCGCGACAAGGCCTTCGACAAGATTCTGGCGGCCGGTCAGCGCGCGGCCAAAATCACGACCGGAATGCTGTCCTACGCACGGCATCGGGCGGATGCCCGGGAGATGCATTGCCTTTCGCATCTGGTCGAAGACGTCCTCGTTCTGGTCGAGAAAGATCTGCAGAAGCACCGGGTCTCGCTGGTCAAGAACTACGCGGAAGAAGCCTATGCGGATGTAAACCCGAATCAGCTGCAGCAGATTCTCCTGAACCTGATCATCAATGCTCGTCAGGCGATGGCTGAAGGCGGCACGTTGACGATCACCGTCGACGTCGATCGCGAAGGCCCCTGGGCTCTGGTCGCGGTCAAAGATACCGGCAGCGGAATCCCGGCTGATCAGCTGCCAAAAATCTTCGACAACTTCTACACGACCAAGAAGGCCGACGAACACGGTCAGGGGGGAACCGGACTCGGTCTGGCCTTTTGCCGGCAGATTATCGAGGCTCATCGCGGCCGTATCCGAGTCGACAGCCGCGTGGGAGAAGGAACCAGCTTCACGCTCAAGCTCCCGCTCGGCAAAGCCAACGACTTCATTTCCAATAAAGCGGGCTGATCTCAGGCCGTATCGAGTCCGTCGGATTCTGGATCAGAACAGCCGAAGTTGACCGCTTGACGGCTGGGGGGGCACGAACTGCGTGACATCGAGTTCGGGCAGGTTGCTAAACCCATACTTCTGGCGGAAGACCTGGAACATGGTTCGGATCTGATTGGCAATCTCGCCGCTGCCGACCATCCGTTCGCCCCAGTTCGATTCGTTCAGCTTCCCGCTGCGAGTCTGCCTGACAAGGCTTTCCACCTTCTCGGCTTTCAACGGCTGCGTTCTCTCGAGCCATTCGCGAAAAACCGGCTCTACGGTCAAGGGAAGTCGCAGGAGCACATAGCGGGCATCAACCGCGCCTGCGTCTCGAGCCGCTTTGAGAATGCCCGCGGCTTCGTGATCGTTCAGCCCCGGAATCAGCGGCGCGACCATAACGCGGACCGGGACGCCCGCATTGGCCAGGGACTCGACGGCACGCAGACGAGCGGCCGGAATGCTCGTGCGAGGCTCCATCACGCGGGCCAGTTCGACATCGAGCGACGTGATCGAGAGATTCACATGCACGAGACGGCGGGCCGCCATGTCCCTCAGCAAGTCGAGATCCCGCAGCACGAGAGCATTCTTCGTGATAATACTGACCGGCTGGTGACAGTCACTGGCGACTTCAAGGCATTGTCGAGTCAGTCGAAACTTCCGCTCGGCCGGCTGATAGCAGTCCGTGACGCCCGAAAAGATGATCGGTTCCGGCACCCATCGGTCGCGACTGAGAAAGTCCCGCAACAGTTTCGGAGCCTCGTGTTTGACGAAGATTCGAGTCTCGAAATCCAGCCCGGCATTCAGCCCGAGATATTCATGAGAGTTTCGGGCGTAGCAGTACGGGCAGGCATGTGCGCAGCCTCGGTAAGGATTCAAGCTGAACCGGAACGGAACGTCGGGGGAGTCGTTCTCGGAAACGATTGACCGGGAGGAGTCAGCGAGATACTGAATCTTGCGATCCGCCCGTTCCTTAAGATACTCGACATCCCATTCGAGATGCTCGAAATCGGGTTCGACGTGGACGCGCTCAAAGCGGTTGGGGGGATCGAGATGGGAACCGTGTCTCATGGGCTAAACTCCGCAGCTATTCTACGCAGTTGGCCCGGCCTTATCCAAATGTCACTGTCCGCTGGCGAAGCTGAACGTAAAGACGTCGGTCACGCTGGTAATGCTCGGCTGCATGCCGAGGCGAACATAGCGTCGATCCGGCGATACGACGGCGGTGGCATCGAGCCGGACGCCCGAAGAGACGGGGGCAATCACCGGTGAGTAGCCGACTGCTCCCGCCGCTGCGGGGGAGATCTGGTTCAACGGAGCAGGCGGCTGATAGCGCAGATCCTGTCGCAACCGGTGCAGCAGGATCGCCGTCGTTTTTCGCCGTGCCTCGCTCGATTCCCGGACCGGTTCAAAGACCGGAGTCTGCTCGGTGCGTCGTCCCTGGTGCAGCGAGATTCGGAACTTCTTCGCCTGTTGGTCAAACACGACATTTACGAAATCCCGTTGCTCGTGATCCGTCCCGGCATAGCGAATGACTTCCAGTTTCGCCCGATTGCCCACGACGCGGCCGTAGTTGTACTGAGCGGTCACGACGTAAGCCCCGGGGGCGCCAAATGCACAGACGTAATGCTCGTAGCATTCGGCCTGATTGGGGCCGGCTCCTTCATGAAGCAGGGCTCCTCCGGAAGCCGTGTGAGGATTCGCGAACGAACAGGTTGTTCCGAGTGGCTCGGCGACAATCAGATCCAGATCGGCATCACCGGACCAGGTCAGCCGAAGTTCGAGATCCCGGATCTGAGCCCGTTGCAGATTCTTGTCGATCCGCTCGGCGAGCTCCGTCTTTTCCTGTTGCCGGGCAGCGAGTTTCCAATTCGACAGAAGTTTGACGGCTCGATTGTGCTGCTGCTGATAACCATCGAACCAGTAGTAGGTGAGGATTCCTGTCGTCGCCCAGATTCCGGCTTCGACGTCATCCAGTTTTTCTGCCAGACGCATGCCGAGCAGATAAGGCTCCGGTCGGGTCGGTTCAAGTCGCGAGACCTGCCGATAGAGGTTCAACGCCTGCTGTTCGGCTCCAAGTCGAACGAGGTAAGCCGCCGAGCCGAGCAGGTTCGGAACGTCGGTCGCGTTGAAGTCGGTCAGCGAAAGCAGGACGCGATTCACTTCGTCATCCGGACGCCCTTCGATCTCCATCGAAAGCGCAAGCACCTCGTACATCCAGGGCTCGGACTTGCCGGCTCTCAAGGCTTCTTCGAGGGCGACGACGATGTGATCAAAGTGCCGACCGCGCTGCAGTCGCTGAATCAGTTCACGGACTTCGGCTCCTTCGTGGGATGTGGAGAAGTAGTTCTTCCAGACGTCGCGCGAGGGAGGGCTGTCGAGATCCTTGAGAGGATCGACTTCTTCCCCCTGAAGAACAGAGGTCCCTATCGTGAAACCGGCCAGCGTTGAGAGAAGCTGCCCGGTCTGAAGGAGGTTGTTCAACGACACAACGGACCGGGAAGAATCCTTCCCGATCCGTTGCGTATGTTCTGGCTCACAATCGCGACGATCGCAATCGTGTTCAGGATCTACTGGTTTTTTTTTGCGTCGTAGAGAGCAGCCGGCGGGATGCTGAAGAAGCCGCCACCACCGAACTGACCGCCACCGCCGCCACCGAGGCCGCCGCCACCAAGACCGCCACCCTGGCCGCCCATCTGGCCGCCACCGACGCCGCCGCCCAGACCGCCGCCGCCACCCTGCAGGGGCTGCGGGGGAATGACCAGGTCGGTCACCGGATAGACGCGGAATTCGTTGACTTCTTCGGCCTTAAGCAATGTCGTGATCTTCATCACTTCATCTTCGATGATCCAGGTCAGCTCGACCGGAGTCGGCGTCTGCTCAAGCATCAGCTTCAGAGCACTCTTCAGCTTGATACCGGAGATAAAGATGTTGACCGGTTCATCCGATGAGATCCCTTCATCGTCCAGTGTGACGACGTCGAGGAGAATCGTGATGTTGTGCAGTTCGCCGATAATGTTCAGAGCATCGGCCAGCGGGGTATCGACGAACGTCAGTTCCGTCTCTTCTTCGAGAGCGGCTCGGATGCGGCGTTCGGCTGGCGAATCGTCACGAAGGTCGACCGACTTCCAGATGCTGCGGCGTTCCGTCAGAGCCTTCCAGACTGGAGCAGACGGCCAACGAATCGGCGGTTCATCCGGGAACGGCACATGCGAGAACTCGACCTGGGTCAGAGTTTCGAGGAACCGGTCGGCTCGCAGCAGTCGCAGGTAGCGGGCGTCTTCCAGCTGACCGGCGGCTTCAGCGGTAAAGCGAGCCGAGTTGGCTGCTCCACTGAACGGGACGAGCTGGACAGCCGCTTCCGCGACAGCTTCTGCTTCGGGATAAGCACTCGGATCGCCGTGGAACCCATCGTCGAGCAGAGCACGGACCTGATCGATCAATTGTTCGAGACGTTCTTCTTCGAGTTGCATCGATTCGATCACACGACGTCGAGCTTCCTGTTCGGCCAGATCCTGTTCAATGCGGATCCGACGATTGCGAATCTGTTCCCGCTGAGCTCGCAGCTGTTGAGCGACGCTGACCACACGGCGATCGAGATTCTGAAGCAGTTCGGGATCGATATCCTGGGCAATGCGGATATTGCCCTGAATGTTCTTCATGATGGAGATCGCCGCTTCCGGATCGACCTGGACGATCGAACGAGCTTCTTCAATGGCCCGTTCGACCTGCAGAGCGAGTTTCTCGCCGGCGGCCTTCTGACGGGCGCGATAGTCACCAATCAGGTCGTCTTCAATGGTCCGCTGCGGAGGAGCGGTCTGCGTTGCTCCCGGACGGTTCTGCAGAGCCTGGTCGATTGTCATCGTTCCGTCAGGCACAGTCGCCGGAGCTTCTTCGGTGTTTTCAGTCGGCACACCCACAGCTCCCTGAGGAGCCTGATCGTCCCCGCTGGGAACGGCCTGCTGCAGCAGCGCGACGTGCTGGACATTCAAAATCCTGGCAGCAGCTTTGTTTCGCGGATCCAGCTGGAGCAGAGCCCGGGAAATCTTCTGAGACTCTTCGAACTGCCCCTTGTTGGCAGCGGTGTTCGCCGCCTGCAGCATCCGCGCGACCTGAACTTCATACTGAGACTTAACTTCGTCCAGCACGGCCACGCCAGCAGTCGGAATGCTGAGTCCGTTGTTCTCTTCAGCCCGGAGCCACAGAGCCCGCAAGGCGGCATGTCCCTGTTCCAGGTTGGCGACAGCCGACTCGGCATCGAGCTGATTGTTGCCATCGCTGAGAGAAACGGTGAAGCTCGTGGCTTCGTCAGCAACCTTGCCGAGGTAAATCGTATCACGATCGGCTCGAACCGGCAGCGGAGCGTTCGGCAGGACGGAAACATCACCCGTCACTGAGAGTTCCGAGGGATACCAGACAGCCGAGTTGACCGAGCCCTGGATCGTGGCGGCAATCTCTTCAGCCGACTGCGATCCGTTGTCGGTCACTACGATGCCGCCGCTGCGAAGTGCGAGCACGCCGAGAACTTCCAGATCTTTCTGGGCTCCCAGAGCATAGCTGATCATTGGCGTCTGCCGGTCAGCCAGCGTGTCGACCAGTTCGGTCATTTCGTCCGAAGAGATCAGACGGGCAGCACTGTAGCCGTCGCCCAGATAAACAATGCGGGCAGACTGGGCGGTATCGATGGAGTCGAGCGAGTTTTCAATCGCTCCGGCCAGATCGGTCGAACCAGCCGGGATGCGGTCGGCCAGCTTCGCCAGGATCTCATCGGTCTTTTCGGCGGTCAGAGTGACGAATCCGTCGGTCAGAGCGACTTGAGCGACATCGACAGCCCAGACGGCGACAGCAGTCTCTTCACCGATCTGGCTGAGCATTTCCCGCAGCACATTCAGTGACTGCTCGCGGAACGCCCCCTGCTGACTGGCCGAGGTGTCGACCAGAATGGCGAGTTGTGCCGGAGTCTGGATGTGGTTTTCGGGCAGACGCAGGCCAATCGCTGCGTAGTCCCGACCTTCCGGAGTGCGGTGGAGCTCAAGCACACGCTGCTGAACTGGCTCACCAGCGAACAGGAATGCATCGCTCGCGTAGTTTCCAGCACAAAGGACAGCGGCGGCAAGCCAAAGTCGTGATCGTCTCATCGTGATGCATCTCCCCGGGCGGGCGTATTGCAGGCGGAACAGAGCTTTCGTCTACTGCCGGTCGACCGAATTTCAGGCCGCCTGATCTCTATCGATAGTGGACGTGGCAATCTCTGAGAACCAAAAACTGGCGCGAGATTGAGGCTTATCTAAACTCACAAAAGGAATTGTATCCTCTGTTTCGACCGCCTTTGAAGGATTTTCTTCCCAAAATGGAGCCAGTTCGTCGAATTGCCGCGATTCAACGGAGCGCAGGCGTCAGGGGAGAAATGGCACTTGCGACCGTTGTATTCCCACTCTCCTGAATAACCCGTACAGCCCGCCCCCGATCGCATCGAATCTGGCTGATCCCGCGATTCTGACGCGGTGATCCTCATGCCGGCGAGGGAAATCCCTCACCGGCTCGCGCGATCGATTCTCCAGCGGATCAGGCATCCCAGCGGGCGGAACGACCTATTCGACCGGTTCCGGCATTTTCGCCTTCATCGATTTCTGCCAGGAGTCCAGGGCCTGCATCAGCTGCCGGGCTTTGAGCGGATTCTTCTTCGACAGGTCTTCCTGTTCGCCCGGGTCATTCTTGAGGTTGTAGAGCTCTTGGTTGCCGTAGTGGTAGAACTGGATCAGTTTCCAGTCCCCTTTCCGAATCGAAGCTCCCGGCGTCCAGGTCGAACCGTGATAGTGAGGATAGTGCCAGTAGAAGGCACGCTCGTCGCCCGATTCTTCCTGCTTCAGCAATGGCACGAGCGATTTTCCGTCGGCGTGAAGTTCAGGCTGACTCGGCATTCCCGCCAGTTCGAGAATCGTGGGGAAGAAGTCCATGCTCACGACCGGAACATCGCAAACCGACCCCGGCGAGGTGACGCCCGGAGCCCGCACGATCATCGGTTCCCGCACGCCCCCTTCATACAGCCAGCCTTTCCCGGAACGCAGCGGCAGATTCGACGTCGGGCCCGCGCTTCGGGTCGTGCACAGTCCTCCATTGTCGGAAAAGAAGATGACGGTCGTGTTCTCTTCGAGCGCCAACGTCTTCAGCGTCTCCATGAGGACCCCGACGCTGTCGTCGACTGCTTTGATCATCGAAGCGTATTCGGGATTGTCCTGGCGCGCCCGGGAAACGCCGTCGTGTTCTTCCACGGTCGGCGTGGGCGTATCGAATTCACGGGCGGCTTTCTCCTCGAAGTGCTCCACATGCTTCTTATACGGCGTAATCGGCGTATGCACGTTGTAATAGGAAAGATAAAGCAGGAACGGCTTCTCTTCGTCCCGCGACTTCAGAAATTTGACCGATTCTTCAGTCAACCGTTCGGTCAGGTATTCGTCCTTTTCTTTGGCTTCCAGGACCGGATTCTTCCACGGCGCGTAGTAGCCGCCCGGAGGTGAGCCGCGGTCGTGTCCACCGATATTGATGTCGAAGCCCTGCTCGGTCGGCCAGTTGCCTTCATCTCCAAGATGCCACTTGCCGGCAAAGAAGGTCTGATAGCCCCCGTCTTTCAGGGCTTCGGCAATCGTCACCTCTTCCGGAGCAAGATCGTCGCGATCGTGAACGTGCTTGAACTTCGCGTCTTTCACCCGATCGGTATTCATGCCGGGAAGCCAGTCGGTCACATCGACCCGCACGGGATGTCGGCCGGTCATGATGCTCGCCCGAGTCGGAGAACAAACCGGACAGGCGGCGTATCCCTGTGTGAACTTCATGCCGGAAGCACAGAGTTTGTCGATCTCCGGGGTTTCGTAATACTTGCTTCCGAAGCATCCGAGATCGGCCCAGCCGAGGTCATCGACGAGGAAGAAGACGAAGTTCATCTTCTCGGCGTCCGTTTTCTCGGTGTCCGTTTTCTCGGTGTCCGTTTTCTCGGTGTCCGTTTTCTCGACGTCCGTCTTTTCGCCGTGCGACTTCGCAGCTTCCGTCTGCTCCGTCGGGGCGGCTTGTGCAGTGGGGGACAACAACAGGCTGGCCAGAGCCAGCATCACGAACAGACGCTCCGGTTTCATAAGCGACCCTTCTCTTCAGGCAAAATGGGGAGATTGTGCAACTGGCTCCGCCAGTGTGGTTGAAGCGAGATCCAAAAAGAAAGGCACTGACCAGGTCAGTGCCACTTGAGTTGAGACTCGTTTACCGTTGCAGTCTGCTGCGGCGGTCGACCCACTCGTCGTCGAGTTCCAGCAGGAACTTTTCGAGGAAGACTTCAATATGCGGCTCAATCTTCAGATTCTTGCCGAACAACGCCATGCCTCGCAGATTGTAAGGATACGACTCCATCAAAACGCGGTCAGAGGCTCCCCGTCCGCGGATCTGGGAATACAGCTGCTGCGTATCCCCTTTGTCGAGAGTGTCTTCGGCACCCACGCAGAACAGAAACGCGATCGGAAGGGCACCATTTCTCATCATTCGGACTGGCGACGCCGTAGTGAGACCGCGAACCGAGGTTTCCGGCGAGATCAGCACGATCGCCCGCACATCCTGACCGCGAGGCGTCCGCATCGAAGCGACCGGGGCGTCGTCGTAAGGAACCTGTTTCCAGTCGACCATCGCGAAGTTCAACGCAATCACAGCTGACATCTCAGGAGCGACGATTCCCATCTTTCGCATGTTCAGGTTCTGTTCCTGATGCTCCTTGAAGATGAAATCTTTAACCGCATCCATGTCGTAGGCGACCATTCGCTTGTAGTCGTCCGGCTTGAGATCGCCGACGTCGGTCGCTGATCCGCTGGACGTTTCTGCCTTGCTTTCGCCGTGCTTCCGCAGGTCGACGGCGATGACCGCAAAACCTTTGGTCCACAGCTGATTCGCGTAGCCGGCTGTCCAGGCCCGTCGGTCGCCCCCCATGGCGTGCAGCAGCACCACGACCGGCGTGTCCCGATTCCCTTCGTGCTTGTAATAAGTGATTTTGATCGGCCAACCGTCTTTGGCCGTCAGCGTGTGCGTTTCGACCGGATCCTTCTTGGGCTGGGCCTGAAGGGGAGAACTGCTGAGCAGACTCACAGCGGCGACGAGAACGCCGCATACGACGGGAGAAAGGAAGCTTCGCATGGTGTTCCTCATTTCGATCCAGCACAGGCGATGTTCCTCAACCGGATGCGCGACGTTGCATCTGCAGCCGAGGATTCATTTTGATGGGAGAAGATCGGTTGATCGCTGGAGCGAAATTCACCGTGCAGAATGCACAACTTCGCACATATCAACGACCTCAATTCAGTCTACGAACCCCACAGGGCCAGGTCAAACTCCGATCGGCTCCCCTGTCCAAACCGACAGAAGATGGGAATCGAACCGCCCGCTTACCTTCCACAAATTGCCGCAACCTCTTTTCCCTCATAACAGTAGACACGCTGGCCCGGGCTCTGTTTGCGAAAATCTTTCGCTCGAGGAAAACAAAGGCTGTGCGAACATTTTGTTTGTGGATAAACTATTGGGACGTCTAATACCGCTCAACTTTTGGAGGGATGCGATGACTCAACAGGAGAATAATGGTTTCGAAGACGCCCCGAACATGGTGGCGGGTGAAGTCGAATCGGCTCAGCAGATCGACCGGTCGGCTGCCTCGTCGAAACGAAGCCAGATGACCAAGCTGCTGTTCGCGGTTGCTCTTCTCCTGTTCGCCGGCGGCTGGGCATATTCGAACCAGAACGACTTCAAAGCCGCGCTCGGCATGAAGACAGACAAACAGTTTCCGGGATGCACGGCCGGGGGTTCCTGCTGCAGTCATGCCGTGAGCGTCGCCGAAGGCGGTACCGGAGTTTGCTGTCACGAAGAAAAGCTGGCTGCGGAAGCTGCAGAAGAAGCCTGTTGTGCCAACCTGCAGAAATCGGCCATGGCCGCGGCTCTGCTGAAGGGAACCGAGAGCACAAGCGATGAACTCGCTGAGATCGCTCCGAACCCGCCGAGTGCAGAGGACATTGAGGCTGCTAAAATTGAAGCCGCGGAAGAAGAACTGACCGAAGAACCAGCCGAAGCGGCTGCGGAACAGGTCGTGGAAGAAACAACCGAACCCGCCGCAACGTAAGCGGAACCGGGCTCAATAATTCACGAACGCCTCGCTTTTGTAGCGAGGCGTTTTTCTTTTCCGACCATTCAAATCAATTCGCGAATCGATTCCCACTCGGTCGTCGCCTGCATGATCTCCCGGGGGATGTCGGTCAGCAGCCGGAGTTCGCTCGGGTCGATCAGCGACTTCATGATCGTAGCCACGAGATTCTGCAATGTGATCGGCTTTGTCGCCGGCACGCTGCCATCGCGGGACGAGTCGCCAATCACCTGCCCCATCGGCAAACCGCCGCCGGAGAGCATCAGCGGCGCCAGATTGCCCCAGTGATCGCGGCCGCCGTTCTTGTTAATCCGCGGCGTCCGCCCCATCTCGCCGCAGCAGACGAGCAGGATCTTCTCATCGAGTCCACGGCTGTGGATGTCTTCAATCAGCGCGGAAACCGCATGATCGAACGGGCGTCCCATGTAACGCATCCCTTCGACCATGCCGGCGTTGTTCTTGTCGGCGTGCATATCCCAGACGAAGTTCGTCGTCACAGTCACAAAGCCGGCTCCCCGCTCACACAACCGCCGGGCCATCAACAGCAGCTTGCCGAGACTCTGTCCGTTGTCGACATAGTTGTTGTAGTTGTTCCACTTCCGACTGATATTCTCCGGCGTGGCGATCCTGCTCGTGTCGTAACGCTCCACCAGTTTCGGATCTTCCCGGCTCAAATCGAACGCTTCGGCCAGCCCGCCGAGAATGGTATCGAAGGCGAGTTGACGGAGGGGATCCATCGCCGCGTAAACGGCATCGCGATCGTTGTTCCGCCGCAGTTGATCGATTTCGGACAGCAGCGTCCTCCGGTCGTGGAGCCGCCGCATCGGAATCGAAAGCTTCATGTCATTCTGAAGATTCCCGCCCGCTCCCGGAGCAAAAGGCGCCAGCGCCGACGAGTACGATCCGGTTGACTCAAACTTCCCGAATTTCATGGTCGTGGGCTGTGCGTCCGGTGCCACCGCCTGCGGATAGAGCGCGAGATTTCGCGGCATCCCGGTTTCCGGATGATTCGGCCCGGCGACGCGAGCGTACATCGTCCCAAGATTCGCATCGTTTGTCGTCCGATGCACAAGCGGCTTGATATCGTGCCGGCTGTCTCCGGTCGTGAACGAGCGAACGATCGCCATGCGATCTGCCAGCGGAGCCAGCTTTTCGAACGTGCCGCCGAATGTGACCCCCGGTAAGGACGTCTTCACTTCCCCGGTCGCACTGCGAATCTCCATCGGGGCGGTCATCTTCGGGTCGAACGTTTCGAACTGACTCGGCCCGCCATGCATGAACAGAAAGATGACCGACCGGTCCCTCAGCAACGAACCGGTTCCCGCCTTCGCGCCAGCTCGGCACATCTGCTCCAGCGACAGGCCGCCGCAAAGCAGGGAGCCTATGCTTAGAAAATCGCGGCGCGAACATTTGAGGTTCGAGCCGTGTCCAGAATCGAGGATATTCAGCATGGGCCCTTCACCTCGTCCAGCGGCAAGTCCAGTTCCTCAGTGTGAGGACTCAACAACTTTGACTGATGCGTTCGGTTTCGTCCAGCGTTTGCGGCGAAAATCGGAGGAATCCCGAGGCTACGAAAAAAAGAGGTCCATCGATTTGCAATTGTGAGCCGATTGTTCATAATACGGCCCACCGACGCGAGAAGCGTCGTTTTCCCGGGGGATTAGCTCAGCTGGGAGAGCGTTTGGCTGGCAGCCAAAAGGTCAGGGGTTCAAGTCCCCTATCCTCCACTTTTCAGGCACTTTGCGAACTTCGCAACGTGCCTTTTTTCATGGGGTTAACGAACTTGGAATAGCAGGCAGGCTGACGAACACACCGCGGGGGGACCGCATTCCTCAATGCTTGAGCGATCGGACGCGGGTGTCGTTCGCTTTGGGTTCTCTGCTTATTCGCCGTTTTGCATCGGGTGGGCGAGCACGGCTTTGATTTGTTCGATGGCGGGTGGCTTTACAAGATGCAGGTCGAAGCCGGCGGCTTTTGACTTTTCGCGATCTTCGTCCTGTCCGTAGCCGGTCAGGGCAACCAGCTGGATGTTGTCGAAGTCGGGTTCTCTCCGAAGGGCCCGTGCCACTTCGTAGCCGTTCATCTTTGGCAGGCCGATGTCCAGCAGGATGAGATCGGGACGGAATTCCTGCACCGAGGCGACGACTTCGGTCGCCTCGTAAATCGTCTCCACTTCGTGATCACCGAGTCTCGTCAACAAAATGGAAAGCATCTTCGCTGCACTTTGATTGTCGTCGACGACAAGAATGCGGCGGGACTCGCCAGAAGTCGGAGGAACGCTGGTGTCGCTGGCCGGGGCGGGGGGCTTCACGACAGGAAGCCGCACGACGAAGGTGCTTCCGTTTCCTCTCCCGGCGCTGTGAGCCGTGATGCTGCCGCCGTGCATGGTGACAAGTTTCTGCACCAGCGTCAGACCGATTCCCAACCCGCCCTGGGCACGGTCAATCGAACGAGGCGACTGCATAAAGAGGTCGAACACCTGCGACAGCAATTCCTCCTCGATTCCGACGCCCGTGTCCCGAACGCTGACGACGGCCTCCGCGCCATCCTGTTCGACCGTCACCTCAATGCGTCCGCCTGTGTCGGTGTATTTGATGGCGTTGGTCAGCAGATTCTCGATGACCTGGAGGATTCGGACGGGATCGGCATCCAGCCAGACAGGGTGTTCTGGCAGCGAGACATCCAGTTCGTGCCGATGAGTTTCAATCAGCGGTCTCACGGTCTCCAGGGAGCGATTGACCAGAGCAGAAAGCTCGACCGCGTCGCGACGCAGCTCGATTCGTCCCTGCATGATGCGGGACATGTCGAGCAAGTCGTCCACCAGACGGACAAGATGTTCCATCTGCTCCTGCATCACGGCAATCGTGTCGGCCTGATCACTGCCGCTCATGGCGAGAATGTCGAGTCCGCTGCGGATCGGAGCCAGGGGATTGCGGAGTTCATGGGCCAACATGGCCAGGAATTCATCCTTCCGGCGATCGGCATCCGAGAGATGTTTATGCGCGGCTCGGAGCTCTTCATTGGCCTCGCGCAGCTTGCGATTCGACTCCTGGATCTCCTGCGCCCGCTGGAAGACCTCGGCTTCTATCTGTTCCGAATGGAGGCGAAGCTCCTGATAGTCCTTTTCCTGTTCGGCCCGTCGTTTCTTGAGACGGATGAATTCCGTCACGTCCTCCACGCGATGAATGATGTACTCGACGTCTCCATCTGCTCCGAACACCGGAGAATTCCGAGGACTCCAGAAGCGTTCCTCGAACCCGCCTCCCTCGGACTGGGGCCGGGGAATGTCGTACTTCTGAACGGCCATCGTATCGGCGGCTCGAGTCTGGACGACTCGCTGCAGCGAGGAACGCAGGTTGGCGACACCGGTTGCAGTGGGATCCCGGGGATTGTCGGGGAAGACCTCGAAGATGTTCTTGCCCAGGATCGACTCGCGCTCCGTCATTGTCGCCTGGAGGTAAGCGTTGGTTACCGCCACGATCGTGAAATCGCGGGTCAGAACGAGATACAAGCCAGGGGACGACTCAAACAGCTGTTGGAAGTTGGGGGAATGCAGAGCCATGACTTTCTGTTCGCACGTGATCTCTGTTGATCGTCTTCGATGACTTCTCGTCTAAGAGCCTAAGTTGCCACCCTGGCCCTCTCTGTGGCAGCTTCGACGCGTGGCTGCAATTCTAGCAGGAGTTTTATCGATTATCGTCTCACCGCACGTCATCGAGAACAAACGAACAACTGACGTCAATTCCCTTTGAATCGCTCCGCAGTAACTCTTTGATAGCCGCAAATGCGATCTTGGGAATGCCTTTTCCGGCCCTCCACTCAAAAAGTAGCCGTGTGATTTCACGAGGTGGCATTTTCGTGGCCCCGGAGTCAGAATTGAGACGCTCGCCTGCTGCTTGTTCCTCAGGAGTCTCCCACCGTGACCAATCTTCCGCCGTGCCGCCTGCTGTTTCTCGCCCTTTCAATCGCCGTCGGCCTCAGCCCTGGCCTTTCGCAACACGCCTCCGCCGGTGAACCGCCCTTGATGGCTTATGTCGGCACCTTCAGTTCTCCACTGACCGATGTGCTGCCAACGCAGGTTGATCTGCCTCCCGGAAACGGGCGGGGCATTCATCTGTTTCAGGTCGATCGTAAAACCGGGGAACTTTCGCCAGCTGGTGTAGTGCGGATGGGAACGAGCCCGAGTTGTCTGGCCGCTAACGCAGAAGGCACTCGAATTTATTCCGCGAATGAAACCGATCGCTTCGGCGGAACGAAATCGGGCAGTGTGAGTGCCTTCGCCGTTGATCCCGAGGACGGACAACTGACGTTGCTCAACACGGTTGCCTCCGGCGGTGCAGGGCCGACGTATGTGAAGCTGCATCCGTCCGGGAAGCACCTGTTCGTCGCCAACTATTTTGGAGGCACCGTCGCCGTGCTGCCAGTCCTCAAGGATGGCACACTTGGTGAAGCCGTCGATGTCGAAGAGCCGACCGGAAAGATCGGCCCGACGACCTCCGAGAACGCGCCGCCGGGCAGCTTCGCCTTCAGCGGGCACGACCGGACGCACGCCCACATGATCGAAGCCGATCCTTCCGGCAAGTACGTTCTGCACGCCGACCTGGGAGTCGATCGAATCTACCTCTGGAAATTCGATTCTGACAGCGGACAGCTCACGCCGAACGAGCCGGCTTACGTCGCGCTTCCGCCGGGTGACGGACCGCGGCACTTCCACTTTCATCCGAACGGCCGCTGGTTCTATTCAATTCAGGAAGAAGCCTCGACGCTCGTTCTGTTCGACTACGATGCTGAGCAGGGCCGGCTGACGGCGAGGCAGACCATCTCCACGCTTCCGCCGGGCTACGCGGGCAGCAATTTCTGTTCGGAGATTCTGGTCTCAGAAGATGGCCGCTTTGTCTACGCGGGCAACCGTCTGCACGACAGCGTCGGCATCTTCGCCATTGCCGAGGATGGCACCCTGAGCTACGTCGACGAAGAATGGACTCGCGGCAACTACCCGCGCAGTTTCAGCTTCGATCCGACCGGCCGGTTTTTCTACACCCTCAATCAGCGAGCCGACAACCTCGCCACGTTTGCCGTCGACAAGAAAACCGGACGGCTCAACTTCACCGGCGAGTACACTCCCGTGGGCAACCCGTCGATGATGCTGTTTCTGGATCTCGGCGGGAAGAACTGACACCCGGGCCGTGCCGAACGGTTACCCCCGGCGTTCGTCGATCGCCGCGAAGATTTCGTTGAGCGTGGCGGGTTCGGCTGGCTTGGTGAGGTGGTGGTCGAAGCCGGCTTCGCGGGTGCGTTGTTTGTCTTCGTCCTGTCCCCAGCCGGTCAGGGCGACGAGCAGCATGTCCTGACCCCAGGGCTGGTTACGGATGTGTCTTGCGGCTTCGTAGCCGTTCATTCGCGGCATGCCGAGATCCATCAGAATGACATCCGGCAGAAATTCCGCGGCGACATCGATCGCTTCCTGACCATCGCCGGCGAGCTGAATTTCGCTGCCGAGCATCTTGACCACGAGGCTGAGCATTTGAGCGGCCGGCAGGTTGTCATCGACGATCAATACCTTGCGCTTCGTCTCGGTGGTCCTGCTGTTGGACATCCCTTTCCGAATTGTGGGCTGTGCGGCAGACGCTCCCGCCAGAGGCAGACGGACGACGAATTCGCTGCCCTGGTCTTCCCCTTCGCTGTGGACCTCAACGTGTCCGTTATGCATCTCGACCAGTGATTTGACAAGCGTTAATCCGATGCCGAGGCCGGTGTAACCCTTCTCCATCGGCCGCTCGATCTGAGCGAACATCTCAAAGATGCGGTCCCGCATTTCCTGAGGGATGCCGATCCCGTTGTCTTTCACCGAGAGAACGACTTTGTCGTGCCGCTTTTCGGCTCGAAGGTCAATCGTTCCCCCTTCCGGCGTGTACTTGGCGGCGTTGTTGAGAAGATTGGACAGAACCTGCGACAGGCGATGCGGATCGGCGTCGAGCGGCATCGAATCCTCGGGGATGGACAGTGACAGCGTGTGCCCGGCTTCCTTAATAAAGGGAGTGGAGGCCTCGACGGCGCTGGCGACAACGTCCTTGACCTCAACTCGAGCGCGTCTCAGTTCGAGTTTTCCGCGCGTGATTCGTGAAACATCGAGCAGGTCATCGACCAGAGCGATCAGCTGATGCGTCTGCCGCTCCATTGTGGTGCGAATCTCTTCGATTGTTTCCGGGTCATCGGCAAAGACCCGCATCGCTTCGAGTCCCATGCGTATCGGCGCCAGAGGGTTTCGGAGTTCGTGGGCCAGTGTCGCCAGAAATTCGTCTTTCCGACGATCGGCTTCCGAGAGTTGGGCGGCGATCTCGCGCAGACGGGCCTGCGTTTCCTGTTGCTCGGAAATGTCGGTGTTTGTGCCGAACCAGTAACGGATGCCGCCCGATTCGTCGTGCAGCGGATTCACGCGGGTCAGGAACGGGCGGAACTTGCCATCAGCTCCTTTGAGTGGGAAAACCATGTTGAACGGCTGGCCGGTCACCAACGATTCGTTCCAGCGGGCGATGACTTCCGGCAAGACGTCAGGATCGTGAATGGACTGCCAGCCCCAGCCCTGCACCTCTTCGGGCGTCAACCCGGTGTATTCATACCAGGGCTGGTTGTACCAGAAAATATTCCCGTCCGGTTGGGCCATCCACGCCAGGTTTGGAATCGTGTCGGCCATCAGACGAATCTTTTCTTCGCTCTCCCGCAGTCGCTCCTCGGATTCGATGCGTTCTGTCAGATCCAGCATGGAGCCGACCATCCGTCCCGGCTTACCATTCTCGTCGCGGACAATCTGACCGCGATCGCAGACCACGGCATGTGTTCCGTCTTCGCGACGATACCGGTACTCTTCGGTCCAGTACGTTTCTCCACCGTCGATGGCTTCGTGAATGCTGTGCACGACGCGCTCCCGATCCTCGGGGTGGATGTGTTCGTACCACCAGACGGCATCGTTACCGATCTGGTGCGGTTTGTAACCGAAACGCGCCTGCAGCCCTTCATTCCAGGCCACTTCGTTGGTCACGAGATTCCAGTCCCAGATGGCGTCGTTGGCCGCTTGTCCGATCAGTCGATATCGCAATTCGCTCTCAGCGAGCGCGGCTTCGGTCTGCTTCCGGTCAAGATACTGCGCGATCGCTTCGGCCAGCGGTCCGAGGTTGGTCAGCATGGTCTCGGACAACGTTGGCCGGGAGAACATTGCCAGGACGCCCACGACCCGTTCGCCGATGATTAGCGGGTATCCGGCGAAGGCGTTCATGCCCTCCTGTTTCGCCCATTCCGGATTACTGATATTGGGATCATGCGGGACATCATTGGTCAGCAGCGGTTCCCGGTCCCGGGCGATGCGACCAATCTTGAATTCACCGACTTTGACCCGGCCGTGTGGCCCGTCCAGATGTGTGTAGAGCCCGGCACTGGCCTGCAGTTCAAGCACATCGTCGGCTTCGTTGAGTGTCCAGATGCGAACGAACGCCATATTCAGATGCTTGACCAGCGTCATCGCACATCGCTGCAGAACAGTTTGCACAGTATCGGCCGTCGCGAGAGCCGCACTGATATCGGCCCGCATTGACATCAGCCGCGCCTGCTCGGCGAGTTCCTCCTCGGCTTCTCTGCGCTCCGTCACATCCCGGAAGACGAGCACGCAGCCAACGATCAGATCGTCTTTCCGAATCGGAGCCGCACTGTCGTCGATGGGATGCCGTGCTCCGTCTCGAGCAATCAGAATCGTGTGATTCGCCAGGCCGACAATGACCCCTTCCCGCAGCGACCGTTTCGCGGGGTTCTCGACCGTTTCCCCGGTCTCCTCGTTAACGATGCGGAAGACGGTTTCCAGAGGCTGTCCGATGGCCTCGTCGAGCGGCCAGCCGGTTAACTCCTCGGCGACGATATTCATGTTCGTGACCAGACCGTGAGGATCGGTGGCGATGACCGCATCTCCGATGCTCGAGAGCGTCACTCGTAACAATTCGGCCTGTTGTCGCTCCTGCCGCAGATGAGCGAGCTCTGTGAGGAGAATCTGCGTCGTCTCGTCCGAATACGGATCGGGTTCTCTCAGAACGCATTCCGCCAGCGATTCATGGACAGTGAGAAGCTCCTTGATATCGGCTTCTTCCTGAAGTTCCGGATGGACCTTGGTCCAGAAATGGGCCGTGCGTACGAACGCGAGAAACAGCAGAAGGTGCTGATGCGTGTCGCTGTCAAGAACCAGCCGCAAAGCTTCCAGGCAACGGGGGGCCTCTGGCGACTGGAGGAAGACATGCGTGGCGCAGGAGAACACCGCTTCTTCGAGCGGAGAATCCGAGGACGGAAGCTCAGGGAGCAGGTCGATTTCGCGCAGAGCTTCGATCTGCTCCGACAGGAGTTCGCTGCTGGGCAACGGGCGGCGGATCAGTTGCAGAATCTCGTCGAGACTCTCCGGCGACACGAGCCGGTCACCAGATGGCCGACCCAGGCCGATTAGAAAGCCAACATGGCGGGCAATGCAGTACCGGACATCGCAATAACGCGACAGATAAACGAAGAGCCGCTCTTTGAATAGAGACGGCAACGGGTTATCCAGATACCCCGCTTTCGCAAAGCCCCAGAGGTTCTGCACGATGTCCGGGGAATCGGGCGCAAGCCGAAAGAAGTTCGGAAGAACGCCAAAACGATCCAGAACTTCCTCCTCAAGAGGCCTATCAGCAGAGGGCTCATCGGGCTGATAATTCATTCGGCTGTTCGTCCGCCCGCGGTGTCTTCGGTCAGTTCTCTCCGGTCAGGGTCAGATCCGCCTGAAACAGGACAACCGACGCGAGCCCGACTCGCTCTCAAAACGTAAGGAAAAACAGCTGCCTGCGGGACCGATACGCGATTCCCTCCAGCAACGGAGTATAAGATCGACTTCGTCCAGTTTAACGACCGTTCAAAGCAACGCCAGCCTCCGTTTCGTGGGAATTATCGGGGGCGGGTTCCGATGGCTACGTGGGCAGACCAGGTGACGCCACGGCCTGCCATTTCAACGCTTCCAAAGGAGCCGGCGACCGTGAAGGATCCGCCGCTACCACAACGCCGGGATAGAAGAATTGCTGTCCAAACGCCTCGCCAACGGAAAGTCGTTCGAGGGAAACGCGGACCAGATGTGACTGGTTGTTACTCATGACGACCTCGCAGCTTTATTGTTGCAGACTTAGATCATCACGGACTCGCATCAACGCAAAGCCAAGCAGATTGAGTCCCAGCCATTGAAGCGGATCGTGGGCGGCAGCATCGCGAGCCGATAGACCGATTCCCCAGATTCTGTCATGCGGGCTCGCTTCGACCAGTATTCGCGCTCCTGTTCGTAAGAGGAAATCCAGCAATAAAGAGTGTTGGGAGAACTTCGCCCGGTTGGCATCCAGAACAATCTGCTCTCGCGATTGCTCCCAGAGATGCTCATCGAAACCAGAGACTTGTCGTCCGAGCTTTTTCGCGGCTCCGGGATGAGGCGAGTTGAGAATCGACTGCTCCGTGGTTCGATCGTCGAAGAGCCTGGCTTTCGCGGCCATCATGTAGTGTTCCGCGGTCGGGTAAAGGATTCCTTCGACGTTAAATCCAGCGGGATACCACTGGCTCATGCAACTCTCATCGACGACACCGGTCTTTCGCGGCTGGTGGCCCCAGAAGTGCAGAAACTTGTGTCGTTCCCCAGCCAGACATTCATTCTGCAGAGAATCCAGATTCATCGCTCACTCTCAGACTTCGATTTCAGGGACTTCTGCTTAGACGTTCAGATTGCGAAGACAGCCATCGATGCAATTGGTTCGGAAAGACGCCGCTATTCCATTCCTTCGAACATCGCCGTAAAGCGGCGCTGCATTTCTTCCGGCGAGACCTCTTCGATTTGAGAGCCAATCAGCCATTCGTGGCCGAAGGGGTCTTTCACTTTGCCGGCTCGTTCGCCATAGAACTGGTCGCGGGGAGGCATGATGACTTCTGCTCCGGCTGCTTCCGCCTGTTGGACCAGCGCATCGACATTGTCGACATGCAGATGCACCGAAGAGCCGGTCCCTCCGAAGTGCTGCGGACCATGGATGCCGAACTCGGGATACTCGTCGGAAATCATCACGACAAACTCTCCGAAGAGCAGTTCAGCATGTCCGATGCGGCCGCCCGGTTCGCTGAGCCGAAGCTTCTCGGTCGCACCGAACGCCTTCTGATAAAAGTCGATCGCAGCAGCCGCGTTGGCGACGCGGAGATAAGGAAATGCTTCGCGAATCATGATGAGAACTTTCGCAAGAGAACGGTACGGGTCTCCCCGCATTCTAATCGCCGCCGTGACCGTCTGCACCGAGAATCGAGCGGAGGCAGTTTGCGATCGATGGTCGTCCGGCGCGAGACTTGCTCGTCTGGTCAATGGGTATCCATTCTGGATTCTACAATTGCATCCGCTGGTTTGCTGAGGCGGATCTCACTCATCGAAAGGAGTTACCTATGAAGCTTACACCCTGCCATTCTCTGATGCTGGCGGCAGCCTGTGTCGTCGGATTGTCGAGCCAGGCCTCGGCTGAGTCTCTGAATGCCGCCCATGTTCCCGCTGATGCGAAGTGGGTGATGCATGTCGACTTCGACGCCTTCCAGCAGACGGCTCTTGCCGGGAAGATGCGTGAGAAGAAAGCGGATGACATCGAGAAAGCCGAACAGAAATTTCAGGAGAAGTACGGTGTCGATCTGAAGGACGGCCTGAAGGGCGTGACGGCATTTGGTTCGACCTATGAAGCCCATACGGGCACAATGATCGTGCTCGCCAGCTACGATATGCAGAAGGTGCAGAAGGAAATCCGCAGTAAGGACAAGGTGAAGTCGATGAAGATCGGCGGTCATCCTGCCTTCGTCATCACGAAGACAAAGGGCGAACATCACGGAGCTGAACATGGTGATCGTGCTCATCGGGATCAGGCCCGGGATAAGTCCTCGAAGAATAACCGTTCTGCTGATCGGGAGCGGTCTGGCCCGCGAATGGGACAGCCGGAGACGATGGTCGTTGTCCTGGTCGACGGAGAACAGGTCGTGCTGAGTTCGTCTCAGGAACTGGCTGACCGAGCCATCGCTTTGCTGAGCGGCGAGAGCAAATCGCTGGAGGGAGCTGACTCCCCATTGACCGCCAAGGTTCCTCAGGGTTCAGTCTTCTACGGAGCGGCCACCAATTTGCAGTCGATTTCCCAGCGAGACGGATTCTTTCCGATTCTCCAGCAACATCAGCAAATCACCTATGCGGTCGGTGAAAACAACGGCGAAGCGTTCAAAGACGTGACTCTTCAGGCCAACTCCGAACAGGTCGCCGGACAGGTGAAGAATACAATCGATGGCCTGATGGCCTTCGCCAAACTGTGGGCCGGCAACGAAGAGCGGCTCCAGCAGGTCTTCACTCACGCTCAAGTGAAGCAGGAAGGCGATACCGTGAAAGCCGAATATCGCGGCGACGCGGATGAAGTTCTCGACGCGATGTCCGCTTTGAAAGAACGGGCAGAGCAATGGGAACAGAAGCAGCAGAAATCACGGGAACGGAACCGCGACGAGCGATAATCGTTCGCGAAGCGAAAATGAACGCAGCCGGGATGTTTGTCGCATCCCGGCTGCTTTTCGTTTCAGCGACTACTATTCGCCCAGCTTAATGAAAGCGACGGCGTTGTTGTTATTCATCGGGATCACCAGTTGGTTTCGTTTCGGGTCGTAACCCATGGAAGCGGCACTCGGAATCCCGGCGGCGATCATGCGAGCCGACTGCCCTGGCTTGATCTCCGAGACGCTGCCGAAGCGAACGCTGCTCACATACTTGGTCCCGTCTTTCAGAATCACGATGCCATCGTTGCCCCCTTCAACCGCGTGCTCCGTCTTGAGCAGCTTGCCGTTCTCCGGGTCGAACGTCATCACCGCGTTGTCTCCCACATTGACGACAACCACATTGCCATCAGTATCGATGGCGACGCCGTTCGGATTCACCAGAGGCTTGCCATCGACAAACGTGGAGACGTCGCCGTCGGCGGTGATTTTGTAAACCCGTTCCGGCGGACGCGTGTTCGAGACAAACATCGTGCCGTCTTTCGCGACTCCGATTCCGTTGAGAAACGTCGAGCCAGGCACGTGATACGAGCGGCCGGGTTCGCCCGTTTCGAGGTCGAACGTCCGCACGGTATCCATATCAGCGGTGTAAAGAACGCCGTCGAGAACGGCACTGCCGAGCGGGTGATTCAGCGTGAGGCCATTGCGGCTCGCGCCGATCCACTTTGTGGTATGCACGGAACCATCCGGATTCAACAGAGAGACGTAGCCATCGTTTTCCTGCTGATCCTGGGGCACGCCGGCGTTCATGACGACCAGCAGATCGCGAACCGGATCGTAAGTGACGCTCTCGGCGAACCGGAAGCTGCCATAGACTTTGACATTGTCGCTGATCTTGACGAACTGACCGGCTTCATTCACCGCACCGAGCGGCTGCCCGACTTCAAACTGCTTCTTCTGCGCCAAAGCGACGTTCGACAACATCAGTAGACCTGCAACGGTGAAAACAAGATTCTTCATGGGCGACTTTCCTCTGTGAGTGGGATTCAGGTTCGCGACAAACTGGACGTCAGTTCGTGGGTCTTCCTGCCGTCTGTATACCCGATTGAATTCGCCCGGGAAAGGATCGACAATCAGGACCGTTCCTCCCTTGAAGAGAGTACAGGGGCTTTGGATTCGCGATTCGGAGCCGAGTTTCGTACAATCGATTCCGCTGCTCACCGGCCCACCTGCCTGTCCACTCCCGTGGACGACCTTCCTCCCCACTTTGCCTTTAGCACCGGGAACCTGCCGCCATGATCAGACGTCTTTGCCTCTCCGCTCTTTTTGCTGTTTCCCTGACCTCTCTTCTCGTCAACCACGCCACCGCGGCTGAACCTGAGAAGAAGACTCCAGCCGTCGTCCCTGAAAAGACCATCACGCTCGTACCGTCGAAAGATCTCAAGACGCACTGGTACACGTGGCTGACTGACGATCGCCATGAAGATCCCCGGGGCGTCTTCACGCTCAAACCGGATGGAATCCTTCGCATTTCCGGCGACGGTTTCGGAGGACTCATCACTCGCGAGGAGTACGCGAACTATTACCTCGTGATGGAGTACCGCTGGGGCACGGCGACCTGGCGAACCCGCAAAGATCGAGCCCGTGATGGCGGACTGCTGCTGCATTGTCAGGGGCCGGACGGAAACTTCGGCGGCTCGGCAACTCAGCCCGGCCCGTGGATGACCTCGGTGGAATGTCAGATCATCGAAGGCGGCGTCGGCGACATCCTTGTCCTGCAGGGGAAAGACGAGAACGGTGAGACGATCCACGCTTCCGCCACCAGCGAGGTTACGCTGGACCGCGACGGCGAAGCGGTCTGGACACCCGGCGGAGAGAAGAAAACCTTCACCAGCGGACGGATTAACTGGTCCGGCCGCGATCCGGACTGGAAAGACGTCCTCAACTTCCGTGGAGCCAACGACGTTGAGAGTCCGGGTCAGGAATGGACGACCCTCGAGTGTTTCGTCAACGGCGACACGCTGACCTATCGTGTCAATGGCGTGATCGTGAACCGAGCCGAAGACGTCGTGCCGTCACAGGGAAAGATCCTGCTGCAGACCGAAGGAGCCGAGATGTTCGTCCGCAAACTCGAACTCCGCCCGCTTCCGGATCAACTGCCGTAACCGGCGGTTTTCCCGGATCGTGAAGCGGACTCAGCTCAGTCGATTCTGAATCTCGACTGCGGACTGGTGCACCTTTTTGGCGGCCATTCCGAGCATGATGAGCGTCCAGCCATTCACGATCATATCGATCCCGATGAACAGACCGATTACCCAGAGCCCCGACGCGGGCCACTTGCTCCAGATCAGCACGCCAAGCAGCACGGAAAGGACGCCGTGCATCAGGAGCCAGGTCCAGTTGGGGAACCGATCGGCGCTGGCGACGAGGATTCGGAAGACGCCGCCGAAGATCAGCATAAGCGCGATCACAAGCGTGAACGCGGCAGCCGAGGCGGCTGGGTTGGCAACCAGAACCAGTCCTCCGACCGCATACAGAAGGCCCATCAACAGGGAAAGAAAGAACCCTTCCCAGTTCTTGACCAGGAACGCGAGAGCCGCTTCCAGCACCCCGGCGGCCAGCATCAGGACACCCAGAACGATCACCATCGCCAGTGTGGCGACGATCGAATAGGTGATGATGATCGCTCCGAAAATCAGCGTCACCACACCCAGGCCGACGAACCAGCTCCACCGCCTGCCCAGCTCATCGATTCGAAACCGCCCGGCTGCTGCGCTGGCCATAGTTGTTTCCACCGACGGATTGACGCTCTCTGGCAACGACATGACTCGTCTCCCGAAGATCAGATGAAAAGCACTCCACGTTTGCGGGTTCCGGCTGTCCTTCTCAGAGAGCTTACAGATCCTGCTGGAAGATTCTATGAAGGCCAGCAAACTCATCTGTACCCGGCGATTGCCGGATCAATCATCGTTGCTTTCTTCATCGGAAGCAGCTTCGCCAATCACGAAACCGCGGCGGACGAAGGAAATGCCCTGCTGAGAACCGGTGTCGATCATCACCGCTTCGATGATCGGCTCGGTCACTGGTTTGTCGGCGTACCATTCGACGATGAAGTTCGCTCCGCTGCCGCCGGAGGCGTCGTCCCGTTCGACAACCAGTTCCGTTGTCCCGAGAGGCGGCAGCCGAACGGGTTTCTCCAGATAGGAGCGGACCTCAACACCTTTGGTGTCGAAATACCGGATCGACCGGACGACGATTTCACTCTCCATGCTGGTGTTGCGAACGCTGAGCGTGATCGTCAGCAAATGCGGTTTGCCGTCGCCGTGATAAACGTGCGAGTAAGCCGGCACGTACACGATCTGCCCTTCCACCGGATTGGTGGCGACATGAAACAGATCTCCCCGAGCCAGTTCACCGACTTCCAGCTCCTGCGGCGGACTCGGGCGGAGCGTCGCTTCGAACTTGTCCAGCCGCTGGTCGAGATAAAAGGCATAGATAACCAGCGGAAGAAAGAACAGCACGATGATGCCGCCGATGAGCAGTTTGAAACGCCGCATGAATGAGTCAACATCGTCGACGGTCAGTTTGCCTGCCATGGGATCCCCTTTCTCAACGACCGCAGCCGCCGAGTGAACTGCAATACTCACAACCTTCCCGCGCTCGCAGCAATCGTCCCCTCGGCTCCGAAGTGATTTTCGGAAGCCCCGTATGCTGCAACGCGGCGAGCGAGAATGCAGTATCTCTGTTCTCCATCTCCGTGAACAGTCGGGCGAGTCTCGACGTCATTCGGGGCCTCGACAACAGAACGTCGCTGACCTCAACCTGAGATGGTAAAGACGTCTTTCGAACGCTCGAGTTCCTTCAAGCCAACGGCCTCAATGGGCAACTGCTTGTTGCTGGCGCAACCCGGAGGTAAACCTCCGGGCCATCCCGCCGGAATTCCAAACCGGAGTTCGGCAACACCGCCGGGCTCCGGTTTTTTCTGTTATGTACGGCAGGAGGGAGCCTCGTCTACAATGCTGATCGGCGGGGATTCTGCGGGCCCCCTCTGCTTGAAGAATCATTAGAATCTCAGTGTGGTCCATATTCAATTTTGGTGGTGTATTTCGAGTTTGTCGAGCAGGTAGATCATGACTCCCGAAGAGATACGTTCCCGCCTGGCGAAATCCGCCGTCAAACTTACTGCTGGTGGTTTCAGGCCGACTGGCGAGCCGACGGAGAGTTGGCTTGGTCGAGTGTTCCTGTCTGGTCCGGATGAAGAGATGCCCGTTAACTCGGTGGGCGATCCCTTACTTCCGCTTGCGCAAATCTGCCTGGCATCGTTACCCTTCGTGCCTGCATGTCTTGAAGGCGTTGCACTGGTAACCGTCTTCATCGGAACTTCGCTTCCAGACGAATTCGAGCCGATGGGCGAAAAGTGGATCGTTCGCGAATACTCGAACATGGCAGATCTTGTTCAACGAGATTGGCCATCGCCCCGATCATTCCTTAACCCATTCCCCGTTTCATTTCAGCGGATCGATGACGAATGGCCCTGTTGGGATGGAGGAGGGCTAACCGAGGAGATGAGCGATGAAATTCTCGCTCTGGAAGCCAGCGGTGAGATCAATGATTACTACGATCTGGGCGAGCACCATTATGTGCATAAGGTCGGAGGCTACCCGTCCTTTTGTCAATCGGGCATTGATCCCGGCGATGGATTTGAATTCGCTTTCCAGATCTCGTCTGATTCAAAAATCAATCTGAACGTCGTCGACGGCGGCTCTCTGCAGTTCTACCGAAATCCACACACCGCCGAATGGAAGATCTACTACGACTTCTATTGAACCGAGTCCCGCAGGTCAGTCTCGTAGGTCAGGCACCGCCTGACGAGGATTCTGAAAACGACTCCGCGATCAAACCCAGCGTTCGTCTTCCTCCCCTTAGCCTTCGCGGCTACCACCTTAAACTCCACTCCCGCATCGTCCTGCAACAACCTCGTCACGCTGAAGAGGTTGTTGACGTTCGGATTTCCATCGCGGCTGAGCATTCACATGATACTTTTCGGAGATTTATTTATTGCTGTGCCAACGCTTTTGAAACCCACTGTGGCGTTGATGTAGTCGCGGAGCAGGGCTTCTGAAAGTTCAACCTCTCCGCCGACGATCGCTTCGATTGCTTCTCCATCCTCCTGATGGCCGCCGTCACTTTCGCAGCAGCATTTTCGTGAAGCGAGCGGAACCATTTCTCGAATGGCACTTGATCGTCGGATCGCTCGTAGAGTTTCTACGATAGGCAGTGTACGAGCATCCTTGTCTGTCACGATGCGCGGGGGTCGGCAGCGCAAAAAAAACGACCGCGTGTCCGAAGACACGGGTCGTTCTTGCGTACGTCCGGTTTTCCTCGCTGTCCCGCGGGTCGCAACGCCGCATGTGCCGCAGCCGCACTCAGTTCAGGGATCGTTCGCAACACGCTCCGTTGAACCCGGCTCCGACAAGGCAAAGGACTGACCAGTCGCCCGGCAGCCAAGTGGTTTCTCGCCAACACCCTGCGATTGATGTTGCCGTTTTGCATCACGTCTGATGACGCAATTGAAGCCCGAAACGGGTCGACGGGCAAGCCGATTGAGGCAAATCTTACTCTTCCGGCAAGTTCTCGGAATCGTCGGCCGGTGCAACCGGCTCAACCGGTGCAGACTGTGAAGCTGCCGACGTGACCGTAACGATTGCGTAAGTGATGCCGGCAGTGATTGCGGCCACCAGAACCAGCAAAGCGACCAGAATCAGAATCTTCTGATTGTCGTTTTGAGCCGCCTGCGCTTCTGCGAGTTGCCGCTTGGCGGTGTGAGCCGGGTTTCGCCCCGCGACGGACCCTTCCGCGGGGACAGGTCGTCTCCGCCGCTGTTGACCGGCGGGAGGACGTCGTTCACCCCGGTTGGCAGCCGAAGGCGAGGACTTCGCAGAGGGATCGAGATAGCGTTCTCCGGGCCGCACATTGTTGCGACGTCGGACGGCTTCGCTGGGAGCCTCTGTTGACGGAGCCGGTTTTGCCGGGCCGCCGACCACGCTCTGAGCCCGTTCGGTGCCATAGAGCATGCTGATTAAGTGAATGTTCTTTCGCTTCCAGTCTTCGGAGCCGTGATCGCCCAGCCAGCGAGTGAGCGCATCGGCCAGTTCGCGAGCGGACTGATATCGGTCTTCCCGCTTTTTGGCCATCATCTTTTCAACGATCGCCAGCAGACTCTCCGGAACATCGGGACGATCAACTTTGATCGACGGCGGCTGACGCGTCTGATGAGCCAGCAGTCGCTGCACCAGTGTGCCGTCCGTGAACGGCGGGTGTCCTGTCAACGCGAAGTAGAACGTGCATCCCAGGCTGTAGATATCGCCCCGCTGATCGACATTATGACTGTCGACGGCCTGTTCGGGAGCCAGATAGTCGGCCGTGCCGAGCACTTTTTCATCGTGCTTGATTGTCAACGACTCTTCGCCGTCTTCCTTGAAGAACCGGGCCAGGCCGAGATCGAGCAGCTTGACGGTGCCCTGCCGCGTGACGAGCAGGTTGCCCGGTTTAATGTCGCGGTGCACGAGTCCGGCGTCGTGGGCATGTGCGAGTCCTTCAGCGGCCTGACGGACGACGTCCGCAATTTCAATGAAGCCCATCGGACCTTTGGATTTCACGATGTTCTCGACGCTGTCGCCGTTCACGTATTCCATGACCAGGAAGTGAATCTCGGCTCCCCCTTCGTTCTGCTGATCGACATCGTAAGCGCGAACGATATTGGGATGATCGAGAGCAGCCACGGCGCGGGCTTCCCGCTGGAAGCGGCCGAGGTAGGAGGTGTCTTTGACACGGTTGGCCGGCAGCACTTTGATGGCACAGCGCCGCTGCATGGCGATGTGTTCGGCCAGATAGACGGCACTCATTTCACCACGGCCGAGGAGGTTCATCAGTTTGTAGCGGCCGAGCACGAACCCTTTATGGCGGCCCTGGAGGAGCTTCTCGGCCTGCCAGTCGGTGATCAGTCCGCGTTTGAGCAGTTCATTGGAGATATCGTTGGCGTCGTCGAGCCTGCGACCGTGACGCTTCAATTCGGCCAGCGTGCTGTCGAGCAGCGTGGCATCAACGAGCCCGCTGGCCCGCACGCCTGCCAGATACGAGTCTGCGGTCAACTTCAACGACATACGATCATCTTCCCCGAGTTGGATGAACTCGTGTGGACTCCGTTCCGGTGTCAGTCAGAATAGTTTCGTGGGGTCTCCATGCCGCCCGCCGGTCTTTATAGAACGTAGTTTTTCCGATAGCGAAACCGGGCAATCTCAGGAGAAGCAATTGCCGCGCCGAACATCGACTGGCGATCGAATCTACTCCGGTGGATTGCCTCGTTGGCCTTGAAAACAGGCTGTCTGGCCGATTCTGGTTCCTGGAATCTCTCAAGAAGTCGAATCCAGGCCGTTGCGATTTTCATTCATCGACCCGAGCCTGTTGCCGATTGACAACGAAGAGCAAGCGGTCGCTTTTCGTGATGCCGAAAGTCAACTGCCGCTCCATTTTGATGATGACATGCCTCACAGTGATAAGCGATTCGGTTTTCCTGTTTTCACTAAAATAACAGGATTTGAAGCGGTAGAATCCATCTATTCCAGCAGCCGATGAGTCGCAGAACCGTTACAACCGGGACCATCGGATTATCACGAGTCACGAAGCCCGAATCAACCGGCCCCGTCGCATCGCAACGGCTCCGGGGAACAGGAATCGCAGGCTCTGTGAACTGCTGATTCCATCTGGCCTGGCCAGCCGCCGTCGATCCGAGGATCTCTCTCTTATGACGATTTCTGCTGCACCGAACGACACTGTGACCGTCCACTATCGCGCCAGTACGCGGGACGGCGGGGTGATTGAAGACACCAACAACCGCAAACCGCTGGTCTTTTCGCTCGATGACGAAGCCTATCTCGAATCGTTTCGGCAGCAGATTGTGGGGATGGAGGCAGGGCAGACGAAAACGATTCTGCTCGACCCGGAACAGAGCTTCGGCCTGCGGGACCATCGTCGCCAGTTGACCGTGCCGGTGAACGGGCTTCCGTCCGGCATTCATCAGGGGGACCAGCTGGCGACCAGTATCGACGGAAGCGAAGTCAATGTCTGGATCGTGCAGATCAATGGGGATGAAGCGACGCTCGATACGAATCATCCGCTCGCAGGAGAAACCCTCAAACTGACGATCGAACTGGTCGCGATCAATCGCTGAGGCGATCATTCAGATCGATGGAATCGTCGGCGAAGCTGCGTCGAACACGCACGGGTGTTACGATGATCCTTCTTTTTGACCAGAGGATCGTTTCTGCCCTATGAATGCCGAGACTTCACCCGCAACAGGATCGCGTCGAGGACGCTGGATCGTGGCCGGGATGTTCCTGTTCGCAGTCTGCGTTTCCGGAGGTCTGCTGACCTACTGGGAACTGCACACCCGTCCCTTTCGTGAGCTGACCGATCGGCTGGCCGAAGTCTTTCCGCATTCGAGCCCGCGTGTCGAAGGGGGCAAGCACGGGATGCATCGGGAAACCGACCGTGTGCTGCGTGTGGTGATGCGTGTCGACTACCTGCCGGAAGAAAGCTCACCGCAGTTCCAACAGGATGTCGATCGCGTTCTGGAGATCGTCGCGGACGACGCGTCCGCAGTTGGGTACGATCGCTGGGAAGTACACCTGTTTCAGCAGCGTCCGGAACAGGAGCCGCTCGTTGGCTCGTTCAAAACGGATCCGGACGAGCGACTGGATCGTTCAGGGTCCCCTGAGACGCATTAAACCAGAACCGGTCGGAGAAGCTCTGGAGTTCGCTGAAATCATCGAGCATGGTGACGCTGCGTTGTCCCGACCAGCGGCTCGCTGTGCCGTGATGGACGAGAACGAAATCAGACTCGAGATCGTATTTCCGAATCGTTACGGAGGAAACTCCGATCAGAAAGCGGTCTTCCGGATAGGGTGGCGCATTCGTTTCCGCAAACGACCAGCGGTAAAGGTCGACCCGTACGTACTCCGGATACTCGGCTGTGCGGAAGCAGTGAGCCTGCAGTTCCCGCGGAATCTTTTCCAGCGCGCTTTCCCGAAGGTAGAAGTTCACTTTCGCACCCCGAGAGGCATACAGACCCCACGATGGCCAGACATCTCCGACGTTGAACCATTCACTGACCGGAAACAGCAGGCAGCCAGTCAGCACGATGCGAGCGTATGTCGCGGCGTTCCACGACCAGTCGGAGCAGGAACCTGCGTCGGCTGCGACAATGTCCGCTCCTCTCCCGAACAGGAGTGAGTTCTGCAGGATGAAGAAGAAGTTCCAGATCAGCACCGGCAAATGATGATTCAGCCCGAAGGGGCCGAGCACCAGAATCAGAGCCGAGTGCATCAACAGGCTGCAGTACCAGCCGATCCGCCGTGTCCGCGACCACAGAAGCAGGAACGCGGTCAGCAATTCAAAGGCGGGAATGCTGAGCGCGATGCCGCTTCTCAAAGCGGGCGGTAAATCGGCGTCGATCCTCGCCAGCTGCAGGATTCCATCGAGCATCGTCTGACCGTGCGAGTTCAGAAATGAGGCATCGAGCTTCGAGACGGCGGAGAAGAAATAGATCGAAATGGTTATCCACCGCAGCCAGTGGATCTGCATCGCGGGACGGAGCAGCGAAAAGCAGACCGCGTAGAGCAGAAACTGCACCGCCCAGGCCTGAATGCGGTGTTGATTGTCGAGCATCGCTGTCAGCAAAGCGACGCCAGTCACGCCCCACAGCAACCGCTCCAGTATCCCCGTGCGCGGCGATTGACGAAACTTCTGCAGGAAGGCCGCGAGGATCCAGAGGATGCCGGCTCCTGAAAGAACTATCACGACCATTTCTCCAACAGCGATCGTCGGGTGATTCCAGGCCGCCCACAGAGGGATCTGCGGGAAGAAGTGCCCATGACCCCAGAGCGGCGCGGTCAGCGCCATCTGAATGGCGAGCATTCCGCCCATCAATCCTTGCAGCAGCGTACTGACAGTGGACGCTGTCTCTGGAGAGGGAGTGGCAGCCGAGGATGAATCCGAAAGAATGCTCACGGCAGTGACTGGTCAAATGGAGGGAAATTATCATAGCATCGACCGCGGCTTGCTTGATCCTGAAGACCTCCCGATACAATGGGAGGCCAGTGCTCGCCGAGCGATCGAACGCACCAGACCGGAAACCAGAGGTTGGCAACGATGCAATTACTGTATGGCGGAATTGAAGCGGGGGGAACCAAGTTCGTGTGCGCGATCGGCAGCGACCCCGATGATATTCAGCATATCGAACGATTCCCGACAACAACTCCGGACGAGACGATCGGTCGCTGCATCGATTTCTTCAAGAAGCACGCCACCGACAAGAACGCGTTCGAAGCGATCGGAATTGGCTCGTTCGGTCCGGTCGATCCGAACCCCGATTCCGAGCATTTCGGCTACATCACCGCGACGCCCAAGCCGCACTGGAGTCATACCAACTTCGTGCAGCCAATTCGGGACGCGCTCAAGGTTCCCGTCGCGTTCGATACCGACGTGAATGTCGCCGCACTCAGCGAGCATACCTGGGGAGCCGCACAGGGACTCGATACATTCATCTATCTCACGATCGGCACCGGGATTGGCGGCGGTGGACTGGTCAATGGCGAGCTGATGCACGGTCTGATTCATCCCGAAATGGGGCACATCCGCATTCCGCACAATCTGGAACGCGATCCCTTTCCAGGCCGCTGCCCGTTCCATGGCGATTGTCTCGAAGGTCTCGCCTGTGGCCCGGCTATTGAAGATCGCTGGGGCAAGGCGGGGAAGGACCTGCCGTCCGACCATCCGGCCTGGGACCTCGAAGCGGAGTATCTGGCTCATGCGGTTGTGAATTACATCTGCACGGTGTCACCGCAGAAGGTCATTCTGGGTGGGGGCGTCATGGAGCATCCGAATCTGCATCACCTCGTGCGGAAGCATGTGGTGAAGCTCCTCAACGGCTACGTTCAGGCTCCCGAGATTCTGGAGAACATCGACAACTATATCGTGCCGCCCTCTCTGGGGAGCGAAGCCGGGGTGCTGGGAGCGTTCTCACTGGCGAGGCGGATGCACGGTTAGAGTCGAGGCCGGCGGGTCGGACGCGTTGCACGAGGACACTGGCCGAGCCAGTGGCACCCCGCGCGAGCCAGCGACATCCGACAACTCTGATGGTCAGGCGTCCGACGGTTCGGTTTCGAACGACTTCCGCATCGTGATCTCGTTCCCTGTTTCATTGAAGCTGACATCGTCCATGAATGTCTGAATCAACAACAGGCCCCGACCGTGGGGACGCATGATGAAGTCGGGGTCGGTTGGGTCAGGAATTGCCGAACGGTCGAATCCCGGACCCTCGTCGGCGACGATCACTTCGATCGAGCTTTCCCCGATATTGGTCGTGAGTCGCACGCGGCGGCCTTCGTAAGGAGCCTGCGCCTGCCGCTCTTTCATTCGCTTGACGAATTTGGTTCCGTCTCCATTCCGGAGTGCGGAGTCGACTTCGAGGTTGCCGTGGATGATGGCATTCAGCAGCGCTTCTTCTGTCGCGACGGCCACACGAATGCGGTCCCGCGTGGAGGCGTTCGTCATCACGGAGATGATTTCACGCAGCTGGGACACATAGTTCGCGACGATGCTCGTGTCGTTGTCGATCCGGAAAACGAAATGACACTGGAGGCAATCTTTGAAGATGCTTTCCTGGGAGACGCCGTAGCCGCAGACGCGGAGGATGCGGTGAATGACATCGGAAAGGACCAGATCCGGAGCCGATTTCGGCACGAAGCAGATGGCCCCCAGACTCAGCGAGTTGACGGTCGAGGTGTGATCATCGCCGGAGCTGACGACGATGATTGGCACCTCACTGAGATCGGCGTTGCACTCTTCCCGCAGCGCCTTGGACAGGGATTCCGTCTGGGTATCGTTGGCGATGGCCAGATGGCATTCGCGATCCCGGATCAGGGTGCAGGCCGCACCGGTCTCCTGGACGGTCACGAGTTCCCAGTTCGGATGGGCCTCGATGCGACTGGACAGCGGAGGATCCTGCGAATCGAGGATCAGGATTCGAACTTTCATATGGGCAACCGATGCTGGGGGGCGTCGCCAGGCGACGTGAGCGATCCATCCTTCAGACTCTGCTCCGTCTCAGGGACTGAAGGCAGATCTGACGCCATTCACAGGCGATCTTCCCTGGGAGAACCGGTTCCTCGGAAATAGCCTCCGCTTGGGGAGAAACGTAACGACTCTCCGGGAAATGGTAAATAGGGCCTCGACGTTCCCGGGTCTGAGTGTGCACCAAAACAACACATGCGGTCTTAATACCACAGTCGAATGTTGCGAAATCGAACGCACGATCAGGTTGGTCGATTTCGCAGCGATCGCTGCCGTGCCGATCGGGCTGCTGATCGATCAATGCCGCCTGCTGAGATGGAGAACGCCCCCATATCGGCGGTCAGCGAATCGCGGGCTGAATTTACGCAGACTACCCATTATTTCAAAATGGTCCCGTCGGAGAGCATCTGGCACGGCAAATGCAACAGTGTTTCATCCGCTGACGCTCGATTTTTTTCACGAAATCTACAGTTAATTCCATGGAGGGTGCGATGCTGGTGCTGTCACGCAAAATCAACGAACGGATTCTGATCGGTGACTCAATCGAAATCAAAGTGCTCAAGGTTTCCAATGGTCGTGTAAAAATCGGTATCGATGCCGATGCCTTCATCGATATTCGTCGCGGCGAGCTGGAACTTGAGATTGAAGAGACAGGCGGGGTGACTCAAGCCAAGGCGGCGTCGGTCTCCAAGGACCGTGTCAGCCAGTCGATCCCCGCCTAGACCTGCTCAGGTGGTTGATCCCCCCGTCCGTGTCAGATGCGGCGTTTCTGCCGAGCGACATTTGTAGACGGACAGGCGGGAAAACGACCTGTTCAGGCTTGTTCTGAATGCAGATGGACCGGAAGTTGACTCGGTCCACGCATGCCTTTGAGGGCTGTCCACCGGATCTCTTCACGGGGAACGGCCAGCTCAAGTTTCGGGAATCGACCGAGCAGGCGTAAGATCGCCACTCGCGTTTCCAGCCGAGCGAGCTTAAGTCCCAGGCAAACATGAATACCGGTTCCGAATGCCAGATGTGGATTCGGATTCCGGAGAATGTCGAACCGGAAAGGCTCCGGGAACACGGCGGGATCAACGTTCGCTGCGGAGAGCAGCGCCATCACCCGATCTCCCCGCTCCAATTCAAGGCCGTGAAATTTCAGATCGTGGACCGCATACATCGGTTTCGAGCTCAGGACCGAAGCTGAATATCGCAGAGCTTCTTCCACGGCTCCGTCGATGCGGGACCAGTCTTCAAAAAGCAGATCCTTCTGATCCGAGTGCGCGCAAAGTTCGAGAATCAGGTCGCCGATGAGATTTGTCGTCGTGGCATGTCCGGCGAAGAGCAACAGCAACGTCATGCCGACCGCTTCGTCGTCACTCAGCTGTTGACCCTCGGCTTCGACGTCAACCAGGGCGCTCAATAACCCCGGCCGCGGAGACTGGCGGCAGAGTTTGATTTGCCTGCGAACGTAACTCTCCATTTTCCAGAGAGTTGGCAGCAGCGAGATCAGGCCGCGAAACGAGGGATCAATCGCAAAACGCTCGGCCCAGTTGGCGAACATGTCGCGGTCCTCGGGAGGCAGCCCCAGCAGCTCTGAGATGACCGCAATCGGCAAAGGGCGGCAAAGACCTTCCACCAAATCGACGGGCTCTCCGGCAGCCCCCTTTTGCTCGATCTCACTCAGGAGGTCATCGGTGATCTGCTCGACACGCGGCTGCAACTGTTCCATGCTGGAACGGGAGAACGCCTGATCAACGAGTATCCGCAGCCGTCGATGATCGGGATTATCGCGGATGATCATTCCCGAAGCCATGATCTTCAGGCAACGCGGTGTCCACCAGTTGAACCCGGGAAGAGGCGACTTGCCGAGCGACCGGGGATCGCGGATGAAATTCTTCGTATCCTTCAACAGGGCATTCACCGCGGCATGCGTCGTGACCATGTAGACCTTTCCCAGAAACGGAAAGGTCGTCTCGACTACCGGCCCCTGCTCCACCATCCGCATCAGGGTGGGATACGGATCGCGTTTGAAGGCCGCGGAAATGAGATCAACGGATACAGGCATTGGTTCCGCCTCCTGGGACTCGGCTTGGAAGGGACCACCAAGAGACTGAATCAGCCGATGCCCAGAATCGTAAGACCTGCGTTCACGATACCCATCAGCCCTTCACCGGCGATCAATCCAGAGGCCAGTGCGAAGTTGTACCGCTCGGCCTGTTGAGGAGCGACCGTTTTCCAGATCAGGTAGATGACCAGACCGTAGAACATCACAAGGGAATAATAGGCGGGAACGATGAACGCGATGCCCATCGCCAGTCCTGAAGGAATGTAAGGGCGGAGGGTCTTGTTGAGTCGCAGGATGGAAATCAGCGCCCCGACGATCCCTGCGATCACCATGGCATGCACCGCATACGGCGGCAGAGCAGAGAATCCGACATTCAGCACCTCGGCCATCGCCTTCCAGGCCATCGCGGCTGGAGCGGGAAGCTGGTCTTTTCCGAGCGGGTAGGCTTTCGTGAAGATGAAGTAGACCGGAACAGCGAACAGGATCCCGAAGCAGATGCCGCACAGCTGAGCGAAGAACTGCTTCCGCGGGGCGGCTCCCAGCAGGCGACCTGTTTTCAGGTCCTGCATCATGTCGCCCGCCTGCGAAGCTCCGCCAGCGGTAATGGCCGCACTCATCAGGTTCGTGCCCATATTCCCCGGGGCGATGCCGCCAAAGACAAGCTGAGTCACTTTGCCCATCCCGCCAATCGGATTGATATCGGTTTCGCCGACCGAACGAACTGCCACCACGGCCAGGACTGCCGAGAGGGCGATGGCGATGACCGTCTGGTAGGGGGGGATACTGAAAACGTTGTACGTAATGAATGTCGTCAGGATCGAGCCGAGGATCAGGCCACCGATCCACCAGCTGTTGGGGATGTGCGTCGGCTCACTCTCGCCTTCATCTGTATCGAGATTCCGTATCACCGGCATCGTGAGGGCGTTCACGAATGTTTTCCACGAGAGCAGCAGAGCCATCAGCGCTTCGGAGACCATCAGAGCGACCCCCGGCCAGAGCAGCCAGCCCCGCGGGCCGTTTGAGTAACTCATCACCTCGCCGGGTGCCCAGCCCATCTGCTGAGAAATCGGACCGAGAATGCCCCAGCCGAGAATGGCTCCCCCAACGAGCGATAACACCACTCGGGGGCCGATGAGAAATCCGGCTCCCATGAGAGAAGGACCGAGATAGACCTCGAAGCCCCAGGTCGCCGCCACGGCCAGAATCGAGAGACCACTCAGAATGGGCCAGGTGTGGATCTGAGGTTTCTCAAGGATCGGGAAGAAGTGATAATTTAGTGTGAACAGTCCCGCGACAACGCCCGCCACAATCAGAATTCGGGCTTTCGCCAAAGCCTCGGCTGCGTCGCCGTACATGGCAAGAATCGTTTCAGCCGTGGCAGTACCGGTCGGAAAGCGAAGCTTGTCGATTTCCACGACCTGCCGTCGCAATGGAACGGCAAAGAAGACGCCGAGAAAGGCCACCGAAACCGCCCAGAGCATGAGAGCTGACCAGTGGAACTCGTAGCCGAGCATGGCCATCGCCGGAATTGGAGCCAGCAGGCCAGCAGCCGACGACATGTAACCGGCGGCCGAGCCAGCGGTCTGAGCGATGTTCGTTTCCAGAATGGAAAGTCGATTCTGGAACATGGAGAACAACGAAAACGCCAGCACCGCAGAGATGATCGAGGCTCCAAATGCCCAGCCGATTTTCAGTCCAATATAGATGTTCGTGCAGGAAACGACGCTCCCGACAATACAGCCGGTGATGACGGCTCGGGCAGTGAGCTGCCGTTCGTCGGCGGGCGGATAATAGAGTTGATCGTTCTCGACGTTCTCCGTGGCCACGGCTGACATCCTTTCCATGGACTGCAATCTGAATCAGCGAAAACGATAGGCAACCTGGTCAAAATGAACAATAGGGATCGGTGCTGGCGGGACGTTTGAAGGCTGTCTCATTTCCCGATGAGGCGCGTCTCTTTGTTGTCAAATTTACAAACAGGCCAGGTTCGGGCTCGCGCGTTTGCTTGTAAGCCTTACAATCCCGCCGGGACAGGGAGGCAAATTCGAGATCTGGAAAAGTGTCTCGAATCGCTTCACAGGGTGGCATTGCAAGATCGATTCTGCAGCATTACGCGGCAGCTTCACTGCAGTGACTGGCACAGTGGTTGCGAAACGGCTCCCTCACTTCCACGGAAGGCGCATTCGATTCGATCGCACGATCACCGAATGCCGGGCTGAATGGAATTCGGTCCCTCGCCTTCGTCGCAACGCTCACTGAAAACAAAGAGGATACCAGAGCATGGAAGCTCGTGTACCTGCCGCTCGTTTTGCGCTGGTCTGCTGGACCGTTCTGTTCGCATCGCTGACCCCGCTGTCTGCGGCTTCGTTTCGGACGCCCAACTTTGTGGTGACCGCTCCGACAGCTGAGTTTGCCGAACGGGTGGGCCGGGAAGCCGAACGCTTCCGCAAGGAACTGTCCGTGATGTGGGCCGGGCAGGAGTTGCCGAACTGGTCCGCTCCCTGTCCCATTCGCTGCCGCGTCGGGCAGATCGGAGCCGGCGGAGCAACCACCTTCAACTTCCAGAACGGCGAAGTGCTCGGCTGGAACATGGACATTCAAGGAAGCGAAGAACGCATCCTTGATTCGGTCCTGCCTCACGAAATCACGCATACAATTCTCGCCTGCATCTTCCGTCGCCCGCTGCCTCGCTGGGCCGACGAAGGCATGTCGACGCTGATCGAGCACGAATCGGAACGCCGGCGTCAGACACGTCTGCTCGACGATGTCATGCGGTCGGGCCGGAAGATTCCGCTGCAGTCGCTGCTGAAGATGACCGAGTATCCGCCCGACATGCGGGACGTGATGAAGCTCTATGCCCAGGGCTATTCGCTGACCGATTACCTCGTTCAGCAGGGGGGACGCCAGACGTTCCTGAAGTTCCTGCAGGATGCCCACCGGCACGGCAGTTGGGATCATGCTCTCAGTTCCCACTATGGCGTAAACTCGGTCGGCAATCTGGAACAGAAGTGGGACTCCTGGGTAATGGCGGGCAGTCCCAGTCTGAATCTGCCGGAAGGGAATGCTCTGGCATTGAACCAGGCGAATCTGGAGCGGAACGATGTCGTTCGCGGTCAGTCTCCGGATGCCGCTCAACCCCCGGCCACCGCTCCGGCTCCCATCGAAACGGCCGCCATCTCTCAAGGCCAGCAGAATCAGATGGGCGGAACCGCTCAGCTTGAGTCCGCTCCGGCTTATCAGCCCGGATCAACCGCAGCGCCTCGTTCTCCTCAGGCAACGCCCCAGGAAGCAACCGGACACCAGGCCGCCCGTTCGCGCAGCCATCTGACGTTGCCGGTTTATATCCGCACCGTTCAGCATCAGCAGACAGCGGCCGAACGCAGGTCCCGGGAACAGCTCCAGCCAACCCGCGAAGGCTTCGACTCACCAATGACGCCGCTCAACCCGGCCGACACAAATCACCCGTTCGGCAGCGCTCAGAAAACGGACCCGTTTGTGCCGTAGCCTGCAGGGTTGGACAGTCGTGCTCTTTCGGGAATCGACGTCCAATCACGCACAGACAGGAATGTCTGTGCCACCCGAGAATGAACCCGGGTGGCCGTGATAGCTCTGCTATCAGGGCGGCGAAGCCGTCGGAGAACGCAGTTTGGCGACGGGGAAGATTCAACCCTGTTTCGTTTTCTATGGGTGCGAATTTCTCACCAGGAACCCACGTCAAATTCCGTCCTCCCACGGCTGCGCCGCCCCGAAAGAATCTTTCGGGGCCACCCTTTCGCGGATGCTCGGTAGAGCGGGGACGCTCTTTAATCAGATCACGCAGGGCGATCGGAACTTGCCCTGCACACTACAGGCGGAAGGTAAACGTCTGGCGGAGGTAGCGCCAGATCCAGCCGCCGACGGAGCGTTTGTCGACGATGAAACGGGCTCGGCCCGTCAGGCCGCTTCGCATCAGGTCTGTGTCTTCGTTGATTTTGACTGTGGCCTGATACGCCAGATCCGTCAGCTTTTCCCGGCCCTGCTGGTCGGTCACTGTCGCCAGGTCGCCGCCGCTCTTGTTGGAGAGCTGCTTGGGAGCGTAATCGCTCTGGCGGTCGGCAATGCTGGCGACTTCGCCGTCAAAGGTTTTGTCCGGCAGGTGATAGCACCGCAGTAGAACCGGCGTGCCGACCTTGAGCTCGTTGCGGTCGTCCTGCGAGACGAGCAGCACGGCCTGCATTTCGTCATCGGGAGCGATGCTCATGACATGCGTGGCTGGCTCAAGCGAGGCGTTCAGATTGCGGTCCTCGAAGACGGTGCCGTACCACTGGCGAAGCTCGGAGTTCGACTGATCGTCCAGCGGCGGTTCAGGAACCGATTCGGCTGCGACGATGCGTCCGCTGATCGGAGCGGTGATGGTCAGATTGTCGATCTGTTCGCGGACCTGCGCCAGCAAGTCCTTCAGCGAAGTGATCCGTTCGTCGGCCATGCGGACTTCATCCGGATCATTCAACGAAATGGCGGTCCGTCGACGGGCCTCTGCCATATCAAGCTGGGCAGTGAGTCGCAGTTCCTCATCTTCCAGCTCATCATTTCGGAGCGTCATCAACGTCTGACCGGCTTCAACCAACTCCCCCGGCTTCGCGCTGACTTCCGCGATTTGTCCAGACGTCAGCGAATAGACATGCTGCACCTGATGCGGCTCCAGGGTGAAACTGGAGTGGATCCACCAGGGAACCGGAATGGCGAGCAGAGCCGCGAGGATTCCGGCTGCCACCAGCGTGGAGAATGCGATCTTGACCTTACTCATCGGTTCATTCCTCGGCATCGACAGAATCTGATAGAGCGATCGCCCCAATCCGTAAATCATCGTTCCCAGCGAAAAGGCGGTCAGCGTCACCGCCAGGTTCTGCAGTCCATAGGGTTTCATCCACGTATACAGGAACAGGGCGATGCTTAAGACGAGCACCCATTTGTAAATCCACGACGCGACCGCATAGAGGATAAACCAGTGCTTGGCGCGATCTGGAGCGAACGGGTCTTCCGGAATGTGGATTCCCAGGCAGTACCAGGCGAAGGCCCGCTGCAGGGCTTTGTCGGCTTTCTGCTTGAGATTCGGGATCTCCAGATAATCGCTGAGCATGTAGTATCCGTCGAAACGGATCAGCGGGTTCAGGTTGAAGATGACCGTCGAAACCGTCGTCACGAAGAACAGGTTCAGACAGAGATAATTGAACAACCCGGGCTCAGAGAACCACCAGCCGAAAACCGCCAGTGAGGACAGAAAGACCTCAATATAGGCCCCGGCTCCGCCAATCCAGATGCGATGCCATTTGTTCTTCATCATCCAGCTGTCCGACACATCGCAGTAGAGCGTCGGACTGAAGACCAGGAGCATAACGCCGATCTTGTGGCATTCCCCCCCGAAGTGCCGGCACGTCAGCCCGTGACCGAACTCGTGGATCACTTTCGCTCCGGCGATCACCAGATACATGTAGAGCAGGTTCGGCCAGCCGAAGAACTGCTGGAACTCCGGCAACTTCGACTGGAACTCTTCGAACTGAATACTGACCAGCAGCAGAGCGGCACACGCCAGCGTCACCACCATGCCGACGGCCCAGCGGGTATACATCCATTTGAAGAACGGATAGATCGCGTTGAGCGTCCGTTCCGGATCCCAGCCCGGCAGCCGCAGAAAGAGAAAGTTTTGCAGCGTCTGCTGAATCTCTTTCCGCTTATTCTTTTTATTGAGATGCAACAGCGGGCGCCCCTGCCCGAGCCGCTTCGTGTAAAGCAGATTTTTTTCGTGCAGGTCGGCGAGCAGACGCTGCACGTCGCTGGTCTTCACCGGAATCGACGGATTCTCCCGCTGGAGATCTTCGTGGATCTCATCCAGCGTGGCCGAGCCCCGCATCTTCTCGAGCACCTGATGCTGTTCGCGCGTCAGACGATAATAGCGCAGCGCGACCGGATCCTTCACAATCCAGTAGCCGGTCCCCTGATAGCCGATTCGTTCAATGCGGATATCGGGCCGCGTGCGCAGCGGCAATTCGCGAGATCCAACTGCCCGAAAATCGGCTTGTGTAACCGCCATGAATGTCGATTCTGTTTATTGGGGACGTTCGATGTGGTGTCGAAATGAAGTGAACTGAAGTCCCGTCATTCTTGCTCTCGGCTGTTGCGAGGGCAAGCTTGAGCTTGAACGAGAGGGGACAGGCATTCCTCAGCCGTCCTCGTTGCTCGCCGGACAAAGTCTCGTTCCGTCCATCGAACAATCAACGCAGAAGACAGGCTTCCTGTTGCCTGGCAACACAGAGATCAGTCTCTGTGCCATCCGCTTTTTCAGCGACATCCCTCGGCTAGTCTCTCCCGTTGAATTCTTTCTAGCGCGTCACTCGGCCATCTGGTGACGGTAACGGGCGGCGGGCGATATCTTTCCAGCGGCGGAGGTCGATCTCCACCGGTCCCTGGGCCGTCTGCAGGCCGCCGAAGTCGCGGAAATACATTTCGAGCCTCTTGAGTTTGGTTTCAGCGTTGGGCTCGGTCGGATCAGGCACGTCGGGAGCGACCCCCCAGATGACTTCACTCCCTTTGTCGGTAATCAGTCGATACTGCACCTGGTTGAGATCATCGATGGAGCGGATTCCCGTCGCCGAATGTCCTTCGACGCGAATGGTTTTGAAGTGGAATCGCTTCCAGGGGGAATCTTTGTCGCCGGCTGCAAGCATCATCTCCGCGAGCCGCGTTGCTCCCCAGACCGCCAGATCGCCCCAGTGGTCACCCGCGGGTCCACGAGGCACGGAATCAATCCCTTCCACCGCGGGATAACTGCCCAGCTGCTTAATCGAGAAATCCATGGGAGGCAACAGGATGCCATCGCGGTCCACCGGATAGTAGCCCTGCTGCAACTGCACCAGTGCCACCGGTTCCCGGTATTCCAGGCCGATCTCAATCTTGTTCGGGTATCGCAGGCGAATGTGCTTCACTTCCCGCACCCAGGGGGACAACTCGAACGCCTTGCCGATTCGCTCCGCCAGTTGCGGCTCAAGCAGCGAAAACGTCGGCTCCAGCCCTGCCCGCTGCCAGGTTCGTTCGAGAAGGTCAACCGGCACGAACGTGGGCAATTCTGTCAGCTTCACCTCACGACGATCGACCTGGTACTGCGGCAGTGTCGTGAAGTCGGTCCCGGATTTCCGGGCCATGTTCGCCAGAAACGGAGCAGCGCAGATTCCCACACAGGCGATGATCACCCGGGGGTCGTACAGCCAGTTCCGCCAGCCGCTGAAGAGTCCGCGGCGGGGTTCGTCGTTGTTCTTTTTCACTTTAGCCATGATGCACGTGCTCAGGAAAGTTGGTTCCGCAATCAGCGGAGGCACTCTCTATCGTGCTTCGTCATTTCCAACGTCTGGCCGAACGGAATCTGACGAGCCGAGCCATCTCGGCTGCAACTTCCCCAAGCGATAGCGGATATGCGGAATAGGCGTCCGCCGTAACACGAAAAAACGCTCCGAACGGACCAGCCCGTGCGAAGCGTTTAATCGATACCGTTTGAGTGTTCGATCAGCGATGCTGCCGAATCGCTTCTGCGATCGCGAGCGGCAAATCGGAAGCGATCAGCCCCCGCTCTCCGTATCGCTCGGCGATTAAATCCCCCGCCACGCCATGCAAATGCACGCCGATCCGCGTTGCATCAATCGGCGAGAGCCCCTGAGCCAGCAAAGACGTAATCAACCCGGTCAGAACATCGCCCGTTCCTCCGGTCGCCATCCCGCTGTTGCCCGAGGTGTTCACGAACATCGTCTCGCCATCGGTGACAATGGTCTGAAACCCTTTGAGAACAACCACGCAGTTGTGCTCTTTGGCGAACTCCTCGGCGATCTCGTCCCGCCGCGATTGTACGTCAGAGCTGCTGATGCCGAGCAGCCGCCCCATTTCACCGGGATGCGGCGTGAGAATTCGCGGACCAGCCGGGTTCTTCGGAATCCCATCCGGCAATCGGGCCAGGGCGTTCAACCCGTCGGCGTCAATCACCAGCGGCTGCTTCACCGAGACATACAAATCGAGCATCAGCAGTTCGGCATCACGCGACTGTCCGAGCCCGGGGCCAATGCCCACTGCAGTGGACTTCTCGATGTGACTGTTAATCAGCTCCTGGGCATCGTAAGCGATGGTTCCATCCGGCTGCTGGGGAAGTCCGACCGTGAGGTACGACGGATCGAACCCCGCGACAATATCCTGACAGCACTCGGGACAGGCCACGAAGACCAACCCGGCACCGGTTCTCAGAGCCGACAGAGCGGCCAGCGAAATCGAACCCGCCATCCCTCGCGAACCGCCAATCAGCAGTGCGGTTCCAAACGTGCCCTTGTGGGCATCCTGGCTTCGGGAAGGAAGGGGAGGAAGTGTTTCAATACGTGCCACCATCCGTGTTGTCTCCGTCGTTAGAGCAGTTTACTGATCTGTGTAGCCGTTCCGTCCGCATAAGTTGCTGCGGTTCAGGCAGGAACGTGATCGTATGCGGACAGCCGGTAGAGCGATCCGCTCTAGTTCTCGTTGTCCGCTGACTGAGCAGCGATCAGTCCGGCCAGATATCCGCCCTTGAAACCACCATCGATATTCACCGTGCAGACATTCGCCGCACAGCTGTTAAGCATACCCAGTAACGCCGAAAGTCCACCGAAGTTGGCGCCATAACCGACGCTCGTCGGCACGGCAATCACGGGACACGGAACCCAGCCGCCCACGACGGAAGGCAATGCACCTTCCATGCCAGCCACGACGACAATCACTTTCGCATGCTGCAGCTTCTCGACCGATCGCAGCAACCGCTGCGGCCCGGCCACGCCGGCATCGAAAATCATTCCGGGATCAAACCCCATCCACCGCAGCGTCTCGGCTGCTTCCTCGGCGACCGGTTGATCAGTCGTTCCAGCGGTGACGACGAACGTCCCGCCCTTCGGCTGCTCGCTCGTTTCCACGGTCAGACGAAGCGTGCGTGCCAGCGGATTCCACTCGCATTCGGGGATCTCCTGCAGCACCGCTTCCGCCTGCGATTCCGAGCAGCGCGTCGCCAGACAGTTCTGACCGGCAGCCGACTGACGCTGAAAGGCGGAGATGATCACCTCGGCTGGCTTTCCGGTGCCATAAACTGCTTCCGGAAATCCGCACCGATCTCGTCGATCGAGATCCAGATCGAGACTGGCAGGCCCCGACTGTGCGGTTATTGAGCCGAGTCGCTTGAGAGCCGACTGCACGTCGACATCCCCATTGGCGACGCCATCAAGCAGCATTCGTACCGCATCTTCTCCAGCCGTTGTCATCGCAGTCTCTGAATGATTCATCTCAAGAAGGACATGTTGAAATCAGGCCATGATCGGTTCGACGCGAATATCAATCCACGTCTGGACACTCTTGCCCGGATCGAGTGTCTCCCAGCCGCAATCAATCCCCTTCGCGGTAAGATTGATTGCATCGGTCGGACACGTATACGGCTCCATGCAGACCGCATTCCGTCCCGGCGGCGTGAAGACGACCAGTTCGCGATAGCGATTGTCGCATTCCTGCACGATCTGAAGCCCGGCTCCTTCATCAATCACCAGGCTCTCCAGCGTCTCGCCCTCGGGCCGCAGGTCGGTGAGCACATCGTCCAGCTTCAGCGTCGAGTAGTACGCCCCGTCGGTCAGATCACAGGCTTCATCAACCGGGACCTGTTCGCCCGTCGGAATGAAGTTCTCCAGGATCCACTTCTTGTGAGCAGGAGCTTCCAGGACGATATGCTCGGTTGAACTGCCGTCGGTGAGCGGAATCCGGAAGTAGGCGTGGGTGCCGAAGCCCCACGGCAGCGGTTTGTCGTCCGGATTGGTGAACGAGAACTGCGACTTCAAGGCATTGCCGCGCACCAGATAGGTGCAGCGAATGATGAAATCGGCAGGCCACAGTTCGAGGCGATCCGGAGCATCTTTGCTCAACTGAAACTCACCCGTCACCGAGTTCTCGGTCTGCTCGATAACGCGCCACGGTCGGTCGAGACAGAACCCGTGAATATAATGAGCACCCGGTTTTGGCGTCGGCAGCTGGTATTCTTTGCCGTCCCACGTGAACTTGCCCTCGGCGATTCGGTTCGGGAACGGAAACAGAATCGGGATTCCGCAGCGGCTCGGCTTCACATTTCCTTCGGCGAAGTTCTCGTCCGCATCGAGAACTTCAACGGTCTGCCCGTTGATGGGAACCGAAAACTGAAAAAGATTGAAGCCAAGTTCGGGCAACACCTGAGCCTGGCTGCCGGAAACGGAGTCACGAATCGTAATGGCGGGCATGGAACAGACCTTATTGGGACGCGAATAAGTCGCGATCCGGAAAGTCCCGTCTGGGCAGCGGGACCGGTTTCAGATATCGTGCGGCTGCCCCCATTTTTCGGAGCAGACCAACCTCAAGAACTTCGGCCAAGCATAGCAGATCGCCTCATGGATTACGAAGACGACGACTGGGACGATGACCTCGATTACGGCGACAACCATTACGACAATGACGACGAAACCGACACCGCCGATTGCCCCGAATGTGGAGCAGCCGTCTACGAAGATGCCGACGCCTGCCCGGCCTGCGGCTGCTACCTGCATCACGGCTGGCAGGCCGGCGGCTACTACCCCTGGTACACCTTCGGCGGGCGGCTGAAAGAATGGAGCCCCTTCTGGCTCTTCCTCGCCATGACAGGCGTCATAGTCACCATCTTTACGCTGATGACGCTATAACCCCTCTGATGACCGGATGCCCCAGACGCGTGCGTCTGGATGGCGAAGCCACTCCAATACGCTCCCTGTTTTCAATGTGTGCCACTGGCTCCGCCAGTGCACCCAAACAGTCGTCAAAGCACTGGCAAAGCCAGCGTCATCCATCGCGACCTGCTGCCTAACGCCTAACGCCCCAACTCCTCCCACAACTTCGCACTCGCCAGCGTTCCGCGCTGGAAATTCGCCACGTGGAAGTGCTCATCGGGGCTATGCAGATTGTCGCTGTTCAATCCCCAGCCGAGCAGCAGCGTTTCAACGCCGAAGATCTCCTGGAACGTCGCCACAACGGGAATCGAGCCCCCTTCGCGAATCATCACCGGCTCCTTGCCAAAGGCGAAGTCAATTGCCTTTGAAGCCGCCTGGAAATGCGGTCCCGACGTATTGAAAACGTGCCCCGTGCAGCCGTGATATTCGCGGAACTCCATCTTGATTCCCGGCGGGCAGACTGATTTCAGCAGCGATTTCAGAGCCGCACTCAGTTTCGCGGCGTCCTGATCCGGGACCAGCCGACACGTCATCTTCGCCACAGCATAGGAGGGGACAATCGTCTTCGGCCCGGCTCCCTGATACCCGCCATAGATCCCGTTCAGATCAAACGTCGGCCGCGCCCAGCGGCGTTCGGTCGTCGAATACCCAGGCTCGCCGTGGACCGCATCGACGCCAAGATCCTGCTTGAAGTCGTCTTCAGAAAACGGCAGAGCAGCAAACTGCTCCCGTTCTTCGGCGGTCAACTCGATCACATCATCGTAGAAGCCGGGGATGAGCACACGGCCGTCGTCGTCCTGCACTTTCGCCAGCATCTGCGTCAGCGCGTTGATCGGATTCGTCACCGCTCCGCCAAACACCCCGCTATGCAGATCGCGATTCGGCCCGGTCACTTTCACTTCACACGCCAGAATGCCCCGCAGCCCGTAGGTAATGGCCGGAAGATCCGCGGCGTACATACTCGTGTCGCTCACCACCGCCACATCACAGGCATACTCCTCTTTCTTGCTTTCGAGGAAGAGGTCGAGATTGTTGCTGCCAACTTCTTCCTCGCCTTCGATGACAAAGATCACGTTCACAGGCAGCTTGCCGACCGTCTTCATCCAGGCATCGACAGCCAGCACATGCGTCAGCATTTGCCCCTTGTCGTCGGTCGCTCCACGAGCGTAGATCTTTCCATCGCGAACGTCCGGCTCGAATGGAGGCGTCGTCCACAGATCGAGCGGATCGGGCGGCTGCACGTCGTAATGTCCGTAGACCAGAACGGTGGGGGCATCCTTACCAGCCTTCCGCCATTCCCCGGTGACAATCGGGTGTCCATCGACCGGATGAATCTGTGTGTCGAGTCCAGCCTCCTTCAGCTTGCCGGCAACGAAGTCGGCAGCCGTCTGCATATCGGCTTTGCGTTCGGGATCGGCACTCACGCTCGGGATCCGCAGAAACGATTTCAGCTGCTCCAAATGGGCGGTCTGCTGCGATTTGAGATACTCTTCGACCTGCGAAAACATGACTTGCTCCTGCATCGGAGAAATGGCGTAACTATTGGTGAGATAACATTCTAGCGGCCGCCGGAGGGGGTGTCATCCGCCGACGCTCCGGGAGATTTTCGCCGTTTTTTCACAAAACCCGGGCGGTCTGGTTGACGCGAGAGGGCGGGAGGTTATTATTCCCTTCCGCGACACACGGATGCAACGGGTCGACGTGACCTGAGGCATTCGTTCTTTTTTTCGCCCCGCACTTTCTGCTCTTTGGAGACTTTTCTCCTTGACGAATGAAAGTCGCTTGCGAAAATAAATCTTGGCAGTAAACTGCCGAGCCCGCGATTTGGAATCTTCTGGATCGCGACGCGGACGGCAGGCGTATTGACGTCTGCTTAAAACCGAAGAGCCTGTTGAGGCCTTCGTATGATATTTGGCAATTTGGTTGGTGATTTGAGTTCAGCAATAAGTATGTGACGGCTGACCGATTTCTTCTTCGGAAGAAATCAAATCAAACCAGTCGGCATCTTCGGATGTTGGCTTTCCATCTTC